>CAYYWV010000050.1:0-19771 GCA_964475385.1 uncultured Alphaproteobacteria bacterium | reverse complement strand
GCGCCCAGCTCATGGGCGATTCCTGGGTGATCCCGAAGGGCGCGCCCAACAAGGAGCTCGCCATGCTGTTCATCGCCTGGGCCACCATGCCCGAGATCAACTGGCGGCTCAGCGACTACATCACCTATGGGCCGGTCAACCGCAAGGCGTTCAAGTACGTCCGCAAGGAGCGCATGGCGAAGGTGCCGACGTCTTACGCCGACGTTCAGGTGCCCTGCGATTACGACTACTGGGGCCCCAACTACAACCGCGTGGTCGGCATCTGGAAGGAGTGGATGCTCGGCTGAGCGGGGCGAAAGCGCCCGGCGGGCCGCGCATGTCCGCCGGGCGTCCCGCGCGGAAAACGCGGCGCGACATGCAGACGACGATCCGACCATGAGGACAGCGGCCCTTTCAACAGCGCCTGGCGGTGGACAGGCCGCCGCTTTTGCGCGGCTCGAACGTCAGGAACGACTGATCCTGTTCGCTTTTCTTCTGCCTGCGGTCGCGGTTCTGGTCTTCTTCTTCGTGATCCCGCTGATCGCCTTTCTGTGGCAGAGCCTGTTCGACCCCAACTTCACGCTCGAGCACTACGTCCGGGCCTTCACGCGGCCGATCTACATCAAGATCCTGTGGCGAACGCTTTTGGTTTCCGCCTACACGACGGTCGGTTGCCTGTTGATCGGCTATCCGATCGCCTTCGTTATGGCCCATTGCAAAGGCTGGCTGCGGGTCACGGTGCTCGCGCTGGTCCTAATCCCGTTCTGGACCAATATCCTGGTGCGCATGTTCGCCTGGATGGCGCTTCTCGGCCGGCACGGCGTGTTCAACGAGAACCTGCTGGCGCTGGGAATCATCGACAAGCCGATCCCGATGTTGTTCAACGAGTTCTCGGTGCTCGTCGGCATGATCCATTTCATGCTGCCCTACATGATTCTCCCGGTCTATTCGGTCATGACCGGGATACCGCGAGAGCTCGTCGACGCCGCCGCCAACCTCGGGGCCAGCCCGTATCGCGCATTCTGGCGGGTCTACTTCCCGCTCAGCCTGCCCGGCGTCGGCGCCGGCTCCCTTCTCGTGTTCATCATCAGCCTCGGCTTTTTCGTCACGCCCGAGCTTCTCGGCGGACCGCAGAACACCATGCTGGCGCAGATCATCGAGCTTGAGATCTCGGAGACCTTGAACTGGGGGTTCGGGGCCGCGCTCTCGACGATCCTGCTGACCGTCACCATCGCGCTTTACGCAATGTACGACCGGTTGATGAGCGTCGAACGAATCTACGAGGGACGATGAGGCGATGATGAACCTTTCCGGCCCCCTGACCTTTCCGAAGGCCCTGCTCTACGCCTTCGTCGCGCTCGCGCTTCTGTTCTTGATCCTGCCGAACTTCATCGTGGTGCCGATCTCGTTCGAACCGACCTCGGTGCTCGAGTTCCCGCCCCGCGGGTTCTCGACCCAGTGGTACGAAAAGTACTTCACGCAACCGGGCTGGGTGAAGGCGACCTGGACCAGCGTCTATGTCGCGATCCTGACCATGATCGTCTCGGTCGCCATCGGCAGCTTCGCGGCCTACGGGCTGGTCCGCGGCGCCTTTCCCGGCAAGCGGCTGCTCAACGCGTTCTTTCTGTTCCCGATCATCATCCCGACGCTGGTTACGGCGATCGCGATCTTCAAGCTGTTCTCGACGCTCAGGCTGACGGGAACCTTCTTCGGCTTCGTCATGGGGCATTCGATTCTCGCGATCCCCTTCGTCATCACCATCATGACGGCCTCGTTGCGGGGAATCGACCCGGCGCTCGAGAACGCGGCGCGAAACCTCGGCGCGGGGCGGTTCAAGACGCTGTGGCGGGTGACGTTTCCGCTCGCGCTGCCGGGGATGCTGTCGGCGGCGCTGTTCGCGTTTCTGGTCTCGTTCGACGAGCTTCTGATCGCGCTTTTCCTTTCGACCCCGCGTATGAGCACCCTGCCCAAGAAGCTGTGGGACGGAATCCGGCTCGAAATCGACCCTTCGCTCGCCGCGGTCTCGACGATCTTGGTCGGGGTCAGCCTCGTCGTGCTCGTAGGAGCGGCGATGCTCAAAGTTTTCCTCGAACGCCGCAACCGCTGATCGGGAGGACGCCTTGGCTTACGATCCGCTCACCGCCGAAGGCCCCGGCGCCGGCCTCGACCATCCGCCGAGCTACTGGGCGGCGACCGCCGGGCCTGCGCCCGAGGACGACGGTCCGCTCGACGCCGACCGCGAGGCCGATGCGGCCATCGTCGGCGGCGGTTACACCGGGCTCAGCGCCGCCTATCACCTCGCCCGCCTTCTGGGCTGGCGGCCCGTAGTGCTCGAGGCCAACCGCTGCGGCTGGGGATGCAGCGGCCGCAATGGCGGCTTCGCGCGCCCGATGCTGGGCCGGCTCGAGCTCGCCGACTGGATCGCCAAATGGGGCGTAGAGAGAGCCCGGACCCTGTTCGCCGAAGCGCTTGCGGGAATCGCCGAAACCCGCGAGCTGATCGCGCAGGGCGGCATCGCCTGCGACATGACGCCGCCGGGCGGGCTCTATCTTGCTCATCGGCCGAACCGGGTCGCGGGCTTGCGAGAAAAACAGCGGCTCTTGCGCGAGGTGTTCGACGACGACGCCGAGTTCCTCGACGCCGAGACCATCGCGGCCGAGCATTTCCGAAGCGCCGAAGCCTTCGGCGCCATGCGCGAGCATTGGTCGTTCGGGCTCCATCCGCTCAAGCTCGCGCACGGGCTGCTGCGGCTCGCCCGCGGGGCGGGCGCGGCGGTGCATACCGCATCGCCGGTCGTGAGCTGGGTCCGCGACGGCGCCGGGCACGTCCTGACCACCCCACGCGCCCGACTGCGCGCCCGGACGCTCGTCATCGCCACCAACGGCTACACCACCGAGCGGATCTTCCCGCCGGTGGCCGGGCGCACTCTGCCCGTGCTTTCGAGCATCATCGTCACCCGACCGATGACGCCCGAGGAAAAAGCCGAAACAAACTTCGTTTCGACCGATGTGATGGTCGACACCCGTAAGATCCGTCACTACTACCGGCGGCTTCCCGACGACCGCATCCTGTTCGGCGGCCGCGGCGCGGTCGGAGACGATCCAGCCGTCCAGACGCGCGATCGGACGCGCCTGCTCGCGGCGCTCAAGCGCAAGTTCCCGGCGCTCGGCGATATCACCGTCGATTACTACTGGAGCGGCTGGGTCAACATCAGCTACGACTACATGCCGCATATCCACCGGCTCGAGTCCGATCCCTCGGTGTTCTACGCCATGGGCTACAACGGGACCGGGCTCGCCACCGCGTTGCTCGCGGGACGCCGGCTCGCCGAGTGCGTCGCCGGCGACGAGCAAGGCGCGCCGGCGCCGCTCTGCGAAGCCCTCCCGCGTTTCCCCTTGCCCCCCTTCCGCCGCCTTGGGCAACACGCGATGATGCTTTGGTTCCGTTTCCAGGATCGACGTTAGGCGCGTTTCGCTCCCATGGGACCGATTCCGTTGCGCCTTGGGCAACCCGCGCTCGACAGCCGGGCCTCCCGAACCGCTTGATTCGGGGCGGCAAGCCGTTTAGACCCTGTGTCTCGCTCTATCGTGGTTCCGATCGAACGCGCCGCCGCCGCGCCCCGCGCGGGCTGAGCCCAAGGCCGCCGAGACATGCTAGGACTTCCCGAAGACTTCGCCGACCGGTCCGTCTGCATCCTGGGGCTCGGCTATGTGGGGCTGACGCTCGCCACCGTGATGGCCGAGGCCGGGTTTCGGATCGTCGGCGTCGAGATCCGCGACGACGTGCTCGAAGGCCTGCGCGAAGGCCGCCCGCACTTCTACGAGCCGCGGCTCGCCGACCGGCTCGCCGCCCAGGTTCGCAAGGGCGCTTTCGCCTTCTTCAAGCATGTGCCCGAGAACATCGACGTCCGCGTGTTCATCAACACCGTCGGCACGCCCATCGGCCCCGACCGGCGGGTGAAGCTCGATGCGGTCGTGAACGTCACCCGCGAGATCGCGGCGGCGCTCAAGGCGGGCGACATGGTGATCATGCGCTCGACCGTCCGGCCCGGCGTGACGCGCCATATCGTCAAGCCGATCCTCGATAAGGCCGGGGTCGATTACGACCTGGTGTTCTGCCCCGAGCGCACGCTCGAAGGCCGCGCGCTCGAAGAGCTCAGACGCCTGCCCCAGATCGTCGGCGGCCGCGACCGGCGGGCGCGGATTCGCGCGGCCCAGCTTTTCCAGCACATCACGCCCACGGTGGTCCAGGTCTCGGACCTCGAGACCGCCGAGATGATCAAGCTCATCGACAACGCCTCGCGCGACGTCGGCTTCGCGCTCGCCAACGAGGTCGCGCGGCTGAGCGAGGCGCTCGGGATCTCGGCGGTCGAGGTGATCGAGGCCGGCAAGCTCGGCTATCCGCGCACCGACCTGCCGCTGCCGGGGCCGGTGGGCGGGCCGTGCCTGGAGAAGGACTCCTACATCCTGGCCGAGGGCCTGGAGCCGTTCGGCCTCGAACCCGAGATCATCATGGCCGCGCGCCGCGTCAACGAGCGCCAGCCGGCCGAGGCGGTCGCGCGCGTCAAGGCCCATTTCGACGCCCGCGGCGGGCCGCCGGAAGACATGCGGATCACGCTCGCCGGGCTCGCCTTCAAGGGCCGCCCCGCGACCGACGATTTGCGCGGCACCATGGCGCTGCCGATCCTCGCCGCCCTGCGCGCGGCCTTTCCGGGCGCGGCGTTTCGCGGCTTTGATCCGATGGTGGGGGCGGAAGCGATTCGCGAGGCCTTCGCCATCGAACCGGTCGCCGATCTCGCCGCCGCGTTCGAGGGCGCGCATCTCGTGGTCATCGCCAACAACCATCCCTGCTTCGCCGACATGGCCTTGACCCAACTCTCCGCGGCGATGGCGCGGCCGGGCGCGATTTACGACTTCTGGAACAACTTCACCGGCCGCGATCTCGACCTCGCCGAAGGCGTGCGCTATCTCGCCCTCGGCGTCGCCGAGCGGGCGGAGGAGAACGCCCCGTGACCCGCTATCTCGTCACCGGGGGGACCGGCTTCATCGGGGCGGCGCTGGTGCGCCGGCTGGTGGCCGACGGGCACCGGGTCCGGGCGCTCGACAACAACTTCCGCGGCGCCGCGCGCCGGCTCGCCGACGTCGCCGGCGACGTCGAGCTGATCGAGGCCGACGTGCGCGATGCGGACGCCGTCGCCCGCGCCGCGAAGGGCATGGAGGCGGTGGTCCATCTCGCCGCCGTCAACGGCACCGCGTTCTTCTACAGCCAGCCGATGCTGGTGCTCGATGTGGCGATCCGCGGGATGCTCGCGGTCGTCGACGCCTGCCGGGCGAACGGCATCGGCGAGTTGTGCCTGGCCTCGAGCGCCGAGGCCTATCAGACCCCGCCCAAGGTGCCGACCGACGAGACCGCGCCCTTGTCGGTGCCCGACGTGCGCAACCCGCGCTACTCCTACGGCGGCGGCAAGATCGCGAGCGAGCTGATCGCCATCAACTACGGGCGCGAATTGTTCGAGCGGGTCACGATCTTCCGGCCCCACAACGTCTATGGCCCCGACATGGGCTGGGAGCACGTGATCCCCCAGTTCATCCTGCGGGCGCGCGAGATCTGCGCCGCCGACGCCGCCCCGCGGGTCCGCTTTCCGATCCAGGGCGACGGCCGCCAGACCCGCGCCTTCGTCCATATCGACGACCTGATCGACGGCGTCGCGCGGGTGCTCGAGCGCGGCCGGCACCTCGAGATCTATCATATCGGCAACCCGGCCGAGGTCACGATCGGCGCGCTCGCGCGCAAGGTGGTCGCCTGCTTCGGCCGCGAGGCCGAGATCGTGCCCGGCGCGCCGGCCGCGGGCGGCGTCCTGCGCCGCGTCCCCGACATCGCGAAGGTCCAGGCGCTCGGCTACCGGCCGCGGATCGACCTTGATGCGGGCCTTCCCGGAATGGTCGAATGGTACACGGCCAACGCCCATCTCCGCCCCGGCGCGCCGTCGAACAACGCGAAAGCCTGAGCACCGCCATGGCCCCTTACGTCGCCTCGTCCCGTCCGATCACCGCCTGCCAGATCTGCGGCGCAGGCGCGCTCGAATCGATCCTGTTCCTGGGCTACATCCCGCCGGTCAACACCATGCCGCCGATCGGCGCGGCGCCCGAGGAGCAGCCCGCCTTTCCGCTCGAGCTCTTGCGTTGCGGGGCCTGCGGCCATGCGCAGATCGGGCTCGCGGTCGACGCCGAGGTGCTGTTCCCCTACTCCTACCCTTATCTTTCGGGCACCACCCGGATCTTGCGCGAGAACTTCGCCGAGCTGTGTCGCGAGGCGACGCCGCTGGTCGGGCTTAAGGCCGGCGATCTGGTGATCGACATCGGATCGAACGACGGCACCCTTCTCGGCAACTTCAAGGAAGCGGGCTTCCGCGCGCTCGGGATCGAACCCTCGCAGGCCGGCGAGGTCGCGCGCAAGAACGGGATCGAGACGATCACCGCCTACTTCGACGCCGAGACGGTCGCGCGGGTGAAGGCCGCGTACGGCGAGGCGAAGCTGATCACGGCGGCCAATGTCTTCGCCCATATCCACGACCCCCACGCGGTGGTCGAGGGGATCGTGGAGCTTCTCGCCGAGGACGGGGTGTTCGTCAACGAATCCCACTATCTCGCCTCGCTGGTCGAGACCCTCCAGTACGACACCATCTATCACGAGCATCTGCGCTACTACCATCTGGGGGCGATGGCGCGGCTGCTCGCCGATCACGGGCTCGCGGTCTTCCACGCCAAGCGGATTCCGACCCACGGCGGTTCGATCCGGGTCTACGCCGCCCGCGCGGGCGCGCGCCCGGTTCGCGACAGCGTCGCCGCCATGCTGGACGCCGAGCGCGCGGCCGGCATTACGGACGGCTCGGCCTTCGCCGACTTCCGCCGCCGGGTCGTGCAGTCGAAGCTCGAGCTCCACCGCCTGCTCGCGCCGATCAAGGCGCGCGGCGAGCGGGTCTACGGCATCGGCGCGCCGTCGCGGGCGAGCACGCTGATCAACTACGTCGGCATCGACGACGGCCTGGTCGAGATGGTCATGGAGGTGCCGACCTCGCACAAGATCGGCAAGTACATCCCCGGCACCCGAATCCCCGTGGTGGACGAGAAGGCGTTGTTCGAGGACCAGCCGCCTTACGCGCTGATGCTGTCGTGGCATGTGGGCGAGGAGCTGATGGCGCTCTTGCGCCGCAAGGGCTATCGGGGGAAGTTCATCATGCCGTTGCCCGAGCCCCGGATCGTGGACTGACCCGGCCCGCGCGATGCTGCGGCTCGCCATCCTTGGGGGCGGACACGGGGCGCGGGTCCATCTGCCCGCGGCGCGCGCGGCGGCGGGCGTCGAGCCGGTCGTCATCGCGGCCCGGAGCGACCCGGGGGCCTGCGGCGTCGAGCGCATGGCGGACTGGCGCGCGGCCGTCGTCCGCGACGACGTCGATGCGGTGGTCGTCGCGCTTCCGCCCGCGGTCCAGCGCGAGGCGGTGGTCGCCGCGGCCCAAGCGGGCAAGGCCGTCCTGTGCGAGAAGCCCGCGGGGCTCAATGCCGCCGAGACGAAAGCGATGATCGCGGCCTGCGAGGGCGCGGGCGTGGTTCACGCGGTCGGCTTCCAGTTCCGTTTCGAGCCCGCGCTCGCCGCCTTTCGCGCAGCCCTCGCCCGCGGGGCCGTGGGCCGGGTCGAGGCGTTCGAGATCGACTGGCTGACCGCCGCGCCCGAGGCCCGCAGCCGCCGCTGGAGCTGGCGCAACGACGCCGCGCTCGGCGGCGGCGCGACCCTGAATTTCGCGAGCCACGCGCTCGACTACCTGCGCTGGATCGCGGGCGCGGAGCCGCGCGTCCTCGGCCGCGCCGAGACCGTGCTCGCGCCCGCGCGCGAGGCCGACGACGGGACGCGCCGTCCGGTCACCGCGCCCGACCGCTGCGACCTGATCGTCCGCCTTGGCGACGGACCGGTGGCGAGCCTGCGGGTCTCGAACCTGGCCGCGCCGGCGCTCGGCCACCGGATCGTCGCCCGCGGAGAGCAGGGCGCGCTCACGCTCTGGTTCCGCCCCCCGTTCGGGCCCGAGGATACGACGCTGATCCTTCAGGAAAGCGACGGCGCGTCCCATGCGCTCGGCTTCGAAAAAGGAGCGGCGGGGCGGAAGGACGACAGCCGCGTGCGCGCCACCGTCGGCCTGCTCAGCGCCTTCGCAAAGGCGGCCCGCGGCGGGGAGGTCCAAGACCTTCCCACGCTTGCCGACGCCCTGGCCGTTCAGGAGGCGCTTGCGCAACGCGCCTCGGCGGCTTGATGCTCCGCGCAAACAACGCTTAAAGGCGAGGAACGATGGCGCAGTCAGACGAGACCGGCCGCGGAGAAAGGAAAACAGGGCGCGCGAACGGAACGCCCAAGAGCTTGTTGGTTTCCGCGTTCAACAAGCTCTACGACCTCCTTGCGCCCGAGCGGCGGGCGGCGCGGCGCTGGGTCCGCGACGTTTACACCGCCCACGGCCTCGAGCAGCGGCGGCGAATGTTTCTCGAGATCGCCCATTTCGCCCATATCAACCGTCCGATCGACGGGTACTATTTCGAGTTCGGCTGTCACGAGGCCAACACCATGCGCATGGCCTACGACTGTTTTCATCACTTGTTCGACTGGCGTTACGTGGCCTTCGATTCCTTCGAGGGCCTGCCCGAGATCGAGGACATCGACCGCCAGGACATCTGGGAGAAGGGCAAGCTCGCGACCTCGGAGGAGCGGTTCCGCAAGCTGTGCCGCGACCACGGCATCCCCGCCGACCGCCTGATCACGATCAAGGGGTTCTACGACAAGAGCCTCGGCGAAGAGACGCGCCGGCGGCTCGCAGGGCGCAAGGCGGCGGTCATCTATGTCGATTGCGATCTCTACCACTCGACCGTGCCGGTGCTCGGCTTTTGCAAGGATTTTCTGCAACCGGGAACGATCATCGTTTTCGACGACTGGAACTGCTTTCGCGCCGACCCCAACAAGGGCGAACGCCGCGCTTGGGCCGAGTTCCGCGCCGCCAACCCCGACCTGCATTTCGAGGCGTTCTATGCGACGGGCCTTCAAAAGGCCTTCGTTTACACCGGCTCAAGCACGGATAACGGCGACCGGCCCTCGGAATGAAGCTCCTCGTCGCCGCCCAGAACTGGCCTCATCGGGGCCATACGCGGCTTTCGGCCAATATCGTCGTCTTCGAGCTGATCCGCGCCTTCGCGGCCGCGCGCGACTGCGCGGTCGCCTTCGTCTGCACCCCGCGCGCGGACTGGGGAAAATGGCAAATACATCAAAGCGATTTGTTGTCTTATCACCACATAGAATTGTGGTCTCTATTATTATATGGAGAACGGTTAGATGGCCATTAAGATATGCTCCCCAGCAGACGGCATGTTCCAGACCTATTTCCGGGGTGATTTGCATGAATTCTCCGACCTTCTCGACTATTTCCGCTTTCTCGCAGAGGAGCGGGTCGTCGAACGTCTGGCCGATAGCGTCTATGGCCCGTCATCGACATGGCGCGATTGGGCGCACAAAACGTTTATCGGATTTTCGACCGGTGGCGTTCTCGTTCAAAGTGGCCATAATTTCAGTGTTTCGCAGTATGTGAGCTGGCAGGAGCGCGTCCGCCTGCCGTTCCAGCGCCGGCCGAAGCTCCCGGACTACCCGACGATATTCAAGCGGCACTATCCCGATTATCGGATACCGGCTACTCACGTGCCCTTGGCCGAAGCTCACCCGGTGGTCTACTTCCGCACTGCCGAGGCCGTGATCCTCGGCAATGTGGCACCGAAACGCATGTTGGAGGTCGGCGCCGGCGCCGGGGTTCATATCCTCTTTCGCCACCTGTTGAACCCGACGCTTCGCTCGGTTGTGATTGATCTGCCGGAAACAATTCCCGTGGCCTATTGCTTGATTCGAGCTCTCGCTGGGGAGATCGACGTTGCACTTCCCCATCAGAACCGAGAGGCAAGCGTTCGATTTTTGCTCCCCTTCCAAGATCCCGGCCATGGATTCGATTTCGCATTCAACATGGCCTCCTTTCAAGAAATGGAGATCGGAACCGTCAACGCCTATCTGACGCTTTTCAGGGAAAGGCTCGCGCCAGGCGGAATGATCCAAAGCGTCAACCTGTTGCAATCGAAACAACATCCGGAAACCCGCTTCGAAGCTTATGATTTCGGCGCGTCTCCTCGCCTCGACCCAACGCCGTTTCACGATGAGTTGTCGGGGGGGCGATTCAGGCATGCGTCGGCAGTTGTCGAGCTTTAGGGTTCGGGACAGGAAGGGTATGGAAACGCACACACATGAGTGGGGCGAGCCAGTCTTGACGTTGCGATGAAGCTCCTCGTCGCCGCCCAGAACTGGCCTCATCGGGGCCATACGCGGCTTTCGGCCAATATCGTCGTCTTCGAGCTGATCCGCGCCTTCGCGGCCGCGCGCGACTGCGCGGTCGCCTTCGTCTGCACCCCGCGCGCGGACTGGCCGGACAGGGCGGCGGACGAGGCGGCGGCGCGCCGCGACCTCGCCGAGATCGGCGTCGAGGCGCTGCCGCCGCTGGTCGTGCCCGCGCCGCCCGCGCGGACGCGCCGGATCGGCTCGGTCCTGCGGCCGCGGCTCGACGACTACTTCCCCGAGACCCGCATCCGCGCGCAGGCGAACGCGCTGGTCCGCGAGGCGGGCGCGGATGCGGTGTTCGTGCCCTGGTCGGAGATGACCGCCCAGGTCTTCGCCGAGGCCCCGGCGCTCAAGGTCGCCTATTACGGCAACCCCGACCCGAAGAACCGCGCCGTGCGCTCCGCGCCCCCGTTCCTCCCGCGTCCCGACCCGTTGCGCGCGGCCCTGATGGCCATCCGCCAACGCCATTTCGAGCGCCTGCATCTCGGCGAGATGCGGCGCTACGACCTGTTCGGCGAGGTCGCGGCGAACGACGCCGAGTACTACCGCGCGCACGGGGTGGCGGGCGCGTTCTACTGCCGCATGGTCTATGTCGATCGCTTCGGCGACGACTGGCGGGCGCGGCGCGAGGCGGCCGAGCGCGACGATCCCGCGATCATCATCGGCAATGTCGGCCAGCAGACATCGACCGGGAATGCGCTCGCGCTCCAGTACATGGGGGCGCATTTTCTCGACGCCTTGCGCCGGGCCATGGGCGGGCGGGCCTATGAGGTCCATCTTCTGGGCGGCGGGCGGCTTCCGGACGACATCGCCGCCCCGCTCGCGCGGCCCGAGGTGCGCAACCTCGGCTTCGTCGACGACATCGACGCGGCGCTTTTGGCGGCGCCGGTTTTCCTGTGCCTCAACAACGCGACCCGTTATAAGGTCAACCAGTCGCGCTACCTGCACGTCTGGTCCTTGGGCGGTTGCATCGTGGCGCACCGCGACGCGGCGCTGTCGTTGCCCGAGATGAAGCACCGCGAGAACGCGCTTCTCGGCCGCGACGCCGACGAGATCGCCGATCTCGTCGCCGAGGCCGCCGCCGACCGCGCGCTTCGCCGCCGGCTGGGCGAGGCCGGGTTCGAGACCTTCCGCCGCTGGTTCACCGCGCCCGCGGTGGTGGCCGATTTGCGCGCGCGGATCGACGCGGCGCTCGCCGCAAGACGGAAGGCCGCGCCATGACCGCCGCCGGGAGCTTTCGCAAGCGCTTCGTTCTCTTCTTCGCGCCGGGCGCGCTTCAGGCCGGGCTGTCGTTTCTGACCCTGCCGCTCACGACCCTGATTTTGGGGCCGGCCGACTACGCGGTCTTCGCGCTCGTGGTCTCCTACACCACCGTGGGCTCGATCCTGAGCCTGATGGGCTCGACCTTTCTGCTGTCCCACCGCTTCGGGCCTGCGGACGGCGAAGAACGACAGACCCTGGTCACGACCCTTTTCGTCGTGGTGTTGGCCGCGAGCGCGGCGTTTGCGTTTCTGTTCGTCGCCGGATGGGCGTTTCTCGCGCCCAACTGGGAGACCTCGCGCGATATTCCCTTGTCGGCCGTGATCCTTGCCGCCGCCGCCATGGTGATGGCGAGCCTGTGGTCGCTCGCGGTCGATGTGGCGACCGTCTCGGGCGCGGCCGGCCTGTACGCCGCGGTCGTCGTCGCCCAGGCGCTCATCGGTCCCGCGGCGACGCTCGCCGCGTTGTTTCTTCTCAATCTTGGGGTTCTGGCGCTGTTCGTCGGCCTTGCGGTGGGCAGCGCCGTCGGCCTCGTCGGCGCGCTGGTTCTGCTGCGGCCCTATCTCGGCGCCCGGATCGAGCCCGGCCTGGTCAAAGAGGCCCTGCGGCTTGGCGGCTGGCTCGCGCTCTCGAACGGAATCGACAGCGTGCTCCGGGTATTCGAGCGCACCTGGCTTTCGGCCCAGATCGGCCTGCACAACCTCGGCCTCTACACCCACGCCCAGCAGTACCAGGCCTACGCCAACCTGGGCGTCAAGCCGGCGTCGCGCGCCGTCTGGCCCGACACCCTGGCCGAAGCGCGCGAGACCGCCTCGCCGTTCCCGCGCACGCGCCGCGTCTGGCGCGTGGTCTATGTCGGGATCGCCGCGCTGGCCATAGGCTTCGCCCTGATCGGCCGCGACTTTCTGGAGCTGTTCACCCACGGCAAGTTCACCGAGGCCGCGCCCTACGCCGCGGCGCTTCTCGCCCTGCCCCTGGTGCAGTTGAGCGGCCGGCCCCAGCAGGGAACCCTGTTCGCTTTCGGCCGCGGGAATTTCATCGCCGCCGTCAGAATCCTGGCCGCGCTCGCGGCCCTGGCCGCCCTGCTCGCCCTGGCGCCCCCGTTCGGCATCGCGGGCGCGGTCGCCGCCCTGTATGTCCAGGCGCTGGTCGTGAGGATCGCCTTTCAGATCGGCGCCCGCCGCGACCGCGCCACGCCCTGGCAGGACGGCTGGCCCCTGTTCGGCCTGGCGCTGACCGCGCTCGCGATCGCCTTCGCGGAGGCCGCGGGCGCGGGCTTCGGCCTGCGCGTCGCGGCGCTCGCGGGTTTTCTCGCCATCCTCGCCGCCGCCGCGCGGCATGTGCTGCGCGACATGGGCGGCCAGCTCCGCCATGCCCTCGCCCGCCCCAGAGCGTAAGGGAAGACCGGTGCCGTCGCGCCTTCGCATGATCGCGGTCTTCGGAACCGGGCGCAACGGCTCGACTCTGCTGTGCCGCCTGCTCGACGGCGCGCCCGGGCTCTATGTTCATGTCCCCGAGTGCAACTTTCTGAGCGCCTTCGACGATCTCGCGGCGCGCGACTGGGTCCGTCGCGAGACGATCCAGAACGCGCGGGCCGCGCCGCTTCGCCGGCTCGACGGCGCGGTTCCGGCCGAGCGGCTGCTGCGCTTCTACGCCGGCCACTGGGAGGAGATTCGGAACACGGCGCTCGACCAGACCGGCTTTTCGCCGGCCGGCCCCGCGCCCGAGGACAGCTTGCGCGGCCCGAAGGCGTGGCGGGTCGAGGATTTCCCGCCCGCTTTTCTCGCCGCCGCCGGACGATGGCTGTTCGGAGACGGCCCCCTCGACGCCGCTCTGTTCAAGACCATCGAAACCCCGTATGTCGCCGCTTATCACGACCGCTTCGCGGATATGCGGTTCATCCATCTCGTCCGCGACCCGGTGGCGACCTGGGCCTCGGCGAAGCGCACGCTGATCGTCCGCAAGCGATTGCCCGACTGGTATCTCGGCGGCGACAGCCTGCGCACCATGATCGACCGGCGCTGGCTGCCCCACGCCGAGGCGATCGCGCGGTTCGCCAACTCGCCCCGCCACCGCCTGGTCCGCTACGAGGATCTCGTCCGCGATCCGGCCGCGACGATCGAGGGTTTGTGCCGGTGGCTCGACCTCGCGCCGCCGCGCGCGCCTTGCGAGCAGACGGTCCTCGGCGGCCTTCGCCCCGAGGCCATGCTCTCGTATCCGAGCGAGCCCGGCGTGGAGACCCCGCGCGCGGTGGTTCCCGACATGGCCGGGGCCTTCGCCTACGACGAGGTGGTCAGCCCGCGCGAGCGCGCCTTCATCGTCGCCCGGACCTATGATCGCGCGCGCGCCCTCGGCTACTTCGAGAAACTGCCCAGGCCCGATCCCGCCGCATTAAGATACGCTTGGCTCCCGCCCGACCGCTGGGACTTCCGCAACGCCCGGGGCGCGGCGGGCCGGGCGCGCGCGGCGCTTTGGTATCTGCGCCGCAGATGGTATGTGTGGCGCGCCCTCGGAACACGCGCCGGGCCGGCGAGCCCGCCGGCGGGCGCAGCGGATGGAGGACAAGCGGAGTGAACCCAAGCATCGCCATCAACGGCCGGCCGGTCGGCGAGGACCATCCCCCTTACGTCATCGCCGAGGCCTGCATCAACCACGAAGGCCGTATCGACATCGCCCGCGAGATGGTGTTCCACGCCCGGGCCGCGGGCTGCGACGCCATCAAGTTCCAGATGCACGTCCTCGACGACGAGATGCTGCGCGAGGCCCCGCAATCCGCCAACTTCGACGAGCCGCTCTACGACACGCTCGCGCGGACCAACCTTTCGGTCGAGGAGCACTTGGAGCTCAAGGCGCTCTGCGAATCGATCGGCATCGACTATCTGTGCACGCCGTTCTCGAAGGCGTCCGCCGACCTGCTTGCGGACCGGCTCGGCGTCGAGGTCTACAAGGTCGGCTCGGGCGAGTGCACCAACCACCCGCTCCAGCGCCACATCGCCGCCAAGGGCAAGCCGATGATCGTCTCGACCGGGATGACCGAGCTCGGCGAGGTCGACGAGACGGTGGCGGTGCTCAAAGAGGCGGGGGCGGCCTTCGCGCTGACCCACTGCGTCTCGGCCTACCCCTGCCCTTACGATCGGGTGAACCTCGGCGTCATTCCGATGTACCGCGAGCGCTACGGCGTGCCGGTCGGGCTGTCGGACCACAGCGTCGGCATCTACACCGCGCTCGGCGCGATCGCGCTCGGCGCGTGCATCATCGAGAAGCACTTCTCCCTCGACCGCACGCAGCCCGGCCCGGACCACAAGTCCTCGATCGAGCCGCCCGCGCTCGCCGAGCTCGTCAAGGGCTGCCGCGCGGTCTGGGAAGCGCGCGGCGACCGACGCGAAATCTTCCCCGAAGAGCGCGAGATCGTGAGCTGGGCGCGCGAATCGGTGGTCTCGGTCGCGCCGATCCCCGCCGGAACCGTAATCACCGCCGAGATGGTCGCCGTTAAACGGCCGAGCCCCGGCGAGGGCGCGATCGCGGCCAAGCATCTCGACGAGGTCATCGGCCGGACCGCCGCGACCGACATCGCCCCCGACCGCCAGATTTTGTGGCGCGAGCTCGCCTGATGGCGGCGCGAAGGCGCATCCTGGTCTCGCTCGAATCGCGGGCGACCTACGGCTACTCGCGCAACGTCATGCGGGCGATGCGCGACTTCCCCGAGCTCGAGCTCGCAACCCTGGTGACCGGGATGCACCTGATGGAGGAGATGGGCAACAGCGTCGCGCTGATCGAGCGCGACGGCTTTCCGATGACGGCGCGGGTGCCGCTCGCGCCCTCGGGGGACGGCGCCGGGGCCTGGTCGCGCGCCATGGGCGAGGCGATGGCGGGCTTCGCCGAGGCGATGGAGCGCATCGCCCCCGACATCGTGCTGCTTTCGGGCGACCGGGCCGAGACCCTGACCCTTTGCGTCGCCGCCGCCTACATGGGCCTGCCCATCGCCCACATCCAGGCCGGCGACAAGTCGGGCCATATCGACGACGCCGCCCGCTACGCGATCGCCAAGCTCGCCCACATCCACTTCGCCTCCTGCGACGATTCGGCCGAGCGCCTGCGCCGTCTCGGCGAGCAGGACTTCCGCATCTTCAACGTCGGCGCGCCCCAGCTCGACGACATGGACCGGCCGTTTCCGCCGCGCCGGCTCGCCGTCGAAGGGGGCGAGATCGACCTCGCCGCGCCCTATGTCCTGCTCGTCCAGCACCCGGTGATGGCCGAGCGCGACGAGGCCGCCCGCCAGATGGAGGCGTCGATCGAGGCCTGCTTGGAAACCGGCCTTCCGGTGGTCTGGATCTACCCCAACAGCGATCTCGGTTATCGCGACATCGTGGCGTTGATCGCGCGCTATCGGGCGCATCCGCGCGTGCGCGCGGTCGCCAACCTCGAGCGCGACGACTATCTCGCGCTTCTCAAGAACGCGCGCGCGCTGGTCGGCAACTCGTCGAGCGGCATTCTCGAAGCGCCCTCGTTCAAGGTTCCGGTGGTCAACGTCGGCAACCGCCAGCGCGGCCGGCCCCAGGCGAGCAACATCCTCAATTGTCCGCCCGAGCGCGAGGCCATCGCCGCGACCCTCGAAAAGGCGCTTCACGATCCCGACTTCCGCGCCGCCTGCGCGCGCGCCGTCAATCCTTACGGCGACGGGCGCAGCGGCCCGCGGATCTGCCGCATCCTTTCCGAGATCGCCCTCGACCGCCGCCTGATGGACAAGGAGACGACGTTCTGAGCCTTGCCGCAGCCGCGCTTTGACCTGGAACCAACGGCTTGTTGATCGCATGACGAAGAAAATCCTGATTACCGGGGGCGGCGGCATGATCGGCCTTGCGCTCGCCGAGAACCTTCTGCGCCACGGCCATGCGGTGCGCTGCTTCGACCTCGCCGAGCAGTTCCTGCGCCGTGAGGACGAGGTGCGGCGGCTGCACGCCCTCGGCGATTTCGAGGTCCGGGTCGGCACCATCATGGACCGCTGGTCGATCGCGATCGCCGCCAAAGGAACGGACGCGGTGGTTCATCTCGCCGCCATGCTCGGCGTCAAGCGGACCGAGGACAATCGGCTTCTGTGCATGGACATCAACGTCAACGGCACCGACAACGTGCTCAACGCCTGCGCCCAGAACCGGATCGGACAGATCGTCCTCGCCTCGTCGTCCGAGGTCTATGGCGAGCCAACCCGCAACCCGGTGACCGAGGACGTCGAGACCAAGGGCAAGACGGTCTACGCCGTCTCGAAGCTCGCGGCGGAAGAGCTGGTCAAGGGCTACGCCCAGCTCAACCCCGATCTCGGCTACACAATCATCCGTTTCTTCAACACCTACGGCGAGGGCCAGGTCGCCCAGTTCGTGCTTTCGCGCTTCGTCAAGCGGGTGCTCGACGGCCGCAACCCGGTGGTCTACGGCGACGGCTGGCAGAAGCGCTCGTTCTGCCATGTGACCGATGCGGTGGACGGGGTGCGCGCGGTGCTCGAAAATCCGATCGCGCGCAACCGGGTCTATAACATCGGCAACTCGTCCGAGGTCTACGCCATGCGCGAGGCGGCGCAGCTCGTGATCGACACCCTCGCCCCCGACCAGGGGCTTTCGGTCGAGCTGGTCGCCTTCGACCGCTCGGACCGCGAGCGCGCGCGCGAGATCTTCGAGCGTTACTGCGACACGACCCGAGCCGAGACCGAGCTCGGCTACGCGCCTAAGGTGACCCTGGCCGAAGGGATCAGGCGGATCGCGGCCGCGCCCGAGATTCACGACGATTGGGCCAATCGGTTCTGAGCATGATTGCGGAGCGTCGCTTTCTCGCCGTGGTGCCCGCCCGGGGCGGCTCGAAGTCGGTGCCCCGCAAGAACATCCGGCCGCTCGCGGGGCGGCCGCTTCTCCTTTACACCCTCGACCAGATCGCAGCCGCGCCCGAGATCGACCGCGCCGTGGTCTCGACCGACGACGCGGACATCGCCGCCGTCGCCCGGGCCGCCGGCTTCGCGGTGGTCGATCGCCCGGCGGCGCTCGCGACCGACGACGCGCGCACCGAGGCGGCGCTTCTCCACGCCATCGAGACGCTGGAGGCGGCCGGCGAGCGCTTCGATTACGTCATGGTGCTCGAGCCGACCTCGCCCTTGCGCAGCCCCGCGACCATTCGCCGTTGCATGGAGCGGATCGTCGCCGACGACGCCCGCTCCCTCATGACCGTGGTCGAAACCCGGGCCAACATCGGGCGGCTCGAGGACGGGGTGTTCCGCCCGCTGGTCCCGAACGCGCCGCGCCGCCGCCAGGACCGCGCGCCGTTCTTCGTCGAAAGCAGCACGGTCTACATCGCGCGCTGCGACTTCCTGCGCCGCACCGGCAGCCTCGTCGCCGAGGACTGGCGCGCCGTCGTGGTGCCCGAGGCCGAGGCGCTCGACATCAACGATGAGATCGATTTCGCCGTCGCCGAGGCCCTCATGGCGAAGGCGGGAGGAGACGTTGGCGGAACCGCGTGACCGCCTCCACGACGCGCTGCTCGATTGCGGGCTTCTGAAGCCCCTGCGTTTGGGCCGGCGTCGCCTGTCCGCCGCCTGGCGCGCCGAGCAAGCGCGGCTCGAAGAGGCGTGCGCCAGAGCTCTGGCGGGGTTTGCGACGCGGCCCGCCGCGCGGCTTTGCGAATGCCCGCAGACCCGGCGCGCGCTGCTCGTCGGCCAGACGAGCCCCGACTTCGCCCTGTTCCAGCTTCCGCTGATCGCGGGCCTGCGCGCCTCGGGCCATCGAATCGCCGCCGTCCTGCCCGCGCCGTCCCCGGCGATGGCGCGCCTGTACGCGGCGCTCGGCGTCGAGGAGTTCGTCTACACCGAGGACTTTCTCCGCCGCGCCGTTCCCGGCGAGGCCCTGGCCGCGATCGAGGCGGTGGCGACGCTCGATGACGCGCTCGCGCTTCGCCATCGCGGATGCGCGGTGGGCAAGTACGCGCTCTCGACCCTGATGCGGCGGACGCGCCGCGGCGACATCCCGCTCGACGATCCCGCGACCGCCGCCGCGTTCCGCGCCTACGCCCGCCGTTCCGTGGCCTACGCCGAGGCCCAGACCCGGCTGGTCGCCGCCGCTCGACCCGATCTCGTCTGCTTCTACGATCGCGGCTACACGCCCGACGGCGAGCTGTTCGACGCCGCGCTCGCCGCCGGGGCCCAGGCGACCACCCTGAACACGGCGCACCGCAGCGGGCTCCTGATGCTCAAGCGCTACCATCCCGGCAACCGCGACCAGCACCCGGCCTCGCTGTCTGAGGAAAGCTGGGAGGCGGTCCGGGCGATGCCCTGGTCGGAAGCGCATTGGCGCGCGCTTTACGACGAGCTCGCCGACGCCTACCGCACGGGCGCCTGGTACGACGAGGTCGGCACCCAGCGCGACCGCAGGATTCTCGACCGCGCCGAGACGCGCGCCGCGCTCGGGCTCGACCCGAACAAGAAGACGGCGGCGATCTTCGCCCATCTGTTCTGGGACGCGACCTTCTTCTGGGGGCGCGATCTGTTCGGCACCTACGAGGCCTGGTTCAAGGCCGCGGTGACGGCGGCGGCGCGCAACGAGTCCCTCAACTGGATCGTCAAGGTCCACCCCGCCAACCTGGTCAAGAGCCGACGCGACGGCTATGCGGGCGAGCCGTCCGAGACGGTCGCGCTGCGCGAGGCGCTGGGCGAGACGCCCGCGCACATCACGGTCATGGCCGCCGACCATCCGGTCTCGACCTTCTCGCTGTTCGGGGTGATGGACTATTGCCTGACGGTGCGCGGCACCGTGGGGCTGGAGGCCGCCTGCTTCGGGATTCCGACGATCACAGCCGGCACCGGGCGCTACGATCGCAGGGGCTTCACCGTCGATCCCGAGACGCCCGAGGACTATCTCGCGCGCCTCGACCGGCTGGGCGAGCTCGCGCCGCTGTCGCCCGAGAAGACCGAGCTTGCGCGACGCTACGCCTGGGCGTTGCTGCGCGCCCGGCCAGTCGCCGCCCGCTGCGTGCGCTTCCGCTACGGACGCGACGCTGCGGCCTCGCTGACGGTCGAGCCGAACCCCGAGATCGACGACATCCTCGCCGCGCCCGACGTGCGCGCGATCGCCGCCTGGCTCGAAAGCGG
>CAYYWV010000049.1:0-20050 GCA_964475385.1 uncultured Alphaproteobacteria bacterium | reverse complement strand
CGCACATGCGCTGTTAACCCGTTCCCGCGATCCTCTACAATGCCCGTCCGCGCTTGCAAGGACCGTGATGCTCGAGCCCGAGACCTGGACGCCCGCCGACCTTCCGCCCGACGAGCCGCCGAGGCTCGTCGTCGTCGTCGACACCGAAGAGGAGTTCGACTGGTCGCGGCCGCTCGCCCGCGAAAACACCGCGGTCGCCACCGTCCGCCACCAGCGCCGCGCCCATCGCGTCTTCGAGCCTTACGGTCTGCGTCCGGTCTACGTGGTCGATTACCCGGTGGCGACCCAACCGCGCGCGGTCGGCCCTTTGCGCGAGCTCCTCGACGAGGGGTTGTGCGAGATCGGCGCCCATCTCCACCCTTGGGTCAACCCGCCCCACGACGAGCCGGTCACGCCCGCCAACTCCTATCCCGGGAACCTGCCGCCCGCGCTCGAACGCGAAAAGCTCGCGCGGCTCACCGACGCTATCGAGACGAGCTTCGGCGTCCGCCCCCATATTTACAAGGCCGGGCGCTACGGCGTCGGCCGCGCGACCACCGAGACTCTCGCCGCGCTCGGCTACGACATCGACACCAGCGTGGTGCCGGGCGCCGATCTCGGCGCCGACGGCGGCCCCGACTTTCGCCGCTGCGGGGCCGGGCCTTACTGGTTCGGCCCCGGCGGCGCTCTTCTCGAAGTGCCGCTCACGGTGGGCTTCCGCGGCGCTTGCGCGCGCTGGGGCGCGGACCTCTATGCGGCCATCGCGCGCCCGGCGGGCCTCGCCGTGCGCCTCCCTGGGATCTTCGCCCGCCTCGGTCTTCTCGAACGCATGAAGCTCACCCCCGAAGGCGTCGATCACGCCGAGCATCGACGTCTGACCCAAACGCTTCTCGAGCGCGGCCAACGCGTGTTTTGCCTCGCTTATCACAGCCCCTCGCTCGCCCCGGGGCACACGCCTTACGTGCGCTCGCCCCGCGATCTCGACGCCTTTCTGGACCGAATCGCGCGCTATATCGACTTCTTCGTGAACGAGATCGGCGGCCGCCCCGCGACGCTGAGCGAGATCCGCGCGCTTGCGCTTGCGGCCCGCAGCCAGGACGCGGCGGTCGCGGGGGCTGCGAAACGATGACGGATTCCCGCCCGCTTTACGGTATTCTGAAGGCCGTCCGCAGGCGGAACGGGTGCGAGCGGAGATGACGACGTGTTGATGCGGCTCTGGATTGCGTTGGCGATCGCGGTCTCCGCTTTCGCCGGCTATCAGGGGTACATGCGGGCGCCGGCCGCGATCGATGGCCTGGTCGCGGCTTTGTTCGACGCGCCGCCGGGGCTTTCCGACCGGGCCCCGGAGCTCGCCCCGGTCTTCGCCGTTCTGCTCGGCGCGAGCCTTTTGTTCGTGTTGACCTTCGTGGTTATCGGGATCGCCGATCTCCGCAAAGCGCGCTTGGCGATGGCCGGCCTCGACCGGCTGCTCGCGCGCCGGCGCGAAGGCGAAGAGCCCGACCGCCGCGAGTTCCTCGCCGCTTTCGGCGAGGCCGACGACCTGGTCGAGATCGCCGCCGACTACGCCGTCACCCTCGACGAGGACGAGGACGATGCGGGCGCCGCCGGGCGCGGCGTCCGCTATCGAGCGACGGTCCCGGCGGCGACCTATTTCCGGGCCGACTCGCTTGTCGAGGACCGCCTGTTCGACCGCTTCTTCCGGCTCTTGCCCGGCGCCTTCGCCGCCGTGGGCGCGCTCGGCCTCGTCTTTGGGCTGGTCGACGGCCTGCGCGCGTCGGCCGGCGCGAATGGCGATCCCCTTCCTCTCATCGCCGCAACCGAAGGCGGGCTCGTCGCCCTGTTTCTCGCCCTCGCCTTCGCGCTCGTTGTCGGGCTGGCGCGCGCGATATTAATCGCGCTCCGCCATCAGCAGGTTGCGGCGCTCGGGCGCGCCATCGATGGGCTTTTCCTCTACGGAGGAGACTCGGCGCGCTCTTTCGCACGCGCCGTGACCCGAGAGGCGCGCGCGTTGAGCCGGACGGTCTCGTCCATCGGCAGCGATCTTCGCGCCGCGATGGCCGAGCAGAACGCCCGGCTTGCGGAGACGCTCGACGCCCAGGCGAAGATCGCCGCGGCGACGCTTGCGGAAGCGGTCCGCTCGACCTTCAACACCCCGCTGGTCGCCCTGACTTCCGCCGTCGAACAGGCGACCCGCGACGAGAACGAACGGGTCCAAGAGCTGGTCTCGGCCACGCTCAAAGGGTTTCTCTCCGAGCTCGAGACCCATTTCGGCGATCAACTCGGCGAAGTCAACGCGCTTCTCCAATCATCGAGCGCGCTCGCCGCCGATATTGAACGGGCCTTCGCCGGGATCGCCGAGACGCTGGGAGAGCGGCTCTCGGCCCAGGCGGAAGCCTTCGCCCGCGAGCTGCGCGCCGCGCTCGACGCCGAAGGCGAACGTCACGCCAAGGAGAACAAGGCGCTCGCCACCCAGCTCAAGCGGCTCTCGACCGGACTTTCCCGCGAGGTCGAAGCCCACTCGAAACGTTTCGACGCCTTTCTCGCGTCCGCGCTCGACCGGGTCGAAGAGATCACCAAGACCGCGGTTGCGGCCGGCAGCGAGGATCTCGCCAAGACGGCGGCGGCCTTCCAGGGCCTTCAGACCGTGGTCGAGAGCCTTGCGCTCTCGGTCACGCCGATCCTCAACCAAGTGGTCGACACCCAAGAGCGGCTGCTCGCCGCGATAGAGGAGGAGACCGCCGCCGGCAAGGCCATCGCCGGGGCCGCATCCGATATGAACGCGGCCGCCCGGGCGAGCCGCGAGACGGTCGAGAAGTTCGTCGTGCTCGCAAGCGCGCTCGGCGGAGGCCACGCCGCTTCGGGGGGCGATGGAAGCGCCGAGGCTGGTGAAAGCGAAAGCGCGGCCGCCGCCGAAGCGGCGAAAGAGCGCGCCAAGACCCGTCGTCGCGACGCAGAGACGCTGGGCCGGGCGCTGTCGGAACTCATGGACGAGACCGAAGGGCTCAGCAAGGAGCTTCCCGAACTCTAATCAGAACCGACGCCCGGGGCGCGTCAACTCCCCGAGGAAAGCGCGCGTAGAAGCCTGCGGGCCTCATCCAGACCATTAAACGGCCGGCCTGAACGCACGACCGTCTCGAGCTCACGGCGGGCCTCGTCGCGGCGGCCGACCGCATTGAGCGCGACGGCGAGGTGGTAGCGGATTTCCGACTGGTCGGGGGCCTGGGCCGCGGCCTCCTTAAGAAGCGCGAGGCCGCGTTCGCGCTCGCCCTCATTCACCAAAATCCAGCCCAGGGTATCGGCGATCTCCGACGACTGCGGCGCCTTGTCGTAGGCGCGCTGCGCATAGTCGCGCGCGCGCGTATCGCCGACCTTGTAATAGGCCCACGCGAGATTGTTGAGCAAAATCGGGTTTTCGGGGCTGGCTGCGAGCAGCTTCTCGTACTCGGCGATCGCGTCCGTGTAGCGCGCGGCGTTGAGATAGGCCCCGGCGAGCGCGGCCCGAATGCGGCGATCCTTAGGGTTCGCCTCGACCCAATCGCGAAGCGCGGCGAACGCCGCCTCCATGTCGCCGGCCCGACGCCAAGCGTTGTACAGGCGAAGGGCCACCGCTGCGCTCGCCTGTCGCTCGTTGGCCCTGCGATACGCCTTGGCGGCCTCGGCAAAGGCCTCCTTACGCATGAGCGCGTCGCCTTCGAGCATCGGGCCGACGAACGCTTTGGGATAATCGGCGCTGAGTTCGCGAGCGAGCGCCAACGCTGCGTCGTACTTCTTGTCGAGAAGCTCGAGCTGAATGGCCGCCGTGCGGCCGGGGAGATAATCGGGCGCGGCCTTTTGCGCTTTGGCGAGCGTTTCGCGGGCGGCCGCGAAGTCCTTGGCCTGGATCTGAGCGCCGGCAAGGCCGACGAGCGCCGGTCCCGAATCGGGTCGGAGACCGATAAGCCGCCGGTAGGTGACAATCGCGCTGTCGACCTCGCCCGCCGCCATCTGGGCGCGGGCGAGCGCATAAAGCGCTTCCGGATTGTCGCCGGCGATCGTCTCAAGCTCGCGCGCCACGGCGAGCGCTTTCTCGCCGGCGCGCTGGGCGATATAGACGTTGACGAGCCGAAGCCGGGGTTGGACCGCCTTCGGGTTGGTTTCCCGCGCCCGTTCGAGAAGCGCGATCGCCTCTTTCGTCTTCTTTTCGCGGGCGGCGAGCTCGGCAAGCGCCATCAGGGCGCCGACATGGTTCTTCTCTTTCTCAAGAATGGCCTGGTACTGGGCTCGCGCCGCCTCGGTCTCGCCGGCGCGCAGATCGAGCTGCGCGATATTCATGCGCGCCGGAAAATAGTCGGACCGGATCGCGAGCGCCTTCTCGAAGCTCTTGCGCGCTTCATCGACCTTGCCGAGGCCGAGATAGGCGGCGCCTTCAAGGTTGAACGGCAACGGGTTGTCCGCAAGCCGGGCCTCGAGCTCTTTCGCCGACGCGAGCGCGCCCTCGTAGTCCCGTTTCTTGATCTGGGCCAGCGCCAGCAGGATGCCGGCTTGGACCTCGTCGGCGTTGAGTTCGAACGCGGCCTTGAGCTCGCTGAGCGCCAGCTCCGATTTTCCGATCGCCATCTGGCTGAGGGCGAGCTGGGTGCGTAGGGTCGATGTCGTGGAAGGCGAGGCCTCCACCGCCTTTTGGAAGTACTCGGTGCTCTTCGCAAAATCGCGTTTCTGCATGTAGGCGCTGCCGAGAAGCGCGAGCGTCTGGGCGTCTTCGGGCGTCTGTTCGATCACCGGCAAAAGCAGCTCGATCGCGCGGCCGGGCAGTTTTTTGCGAATCAGCGTCGCCGCGAGAAGCTTCCGGGCGGGCGCGTTGTCGGGGGAGGCCTTTACGAACCGCGAAAGGTAGCTCTCCGCCTGTTCGAGGTTGTTCCGGGCGTAGCTCACCGCGCCGTAAAGGAAAATGCTGGGCAGATGATTATCGGCCCTGCGCAAGACCTTGAGCAGCTCGTCCTCGGCCGTGGCGTAGTCCTTCTTGCGGGCGGCGATCAGGGCGGCGAGATACGATGCAAGCGGATGGTCCTTGGCGATCTCGCGCACCCTTTCGATATCGGCGCGCGCATCCTCATCGCGGCCGAGATCGATCAACGTCGCCGCACGGCCGAGATGGGCGGCGACGCTGTCGGGCGCGAGGTCGAGCGCCCGTCCGAAAGCCTCGAGCGCGGTCTCGAAGTCGCGCTTGAGACGGCGGAGCTCGCCTTTGAGAACCCAGGCGTCGACCAAGGCATCGGAACCCGCGATCGCCTTGTCGATCTCCTCCTCGGCCGTTTTGGCGTCGCCCTTGAGCACGAGGACGCGGGCGAGCGCGAGATGAACGGTCGCCGCATCGGGTTGCAGGCTCGCCGCTTGCCGGACCGCGGCCTCGGCCTCGTCCAGCCGGCGCAACCCCATGAGAGCCTGCGCCCGGATCAGAAGGACGGTGGCCTCGACCTCGTCTCCGCGGGCGTCGGGCTTGATCTCGTCGAGGACCGCGTCGTACTTGCCTTGCAGCAAATAGGCCCGCCCGAGAGCGACGACAACGCGGGGCTCGTCGAGCCCGCGCTCCCGCGCCTTGCGGAGCTCCTTCTCCGCCGCCGGGCCGTTGCCGAGCCGAACGTAGATCTCGCCCAAGAGATACCGCGCGGCGACGTTGTCGGGGTCGCTCTGAAGCGCGTTTTTGAGCTGGATGACAGCGGCGTTGACGTCGCCTTTCTCAAGGTAAGCGCGGGCGTCGTCGTAGTAGGCGTTGGACTGGTCGCGGTCAGGGGCGGCGATGGCGGCGGGGGCGACGTAAACCAGCAGCACGGCGGCGAGCGCAATGGCTCTCCGGACCCATGCTTTTCCCCCGCTATTGCGATCATCATCTCTGAACACGTCGATTCTCCTCAAGTGCTTTTCGCGCGAGCGCATGCGCCGCTGTTCCGGATGCCGCCTAAACGCTTACCACTTGATGCGATGATAGCGCATAAGGTCGTAAAGCGTGGGCCGGCTGACGCCCAAGAGCTTGGCCGCCTGCGAAACATTGCCGTCGACCTGGGCAAGCGCCCGGGTCAGGGCGTCGCGTTCGGCGCGTTCGCGAACCTCTTTGAGATTGAGGGGCGGGATCTCCTCCGGCTCCGCCGCGAGTTCGAGATCCTGGGCCGTGATCCGCTTGCCTTCGGCCATAATAACGGCCCGCTTAAGCCTGTTTTCGAGCTCGCGCACATTGCCCGGCCAGTCGTATTTGGCCAGCGCGGCAAGCGCATCGGAGGTGAAGCCGCGGATCGAGCGTCCGAGCTCTTTGTTCAACCGGTTGAGAAAATGGCGGGCGAGAATGACAGGGTCGTTCGCCCGTTCGCGCAATGGCGGAATACGGACCACGAGTTCGCTGATGCGATAGAAGAGATCCTCGCGGAAGGCGCCGCTTGCGATCATTTCGCTGAGCTCTTGATGAGTCGCGCTGACCACGCGCACGTTCACCGGGATCGGCTTGCGTCCGCCGACGCGTTCGATCACGCGCTCCTGGAGGAACCGGAGCAGCTTGACCTGGAGCGGAAGCGGCAGATCGCCGATCTCGTCGAGAAAAAGCGTGCCTCCATCAGCAAGCTCGATCTTGCCCTGGGTCTGCTTCACAGCGCCGGTGAAAGCGCCCTTTTCGTGGCCGAAGAGCTCGGATTCGAGGAGATTCTCGGGAATCGCCGCGCAGTTGATGGCGATGAATGGCCCGTCCGAGCGCGGGCTGAGCTCGTGCAATGCGCGGGCCAATACCTCCTTGCCGGTGCCGCTCTCGCCGGTCAGCAGCACGCTCACGTCCGCCGGCGCGACCTTCTCGACCGTGCGACAGACCTTCACCATCGCCGGGCAAGACGTGATGATCCCGCGCAGCGGCGCTTCGCGGTCGCCAAGGACGAGCCGGCGGTTCTCGGCCTCGAGGCTGTAAAGCTGATGGGCGCGGTCGATAATCAGCGCGAGAACCTCGTCGTCGATCGGCTTCTGGTAAAAGTCGTAGGCCCCGATCCCGACCGCCTTGACGGCATTGTCGCGGTCTTCGTTGCCGGTCACGACGATGACCTTGGTCTCGGGCGCTTCGGCGAGGATGGCTTCGAGCGTCGCCAGCCCTTCGCTGGCGCCGTCGACATCGGGCGGAAGCCCGAGATCCAGAGTGACCACGGGCGGCGATTCGCTCCTCACCAGCTCAAGCGCGGACTCCCGATCGGCGGCGAAGAAAAGTTCGTAACGATCGAAGCTCCACCGAAGCTGGCGTTGAAGCCCGAGGTCGTCCTCGATGATCAGCAGCTTAGGTTTTTTTCTTCTCATGAACCGGTCGCTTTTTTCTTCCCGCCGTCGCGGCCGAAGCGCATCTCGACCCGGGGCAGGGCGATGCGCATGATCGTGCCTTCCCCGAGAGCGGAAATCACGTCGAGCTGCCCGCCCATGGCGCGCACGAACTCGCGGCTTTCGTAAGCGCCGATCCCGTAGCCCGAGCCCTTGGTCGACCGGAAAGGACGGAACAGCTCGTCGCGGATGAAAGCGGCATCCATGCCGGGGCCTTGGTCCTCGATCTCGATGATCGCCTTGTCGTCGCTTCCTCTTAACCGCACACGGACCTGTCCGTCGGCGTCCGACGCATCGAGAGCGTTCTGAATGAGATGATCGAGCACGGCGATAAAACGATCCTCGTCCACGGCAACCGCGATCCCCCCCTCCCGGATGTCGAGTTCGATGGACGGAGCCGATCCCGAACGATCCCGAACGACCCGGCGCAAAACGGGTGCGAGATCAACGATCGTCCGCTGGCTCTCGGCCGGCTCGGCGTTTAATCGTACCAGAAGACGGTTCATCTTTTCGACAGAATCCCGAACCGTCTGAAGCATGTCCTCTTGAAACGCCGGGTTGTTGCGGTGCCGTTCCGCGTTCCGCGCCATCAGCGAAAGCTGACTGACCAGGTTCTTGATATCGTGGAGGACGAAGGCGAAGCGCCGGTTGAAGGCATCGAACTCGCGCGCTTCGGCAAGCGCCCGCGCCGCCTGCTCCTGGGCGAGGTAGCTGGCGGCCTGGCGGCCTACGGTCTTCAGGATGTCGTAATCCTCCCAGTTGACCTCGCGCGGCGCTCTCGGCGCGCTCAGCACGATGAAGCCGAGCAGGCTGTCCTCGTGGATGAGAGGGACGACCAGCCACGCCCGATCGAGCGCGAAGAGCCACGCAGGCGCTTCAAACCCTTCGTAGGCCTCGGGCCGTTCACGCAGCTCGTCGAGGTTGACCACCCATTCGCGTTCGCCGAGCAATCGAGCGAGCGCGCCGTCCGCCGGCTCGTCCACGCCCGGCAAGGCCCGGTTCCAGGTCGCGACCAACGAGAACAGGTCATCGCCGCTCCGCAGCCACAACCCGCCGCTCGGGCTGTCGACGATGTCGGCGATCGCCTGAATCGCGCGCTCGCGCAGCCCGTAATGCGACTCGCTCGACGATATGGTGCGGATGAACTTCAGCCACTCCTCGCGATAGTCGTACTTGTAGCTCAGGAAATACTTCGTAAGCAGAACCTTGGCCAGCGACCGGACGCGTCCCGAAAGGAGAACAACCGCAAGCAGGATGACGGCGCCGAACAGGAGCGTCATGCGCAAAAGCATGCCCCAGGTTCCGCCGAACTCGCGCAGATAGTACCCGGCCGCCGCCACCGACAGCATGTAGACGCCAATGGCGATCAGCGCGACCGAGTGAAAGACCACCCGGCGCGAGACGAAGACCTCGATCTCCCAGTCGCGGTTGCGGGCCGCCGACAATGCGATCAGCGGCGCGATCAATGCGGTCGTCGCCCCGCGCGCGATCAAGAGATCGACATCGAGCGCACGGACCAGAACCGCATTGGCGTAGATGAACAGGTCGTAGCCGAACAACGCGCCGAGCCCGAAACACAGGTGCTTGATCGACCATCGCCGCTCAGACGGGGTGTTGCGATAGACGTTTTCGGTGAGCACGAGCCCGAGGATCGCGATCGCGAGACGGCCGTAGATGCCGGCGCCAAAGCCAGTGATCGGAATCCCGAGCTTGAGCGGCAGGGCGGGGAACAGGTCGATCGCAGCAACGACGAGACAGAGCGCCGCGCTCGCGATCGGGCCGGGTGTGGTGAGGCCAAGCGCCGGCCGCCCCCGGGTCATGGTCGCAAGCACGCTCCACAGAACGGCGAGCCAGCCCGCGTTGCGCGCAGTCTCGGCCACGCGGAGCACAGGGATGATCTGCTCTTCAGGCGCCGCATAGACGGTCCCGACCGCGCCCCAGACGGCGGTCAGCGCGGCGGCGGCGGTGAGCACGACCCCCGCGCCCCGCCCACGCCAGCTAACGATCAGAAGTATCGTCAGGAGCGCATAGGCGAGCGCGGCGGCAAGATGGCTTATCGAGCCAGCGTCCATAGCGGAAATCGGCTTCTCCGTCAGCGGACGCCCTCGGGCCACAGAACGACCCGAATCGTCTGCATCAAGATGATCAGGTCGAGGAATACGCTAAAATTCTTAACATAATAAAGGTCGTATTGCAGCTTCGCCTTGGCGTCTTCGAGCGAGGCGCCGTATGGATAGTTGAGCTGCGCCCAGCCGGTGATCCCCGGCTTCACCCGGTGGCGCGCCGCGTAATAGGGTAACGCCGCCGTAAGCCGCTCGACGAAGTAGGGGCGCTCCGGGCGCGGGCCGACGAAGCTCATGTCGCCCTTGAGGACATTGATGAGCTGAGGAAGCTCGTCGATCCGGGTCTTGCGGATGAAGGCGCCGACGCGCGTTACCCGAGGGTCGTTCTCGGCCGCCCAGCGCGGCATCCCGTCACCCTCGGCATCGGTTCGCATGCTCCGGAACTTGAGAAGCGTGAACCGCCGCCCGCCGCGGCCGATTCGCTCCTGCCGGTACAGCGCCGGCCCCGGGCTTTCGAGCCGGATCGCGAGCGCCGTCGTCGCCATGAGCGGCAGCACGAAGGCCAGCACGACAAGACTTACGGTAACGTCGAAGGCGCGTTTGACCGCGTCACGCAGCGGTCCGGCCACAAAGCCGTCGGAGTAAATCATCCAGCTTGGATGGACCGACTCGAGATCGACCCGCCCGGTCTCGCGCTCCATGAAGCTCTCGTAATCGACCACCCGCAGCCCTTCGAGCTTGCATTCGAGAAGCGCCTTGACCGGCAGCCCGCCGCGCCGGTCCTCGACCGCGACCACGATCTCGTCGACCCGCTGCGCCCTGGCCAAGGCGGCGAGCGAATCGCAGTCCTCCACCACGCGGGCGGACGAGACCGCGATCTTGGCGTCGCCCGCCGGCACGAAGGCCGTCGGCGCGAAGCCATGTCCGTAGTCGTTGGCGGCCAGGCGTTCGATATTCGCCGCCCGCAGGCCGGTTCCTACCACCAGGATGCGCCGCTTGAAGGCGTCGAGATCGCAGACCCTGACGAAAACGAGGCGGGCGACGAGAACGCCGCCGAGCGCCAATCCGACGGCGAGCGCGACCGCGTCGCGCCAGACCCAGAGCCCGGGCCAAAGATAGAAGACAACGGCGAAGGCGATGAACGCGAGACCGAAGCTCGCCAAAAGCCGGAGCACGATCGTCGGCATATCGCGGCCGTAAGCCCGGGTGTAAAGGCCGGTCGCGAACATCATGGCCAGGATCAAGGCGACGAAAACGGCCACCCCTGGAAGCGCCGCGACCAAGCCCTTCGCCGCCAAAGGATCGTTGGCATAGGCGAGGGAAATGCCGACGACGACAGCCGAAAAAAGAATCAGGTTCTCGACCAGACCGAGAACGAGAAAAGGAATGGAAATGTAATGGCGGAACAATCGGATCATGCGCACATCTTTTCTTCATGCGTAGGCATGGCCGGAGCGGCGCATGCGGCTCGGACGTCTCCTGTCCGCATCTTTTATGCTTGCCAGGCGATTAACCAGTGACGGCCGTCACAGGCGGGCGAATTTTCGTAGAATTTTCGCGAAATGCGCTCGACGCGGCGCAATCTTGCGCCAGTTTAACCTTAATCGTCGAGCGCCAGCGCGATTAAATCAGAAGTAATAGGAAAACGTGAACTGGAGGTAATCGTCGCGCGAAAGCGCGTTGAAGAAGTCGCTGGATGGAAAGGCGTCGAAGGTCCGGGCTTCGATTCCGATCTTCACGCGCTCGCCGATCCGACGGTTCGCTTCGATCGAGATCGCACGGGCGCCCGAGCGCCAATCGGTAACCACGCCGGCGAGAACGTCGGTGCTGTCGACGTCGTTAAACGAGAGCCTGAGCCCGGTGAACACATCGTGGTCAAACAGGGTGGGCGGCGCGGTCGACCCATTGTCGTCGTTGCGGTCGTCATAGAGAACCTCGACGAGAACGCCGAGGTCGGCGTCGCTGTCGAGGACGCCGCCGAACGTGTACTCGAAACCGCCGCCGATGGCGAAGATCCGTTCGCCGCCGTGGCCGGTGCGCGTCATCGCTTCGATCTTGAGAAGCCAGTCGCCGAACGCGCCCTGCGCATCGAAGCTCGTCTGGTTGATCAGGTCGTAGCGCGGAACCAGGCGCAGCCCGCCGCCGGACGCCGGACGGAGGAGAAAGCGCGGCTCGCGGCTGGTGCCGTAGAAATGGGCGAGCCCCACATCCCACGGTCCGAAGCTTCCCGACCAGCGGAGCGCGACGTCGGGATGATAGCGCTCGGCGCCCGATGCGTACTCGGCCGCCGCCACATCGACCGGCAACTGCGTGCGCAGGCGGCCCTTGACGCCCGGAAAGGTGCGTTCGCGGAAATAGGGCATGACGAACAGCTCGGTCGTTCCCCAGCGCCGATCGAGTGCGAGGCTGACCATGGGCTGGCCGAGCTTGTCCTCGCCGTCAGGGTTCTCGATCAGATCGGTCTGATTGATGATATCGACGAGATGCTCGGATTCGAGCGCGCCCCAGAACACCTTGTCGACCCCCACCCTGAGCGACCAGTCATCGCCCAGATACCGCCAGCGGGCTTCGCGAAGGTCGAGGCGGCTGCGTCGGCCGTCGTGCTGATCGAGCCGCGCGAAGCCAGTGATCGCGACGTTCTGCCGGCCGTCGTCCCATTCGGCGAAGTACTCGGGCTGGACCGCGATCGAAAACCCGCTCGCGGCCTGGCCGGGAAAGCGCGCCTCGCGCGGAAAGACGCGAAGCTCGGGGGCGATGAACCCCGAAAACCGTCCGCGCACGCCCCCGGCTTTGGGCGTCGCAGAAGCGGTGTCCGCCGCAACCCGCTCAGGCGCGGCGGGGGGCGATGACGCGGGCGCAGGCGCGACGGCTGTCGGCGGCGCTGCGGGGGACGGCGCTGCGGGGGATGGCGGCGTGGATGGCGGCGGCGCAGGCATCGGGCTCGCCCCAGGCGGGGGCGGCGGCGCTTGCCGCGGCTGGGCGGGCGCGGGGCGCGCGGCCTCAGCGGCAGGTTTCGGCGCAGGCGCGGCGACCGCCGTCGGCCGGACAACGATGCAGTCGACCTTGCGGGCCTTCAGCGCCTGGCAGAGCGTCCGTGCGCCCGCAGCGTCGGCGAAAGGACCGATGCGCAAGCGGAAGAACACCCCCATCTGGGCGCCGAGATCGGCGCGCTCGACCATAGGCGTGAAGACCGCGAGCAGGTCGGGCTGCGCCCCGACGAGCCGCCGCCAGGCCGCAAGGGCGCGCTCGCGGCTCCGGTAGGCGGCAAGCTGAATGCGCCAACCTCGCGCGGCTGCGACCGTCTGCTCCTCGCGCGCCGAGACAGTCGACTGCGCTGAGGCGGACGCGGCGGCCGAAGCCGACGATGGCGCGAGACCGGCGAGAACGACGCCCGCCGCAACGGCCGCCGCCATGCGCGCCCACGTCACCGCCCCAGCCTTTTGAGTCGGGCGCGGCTGAAATCGGCTGGTTTCAGCCCGGTCCGGAAGCGATAGTCTTCGATAATCAGCCGCGTGCTCTTGCCGGTCTGGCGGTTCTGCATATCGAGCGTCCGAGCGCGCCAGAATCGATCGAGATAAAGGCGATAGCCCGAGAAGGTGAGCGTTTTGAGCAGCGTGTCGCGTCGGTCGTAGTAGTCGACGCGCTCGAAACGATAAGTCTCGCGATCAACCCACACCACCTCACGGGTATAGCCCGAACGTCTGTCGACCGGCCGGCGTTCGATGACGAAGCAGGCGCGCGTCCCGCAGGCTTCATCGCGCAGGTAACGGTAGGTGTACTTTTCAACCTCTTGCGAGGTCATGTCCTCATAGGCGAACTCGCTGCCCATGAACGGCCCCGACCGGTTGCTCGCCGTGATTCTTTTCACCCGCTTGAGCGCGGGCAGATAAAGCCACTGGTCGTCCGCGCCGGTCTTGTGGGTGTAGGTCAGAAGTCCGGTCCCGCGCACATCGGGAGGATTGTCAAAGATGATCAGGTTACGGTCGCCGTCGCCTTCGATCTCGATCGCGCTGAACCGCATGCGGCGCACGCTTTCGTCGCCCTGACGATTGCGCAAGATCATGGTCATGCGCGCGGTCACGTCGCCGTATCCCGAATCGCGGCGATCGGCCTCGCGGGCGATGGCGAGACCGCGCTCCTCGGGCGTCTGCGCGCGCGCGAACCAAGGAACCGCCGCAACAACCGCGATGGCCAACGCCGCTCGAGCGAAAAGCCGGCGCATCGCCCCTAACCCGCAGCCGAAGGACGGTCGCGGCGCGGCGCGACGGAGGCCAGCGCCGCGCGCCGCCTTTCGACCGCCATCACCAGCGGCGGCAAAAACAGAAGGTCGGCGACAAGCGCGAACGCGATCGTCATGGTCACGAGCATGCCGAACTCCCAATTAAGGCGAAAGCTCGACTGGGTAAGCACGAGAAAGCCCGCCATCAGAACCACCGAGGTGGTGATCAGCGCGCCGCCCACGGTCTCGAAGGCGTGGCGCACGGCGTCCGCCGGCGAAAGCCCGCCCTCGCGGCGCGCGCGCAGGTACTTCGAGAGGAAGTGGACCGTATCGTCGACCACGATGCCGAAGGTCATCGCCGTGATCATCGAGACCGAGAGCCCTGCTTGGCCGACGATGACAGCCCACGCCCCGAAGGTGAGGACTGCGGGAATCGCGTTGGGAATCAAGCTGATGAGCCCAAACTTCGCGCTGCGCAACACGGCGCCGAGACAGAGGCCAATGAGTAGCACGGCGATCCCCGTCGCGCCAAGCATACTCTTGATGTTCCGCTCCGAAATGTTGGCGAACATCATCACCGCGCTGGTTCCGCCGGTGGCCATATAAGGCGGCGCGTTCGCCGCGAGCCAAGCCTGCGCGCGACGGTCGAGCGCGCGGACCGCTCGGGTCGGGATCGCGTCGAGCACGACCACGAACCGGCTCGCGCCGCGGTCCATGGTGATGCGGTCGTTGAGGTCGAGGCCGAGCGGAAGAGAAAGCTCGTAAAGAAGAAGGTACTGAGACGCGAGCTCGCGGCTTTCGGGCACGCGGTAATAAGCCGGGTCGTCGCCATGCATGTTGCGGTTGAGCCGCTTGACCACGTCGACGATGCTCGACACATGGCGCACGCCGGGCTGGGCGCGGAACCAGTCGGCGAAGCGCTCAAGAGTCGCGAGATACGCGGGATCGTTGATCCCGCCGGGTCCGTCGCCGCGGAGCGAGTACTGCAACGTATAAATGCCGGTCAGACGCTTGGTCGTGAAGTCGGTGTCGCGGCGAAAAGCGATGCTTTCGTCGAAGTAAGAAACGAACTCGTCGTTGAGCTCGATCCGGGGCACAAAAACGCCGGCGCCGACGACGAGCGCGCCGGCGATCGGCAATAGGAGCCGGCGCCGGGCGATAACGAAATCGGCGAGCCGCAACAACGCGCCGCGCCCGCGGACCCGCGCCCGCGCGATGCGCGGCGGCCAACAGGCGAGAAAGGCGGGAAACGCCGTCAGCGCAAGAATGAAGGCGGCGGCGACGCCTGCGGCGGCGATGTTGCCGAGATCGCGGAACGGCGGCGCATCGCTCGCGTTCATGCTGAGAAAGCCGATGGCGGTGGTCAGCGAGGTGATGAACACGGCCTCGAAGTTGACGCGGAGGCTCGCCACAAGCGCCTCGTCATGAGGCAGGCCGCGTCGGCGGCTCACCCGGTAGGTGCCGAACAGGTGCACGCAGTCGGCGACCGCCACGGTGACGATCACGATCGGCGCCGCCGCCGAGGGCGGGGTGAGCAGAAGCCCCGTCCACCCGGCGAGCCCCATCGCCACCGCCGCGGCGAGCGCCGTGACCACAAGGGTTGCGAGAACGCCGACGATCGAGCGCAAAAACAGCCCGAGCGCGGCGGCGACGATCCCCGCCATCAACGGGTTCAGGGTCTTGAGGTCGCGCAGGCTCGCCTCGGGAAAAGCGTTGTTCAGCATGGCGACGCCGGTGAGGCGCACGCGAAGTCCCGGGGTTTCGCGTTCGAACTGGCGGGCGAGCGCGCGGGCGGCCGTCACCGCCCGCGGCACCTCGCGGGTCAGATCCTCGCCCGGCAGCTGAAGGGTGACGTTGATCCCGGTGACATCCCCCTTGGGCGAGACCAAGCGGCCGACGAGCAGGGGATCGGACAACGCGATCCGGCGCACGCGGGCGATCTCGTCCGCCGTGCGTTCGAGCGGGTCGCTCACCAAATCCTCGATCACGAGGTCGTCGCCGTCCGCGTAGCTGTACTGAAAGTTGGTCACCGAATCGACGCGCCGCGCATAAGGGATCTGCCACGCCGCCTCGGTCATCCGGGCGACCACGTCGAGCATTGGCGGCGAAAGCGCGTCGCCCCCGGCGGGCGCGAGAACGAACAGGATGTTGTCTTGCTTGGTGTAGCGGTTCTGAAGCGCCTCGAAGGCGTTGAGCTCGGGGTTATCGGGGCTGAAGTAGACCCGGTAATCGATATCGAAGCCGAGGCGCGCCGCGCCTGCCCCAATCAGCGCCGAGACGACGACCGCAGCGGCGAGCACGCGCCGCGGATGGCGCAGAATCCAGCCGGCGTATCGGGCGACCGCGCTTTCGATTCGCGGGCTCACGGCGTATAACGCGAGCCATGGCGGAACAGGACAACCCCTCTGTGGCCGAGGCGACGATCGCGGCCGAACGCCGCCGGACGCGTCGGCTGTGGTATTTCTGGGCGCAACGCCGCCGCAACCGCCGACTTCCAGCCTTTTCCGAGTTCGATCCGCATCGCCTCCCCGTCGCCTGGTCCGCCTGTTTCGTCCTCAGCGTCGCGCGCGACTCCAAAACGCCGGTGTTCGACTACATCGGCCCCGAACTCGCCGGACCGCTCGGCGAAGACTTTCTCGGCCGGCCGGCGTCGGCGGCGCCGCAGAATACCCTGCTCGGCGCAGCAGTCCACAACCTCGACACTCTTTTCGCGCGGCGTGAGCCGATCATCGCCGAAGGCAGGATCGCCGACGCGAAGGGCGGGACGATCCTTTACCGGAGCATCGTCTTGCCTTTCGGCGCCGATGGAGAGACCGTCGATCGCGTGCTCGGCGCCGTGACATTTTGCGCCCTGAGCGAACGCTAATCCCCCCAGCGTTAACAGAGGTTGAACGACACGTCTCGACCTGCGCCCGATGCGCGCTTCTCCGCTTGCATTGCGAAGGTCAAATGACCATATTCGCCGCGTTCATTCCACCACGCGTTAACAAGCCGGTAACCGAAACCGGCGATCATGTCACCCCGGGCAAAGGATCGATCGACGCGGGTTCCGCGAAAGGAACCGCCTGGTTTCGATCGTCGGCCCGGGCTGCCAGGGAGTATCTGTCCGTTTCCGGGGGCGTTGGGGTGCCAAAAGGCAGCGTTCAAGCGGCGGTCGCCCGCCCGAATGTGGAAAGGATCGTGACAACGGCCCCATATCTTCCCCCGACGCGGCCGTCCGGAGAAACCGCGCCCCCGCGCGACGAGCGGACGGGCGCGAAAAGCGCCGGCGCCCGGCTCGTCGAAATCTACCGCCGCTGGTTCGACGTGGTGCCGGCGACCGACGAGGCGCTCCGCGCCGAGGCGTTCCGGCTGCGTTATCAGGTCTACTGCGTCGAAAACCCGTTCGAAGACCCGGCCGAGAACCCGGGCGGGCTCGAGACCGACGCTTACGACGACCATTCGGTCCACAGCCTTCTGATCCACCGACCGAGCGAAACGGTCGCGGGCTGCGTGCGCCTCGTCCTGCCGCGGCCTGCGGTGGGCACAGTTCGGCTCGTGCTGCCCGAGGGCGGCTGGGGCGCGTTGCCGATTCACCATGTCTGCGACCACCCGCTCCTTCGCGACCCCGAGGCGCTCCCGCCCGCGACCACGGCCGAGATCTCGCGCTTCGCCATTTCCAAGGCGTTCCGGCGTCGCCGCGAGGACGGCCGCTTTCCCGATCTCGTCGACCCCGACGCGCCGGCGCATATGTCCTACACCGCCGACCGCCGTCTTCTGCCCCATATGACGCTCGGCCTTCTCAAAGGCGTGATGCGGATGAGCGCCGAGCACGGGATCACCCACTGGTGCGCCGTGCTCGAGCCCGCGCTTCTGCGCCTTCTCGATCGTCTCGGCCTTCACCTCACCCCGCTCGGCCCGACCGTGCAGTACCACGGCCTGCGCCAGCCGGCTTACGCCGACATCGTCGAGCTCGCCGAGCGGACCAAGCGCGAGCGGCCCGAGGTCTGGGAGCTTTGCACCGAAGGCGGTCGCCTTCTCGAGCGGCTTCCCCGCCGCGCCCCGCGCCCGGGCGGCGGCGGACGGCGGAGCTGCGCCTGAGAATGCCGGCGCGTTTGCGCCCGCGGCCCCGTCCGCCGCATCGGTTCCGCTATGACGAGGCCTTCGGCCGCAACATCGGCTGGATCACCGCCCTCGAGCAGGAGGTTCTTCGCGCGAGCACGGTTGCGATCGCCGGGCTCGGCGGCGTGGGCGGGGTCCATCTGACGACGCTCGCGCGCCTCGGCGTCGGCGGCTTTCGGATCGCCGATCCCGACCGTTTCGAGCTCGCCAACTTCAACCGGCAGGTCGGCGCGACCCTGGCGAGCCTCGATTCGCCCAAGGCCGAGGTGCTCGCCGAGATGGCCCGCGAGATCAACCCCGAGGTTCGACTCGCGGTTTTCGATCGGGGGCTCGACGCCGACAACATCGACGCCTTCCTCGACGGCGCCGATCTGTTCGTCGACGGGCTCGACTTCTTCGCCCTCGACATCCGCGCGCACGCGTTCGAACGCTGCCGGACGCTGGGCGTCCCGGCGATCACGGCGGCGCCGCTCGGCTTCGGCGCGGCCTATCTGATCTTCATGCCCGACGGGCCGTCGTTCGAGGACCACTTCCGCCTCGCCGGCCTCGCGCCCGAGCGCCAATACGTCAACTTCGCGCTCGGGCTGGCGCCGGCCGGGCTGCACCGGCCCTATCTCGCCGATCCGTCCAGGCTCGACCTCGCGCACAGGCGCGGCCCTTCGACCGCGGCCGCCTGCCAGCTCTGCGCCGCCGTCGCGGCGACCGAGGCGGTCAAGATCCTGTGCGGGCGCGGGCGCGTGCGCGCGGTCCCCTGGGTCCACCAGTTCGACCCGTTCCGCGGGCGTTGGGTCTCGCGCCGGCTCCGGGGCGGCAACCGCAACCCGGTCCAGGCGGTCAAGCTGCGCCTCGCCTACAGGCTGAGCGCGCGGCTGGCGAAGAACGCGCGGCCGGCCGAGCCCGCGCCCGAGGCGATGACCGAGATCGAGCGGATCCTCGACCTCGCGCGCTGGGCGCCGAGCGGCGACAACGCCCAGCCCTGGCGGTTCGCGATCACTGGGCCCGACAGCCTGCGCATTCGCATCCGCAGGGCGGCGGACGACGTTTACGACTACAACGACGGCGAGCCCACGCTTCTCGCCGCGGGCTTTCTGCTCGAGACCTTGCGCATCGCGGCCTCGACCTTCGGCCGGCTCGCTTGGTGGACCTACCGCGGACGCGAAGGCCCGGATCACCTGATCGACGTCTCGCTCGCCAAGGCCCCGGGCGTCGCGGCCGACCCGTTGGCGCGGTTCGTCGCCATCCGCTCGGTCGACCGCCGGCCGTATCGGACGACGCCGTTGACGGCCGAACAGAAGCGCGCGCTCGAGGACTGCCTTGGCGACGAGCTTCAGATCACATGGCGCGAGAGCCCCCTCGCGCGCTTAAAGATGGCGCGGATCAACGCCCAAGCGACCGATATCCGGCTGCGCATCCCGGAGGCCTTCCGGGTGCACCGCCGGATCCTCGATTGGGAGCGGCGGTTCAGCCCCCACGGGGTGCCGGCGGCGGCGATCGGGCTCGATGCGCTCACCCGCGCGCTCACCCGCTGGGCATTCGCGCGCTGGCGGCGGATGCGCCTGATCGGCCGTCTTCCCGGCGGGACCGCGCTCGCGCGGGCTGAGATGGACCTCCTGCCCGGGATGCTTTGCGCGGCGCATTTCACGGTCGCCCGCCGCGCGGCCCCCGCCGACGCCGACGACGCCGCGCCGGCGCTCTTGCGCGCGGGCCAGGCGCTCCAGCGCTTTTGGCTCACTGCGACGGCCCAGGGGCTCGCCGTTCAGCCGGGGCTCGCGCCCTTGTGCTTCGCCCATTACGGCCGTCGCGGAATCGCGTTCACCAAGGACCGGAGAATGCGGGCGCGGGCGGAGCGGCTCGCCCGCGCGCTCGACCGGATCGCCCGGCCGGCGACGGGCGAGGCGCTTGTGTTCGCGGGCCGCATCGGCCGCCCGCGCCCGGGCGGGGCCGCGGCGCGCTCGCTCCGCCGCCCGCTCGCGGCGCTGATGGAGAGGGCGCCGGCGGCCGGCGGCATGGACGCGGGCGCGACGCCGGACGTGGAGACGACGACGGAGCGGCCGAGCGAACCGCGCCCCCAGCCTCGCCCTGCGGCCGCCAGAGGATGAGGCCGTAGAGCGGCCCTCGAGGCCCGTCGATGCGCTCGATAGGCGCGGGCCTTCTCTTTCACCCTCCCCCTGCCCCCTCCCATCGAGGGAGGGGGAATGGCGGCGCGGCCCCGACGATCGAGTCCTTCCCCTCGATGGGAGCGGCTTCGACGATCAACTCCTCTCGATGGCGGCGCGGGCGCGACATCAACGCCCCCTCGACGGGGGCGCGGCCCCGACCATCAACCCCTCCCTTCGATGGCGGAGGGTCGGGTGGGGATGTCCGAACCACC
>CAYYWV010000048.1:0-20468 GCA_964475385.1 uncultured Alphaproteobacteria bacterium | reverse complement strand
ACGGCCCGCACGCGCTCGGCAACACGTCTCGGGCGGCGCGACAAGGCCGCACCGATTACGAGCGCCGGCCCTCCTTCGGCAGCTTGGGCGGGGTGGCGGGGCGGTCCGGCCCCCAGACCCGGGCGTAGTAGCTCTCGGCAAGGGCGAGCGCGCCGAGCGGGTTGTGGGCGAGAACCCGATCCTTGGCGACCAACGTGGTAACCAGCCCCTCCGAGTGCTTGAAGAAGAGGCTGTCGTGGCCGACGCAGAGCCCGAGCACGATGTTGAGCTCGCAGCCCGCCTCGTTGAGCAGCAAGGCCTGGGAGATCGGGTTGCACATAGATTCATGCCCGCCTGGGCGGACCTTCTCATGGTCTTCGAGCCCGATCTTCTCCTTTGCGATGCCGCCGTGCTTGCAGGCCGTGGAGGCCACGTCGAACCCGTGGCTTTCGAGGATGCGGCTCAACATGTTGGCGTGGTCGAGGAAGCTGATGCAGGTCGCGATCCCGATCTTGCGGAACGCCATCTTCTTTGCGAAGGCGCAGATCTCCTCAAGCCGCGTCCACCGGCAGTAGCCTTCCGATTCGACGCGAGCCGATTCGCGAGCGACTCGGCCCAGGAACGGATCGCGATAGAGCGTCCAGGCGCGATCGATCCCATCCTGGCTCGTCTTCGAGGGGCAGAACCCCGGCCCCCGCTTTTCGCCTTCGCCCTCGCGGCAGGCGCGCACCCTGGGCGGGCAGTAGGCGCAACCTGGCTCTGTGTAGCGGGCGCGAGAGCCGGCCCTCCTCTTCGCCCGCGGGTTGTCCGACGCCATCGCGGCCCCTTTCCTTCCTCGGAGAATCATTGTTTCAGAATTCCCCTGCTCGGGGCAATGGTATTGTCGCGCCAGAAGCGAAAGGCGGCTTTCGGGCGTTCTCGCTTAAGACGCCTTCTCGGCCTCGGCGCTTTGAGCGGCGTTGAAAAGCCGATCAAGCTCGACGAGGAAGATGTCGATGGCGGCGGTCGGCGCCGTGCCCTTGCGAACGACCGCTTCGAACGGCGAGAAGAAGCCGAAGATCTCGGGCTTGAGCGGCCGCATCAGCCCCCAGGCCACCCAGCGCCCAGCGTAGTGGCCGGGAAGATGGCCGATGAAAGCGCCCGAGAGGATCATCTCGGCCGTCGCCTCCATGTTGAACGCGGTTGCGGTGACCCGGCGCGGGGTCAGCCGCCCGATCCGCGAGGCGGGCGCATAGCCTCGGCGGACGTACTCGGCCTCCGCGATCTCATCGACCGAAAGCGTCGCGTCGTCGCGCGCAAACAAAGGGTGCCTGCACCCGCAGTAAAGATCCATGCGCTCGGCGAACAGCGGATGATAGCGAAGACCCGGGGCGTGGGCGGGAAAAGCGCCGATTCCGACGTGATAGCGGCCGTCTAGAACCGCGCGTTCTATTTCTGACGGCGGCGCGATGTGGAGCGCGAGATGGATCGCGGGCGCGCGCGCCTTGAACCTGCGGATGACCTCGTGGAGCCGGAAGTCGGGGTTCGAGATCGTGTTGTCGAGAACGCCGATGTGAAGCTCGCCGACCAGCCGGCCGCGGAGCGCGCCGACCTCGGACGAGAACGCATCGAGCGCCCGGAACAGCCGCTGGCTCGCTTCGTAGACCGCGCGGCCGTCGTCGGTGAGGCTGAAACCCGCCCGGCCGCGCCGGCACAGCCGTGTGCCCAATCGCGCCTCGAGGTCGGCCATCTGGGTGCTGACCGTGGACTGGCTGACGTTGAGCGCGACCTGGGCGGCCGAGAACCCGCCGCATTCGACGACCGTCGCGAAGACCCTGAGAAGCCTCAGATCGGCGGTTCCGAGAGGAATGGGCATGGCGGTCTCCCTCCGTGTCTCCCTATAGATCGAGTTTTTTCGATACTTAGTTTGCAAGGAACGTATTTATCAATATGAAAAAGCTGCGATCATGTCTCCTGCACGGGGAGGGAGGCGCGCCGATGCCAGACGAATCGCGGCGACCGGCGCCGAGGCGCGCGGCGGCCGGGGGCATAGCCCGCGATCCGAGGCTTCCGCCGCGTGGTCTTGACATAAAGACTACGGCCGTCATGAGACGGGGCGCGCTTCAAGGCCATGCGGCTCGAGTACTGGGATTTCTGCGCGCCCGAAATCATCGAGACGGCGTTCCCCGGCGGCTACGCCGGGATCGCGCTTGAGCACGCGGCGGTGATGGAGACCTCGTCGATGTTGCACCTCTGCCCTGAAAAGGCGCCCGCAACCTGATCCCAGACCACCCGCCAGCGGACTTTCCGCCCTGTGACCTCTACCCGGCGGCGCGCGACTGGACGCCTGCGTCGGGCGCCCTGGCTTCGGCCCGCGCCGCGAGCGCGGGGAAAGGACGCGTGCTGTCCGAGCGCTATGCCGCCGCGGTCGCCGGCTGTCTCCCTGGCGAGAAGACCCTTGAGGCCCGCGACAGCAAGGCGTTCTTCGACCTCCGAAAGACCCTGCTCGCGATTCTGCGCGACCAGACAGAGCGCGATGAAGCGTTGCTCAGCGAGGACTGAAGCCGAGCCGGGGCCACGGGCGTATTGACGCGAAATCCGGCCCTCGCCAAGCGCAAAGCCACATTGCGCGGGGCCGGTGGTTCGCCTATTCTGTGCGCTAAAAAAAGGCTTTGCGCTCCGTAAGGGGGACTGTGGATACTGAAAACCGAGAACGCCTGTGGGAGCGCTTTCCATCAACGTCAAGGGAGATCCATTCATGAAACGGCTTTTCGGCCTGATCGCCATCGTGGTTCTGGCCGCTGGAACCTTCGGGGCCTCCGCGGCGCAAGCGGGGGCCGTGCTCGACCGCGTCTTGGCCAAGAAGACTCTGGTCGTCGCGACCGACGCGAACTACCCGCCCCAGTCCTTTCTCGACAAGAACAACGAGCTCCAGGGCTTCGACGTCGATGTCGCGAGGGAAGTCGCCAAGCGCCTTGGCGTGAAGGCGAAGTTCGTGACCCCGGACTGGGAGGTCATCGTCGCGGGCAACTGGGGAAAGCGCTGGGACATCTCGATCGGCTCGATGACGCCGACCAAGAAACGGTCCCGCGTACTCGATTTTCCGGGCATCTACTACTACACGCCGGCGTCCTTCGCCGTGCACAAGGACAACACCACGATCAAGACCCTCGCTGACCTCAACGGCAAGCGGATCGGGGTCTGCGGCGGCTGCACCTACGAATGGTATCTGCGCAAGAATCTCGTGATCGACGCCCAGGGCGCGCCGCCCGTGAAGTACCTGGTGACGGCCGGCGAGATTCGGACCTACCCGGACGATTCGGCGCCGTTCCAGGATCTTCGCCTCGGCGACGGGGTGCGGCTCGATGCGGTTCTGTCGGCCCTGCCCAACATTCAGGCGGCGATCAAGAACGGCTACCCGATGAAGGTCGTCGGCTCGCCCGTGTTCTACGAGCCCCTGTCGGTCGCGATCGACAAGGGCGATCCCGAGTTCGGCGCGAAACTCAGCGCCATCATCAAGGCGATGCACGAAGACGGCACGCTCACCAAGCTGTCGATGAAGTGGTACGGCGTCGACTTGACGACCGCGAAACCGGCGTCGTGAGGGCGTGATCCCCGCATAACGAGACGGTGATCGTGGCAACGACCGCCGCCAACGGCGTTATAGAGGAACGGTCCGGGATCTGGCTTTGGGTCTCGAGACTGTTCCTCTTCGCCTTTGTGTTCGGAATCGCGGTCTGGATCGACCTTACCGACACGATGCTCGGCCGCGCGCTGGTGCCCGCGCTCGGCGTCCTCGGAGAGGGCGGACTCGCCCGGTACGATATCGCCGCCCTGATCGCCGCGCTTGTGGTCGCCAACGTCGAGATCGTGCGCCCCCTGCCGTTCCGTTATCAGGTCGGCCTGATGTGGGTCGAGCTTCTGGCCCTGTTTCTCGCCTTCTTCTACTCGTTCAATCTCAGCTTCCCGTTCATCTTCGAGCGCATCGAGTTCCTGATCTTCCAGGGCGCGGTCACGACCATCTACATCTCGATGGCCTCGATCCTCGTCGCCTCGGTGCTCGCGCTCGCCGGCGCGCTGGCGCGGCTGTCGTCGAACGGGCCGGCTTATGCGATCGCGACCTTCTACATCTCGTTCTTCCGCGGCACGCCGCTGCTCCTTCAGGTCTATATGATCTATCTCGGGCTCCCCCAGCTCGGCGTCTTTCTCGACGCGGTGCCGTCGGGCATCATCGCGCTGAGCCTTTGTTACGGCGCGTATATGGCCGAAATCTTCCGCGCCGGCATCCAAGGCGTGCACAAGGGCCAGCGCGAGGCCGCCATGGCGCTCGGCCTGAAGAAATCGGTGATCTTCCGAAAGATCGTCATGCCCCAAGCGATGAAGCTGATCATCCCGCCGATCGGCAATCAGTTCATCGCCATGCTGAAGGACAGCTCGCTGGTCTCGGTCATGGGGGTGTGGGAGCTCATGTACCTCGCCCGGACGGAGGGCCGCGCCGAGTTCCGCATCATGGAGATGCTGATCACCGCGGCGATCATTTACTGGATCATCTCCTTCGTGTTCGAGTTGATCCAGGCCCGGATCGAGCGCCACTATAATAAGGACACAAAGCAGGCGAAGTCCTGACCGGCCGCCGGAGCCGGCCCGGGGCGATACTCAAAGCGAAAGGGGGAGACGATGGGCGTCGCCAGGATTCGCAAGATCGTGACCGTGGTCGAGGAGACCCACCGCGAGATGGGCCGCGCGATCGACCCGCCGACCCGCAAGGCCGCGGCCGCGGCGGTGATCGAAAACCCCTGCGCCGGCCGCTATGTCGAAGACCTCGAAGAGCTGATGCGGATCGGCGAGGAGCTCGGCGGCCTGCTGGGCGAGCGCGCGGTCGCCGCGCTCGGCGTCGCGCCGTCGGCGATCGAGAGCTATGGCAAGGCGGCCATCGTCGGCGAGGCCGGCGAGTGGGAGCACGCCGCCGCCATCCTGCATCCGCGCCTCGGCAAACCGTTGCGCGCGGCGGTCGAGCGCGGCGCGGCGCTGGTGCCTTCGGCCAAGAAGATGGGCGGGCTCGGCGCGCCGATCGACATCCCCCTCGGCCACAAGGACGCGGCCTATGTGCGCAGCCACTTCGACGCCATAGAGCTGCGCATCGCCGACGCCCCGCGGGCGAACGAGATCGTGGTCGCCGTCGCGGTCACCGATTCGGGCCGCCCGCTGCCGCGCGTCGGCGGGCTCACGGTCGATCAGATCGAAGGCAAGGACGGCCTGCGCTGAGGCGCGCGCCGTCGCAATCGGCCGTCCTCAAGGGCCGCCCGAGCGGGAGGCCTTGACGATGGAGGGCGCTCCAGGTAGTTTAACAGATGTTGCAACATTCCCTCGGGGAGCCCCATGGCCAACACGCTCACGCTCCGCAAAATCGGCAACTCCTACGGCGTGATCTTGGGTCGCGACCTTGTGGACAGACTCGGGCTCGAAGAAGGCGACACTCTCTTCGTCGTCCGAACGCCCCACGGCATCGAGCTCACGCCCTTCGACCCCGCGTTCGCCGAGGCCGTGGAGGCCGGGCGCGATTACATGCGCCGCCACCGCAACGCCATGCGCGAACTCGCCAAGTGAGCGCGCCCCGCTGGCTGACGCCAGCGGTCGTCCGGGCGCTGCACGGGGAAGCCATCGCCCGGTTCGGCGGCGCGTCCGGGCTCCGCGACGAAGGGCTGCTTGAAAGCGCCCTTGCGCGGCCTCGCCAGCTTCTCGCCTACGGCGACGACCCCGATCTCTTCGCCCTCGCCGCGGCCTGTGCCGCCGGCATCCTCCGCAGTCACCCTTTCGTCGACGGGAACAAGCGCGCCGCCGTGTTGGCCGTGGCGGTGTTCCTGCATCTGAACGGTTGGCGTTTCGACCCGGAAGAGGCGGATGAGGTGCGCGTGATTCGCCGCGCCGCGGCGGGAGAGATCGACGAGCCGACGCTCGCCGCATGGATCAAGGCCAACAGCGCCCCCCGCCCCCCTACCAGCGGTTCCTGAGCTCGCGGAGCTTGAGGAACACGGTCATCGGGTCCGGCTCGTCGGGAAGATCGGGAAAGGCCTCGCGCAGGCGCGCGATCACCGACGGGCTGTGGAGACGGAAGAAGGTGTTGATCTCCTTCTCGAGGCCCAGCGTCGAGACCTTGCCCGCCGGCTCGCGCGCCTCGATCTCGGCGAGGAGCTCGCGGGCGCGCGCGTTGTCGGGCTCGCGGTCGAGGGTGAAGCGCAGGTTGTTGGCGAAGTAATCGTGGCCGGGGTAGACCTCGGTGCGGTCGGGCAGGCGCGAAAGCTGCTCGGCGAAGGTGTGATACAGCTCGACCGGATGGCCGCCGTTGTGGCAGTTGCCGGCGCCGGCGTTGAACAGGGTGTCGCCGCAGATCAGCGCCGGGGTGTCGCCGTGCGACAGAAGGCAGACATGGCTCATGGTGTGGCCCGGGGTGTCGAGCACCTCGAGCTCGACCGTGCGGCCGATCTTAATCACGTCGCCCGCCTCGAGCCCCCGGTCGACGCCGGGAATGCGCCCCTTGGCGTTCGCGTGCGCGAGCAGCTTCGCCCCGGTCGCGGCGATCATGGGTCCGTTGCCGCCGATATGGTCGCCGTGCTCGTGGGTGTTGACCACGAGCGTAATGTCCCAGCCCTTGGCCTTGGCCGCGGCCAAGCACTTCTTGTGGTCGAGGGGATCGACCGCGAGCGCCTCGCCGGTCTCCTCGCAGACGATGAGGTAGTTGAAGTTGCGATACGCGTTGGCGGTCCAGATCTGCTCGACGATCACGGCTGCGGTCCTCCTTGAGTGGCTCTTGGGCGCGCTGCGGGGCGCGGCTGCGCCTTTGCGATTGCGCGGTTGGCGAGCGCCGCGCCGCCCACTAGTATAACAACGCACGCCGGGCGGGGCCGCAACCGAACCCGGCGGCAGGCGAAGAAGAGAGCAACACGCCGTATCGGGACGCTTTCATGTTTTCACGGCTGAGGCGGGACGCCGGTTCGCGATCGCGGAGGAATGGGCCTCCGCCCGCGGCGGCCGGCGCGGAAAAGACGCCGTCGGTCATCGCGGCGGACGCGGCGATTGCGGGCGACATCGGCGGCAGCGGCGAGATTCGCATCGAAGGCGAGGTCCGCGGCAGCATCGTCGCGGCGAAGGTGGCGGTCGACAAGAGCGGCTATGTCTTGGGCTCGATCTTCGCCGAGTTCGTGCGCATCGAAGGCACGGTCGAAGGCCCGGTCGAGGCCATGTGCGTGACCATCACGCGCACCGCCCGGGTGATGGGCAACGTCACCCACAACACGTTGACGATCGAGCCCGGGGCGACCGTCGAAGGCCGCCGGCCCTGGCGGCCGCCCAATTTCCTCGACGGCCGCAGGCCGTGGGGGGAGCCGTCTTATGTCGGCGGACGGTAGAAAAAGCGCGCCGGCGAACGCGCGATCCGTTTCGCGCTTGGCACGGATCGAAGGATCGGTATCTTAAGCAAGGCACGCGGATCGCCACGGCGGCCGCCGCCGTCTCAGAGGAGGTGGTAAAGCGATGTTTGGAAAACCTGAAAAGGGCCCGGAGCCGATGCAAACCGAGCCTGCGAAGACCCCGGGCGCCAGCTCGTCGAGCGGACCGGCCCCGGCGCCCGTCAAGGACAGCGGAAAGCCCTCGGTCATCAGCGCCGATCTCAAGGTCATCGGCAACCTGCAAAGCGGGGGCGACCTTCAGATCGACGGAACGGTCGAAGGCGACATCAACAGCCGTTCGCTGACCGTGGGCGAGGCCGCCAAGATCAACGGCTCTCTGTTCGCCGACGCGATCCGCGTCTGCGGCACCGTGACCGGCGAGGTCAAGGCCGCCCGCGTAACCATTGCGAAAACCGCAAAGGTCAACGGGGATATCATCTATCGCACGCTTTCGATCGAGGAAGGCGCCTTCGTCGAAGGCCACTGCCGCCGGCTCGAAGACAAGCCGGCCGCCGAGGCCACGGTCTCCTCGATCAAGCCGGCCCAGACCGGCGGCCAGACGTCGAGCGCATCCGGCGGTCCCGCAAGCGCCGCCAGCGGCGGCGGCAACAAGCCCGCCTCGCGCTGAGCCGCTTACGCTCCTGACGGACGGCGGCGGCCCGCAAGGCCGGCGTCAGGCGACGATCTCGGGCAAGGTCGTCGCCGGCGGCGTGTTGCGGCTGCGGCCCGCGCGCGGGAGCCCATCGATGACGACCATGCCGATTCCCGGAAGGTCGCCGAGCTCGATGCTTTCGAGAAGCGTGCGCCCCGCGCTGTGCTGGGCGCGGTCGAGAAGCACGAAATCGGCCGCCCGGCCGGGTTCGATCAGCCCGCCGTCGAGGCCCCGGATCCGCGCCGTGTTCCCGGTGGCGAGGCAGATCGCTTGTTCGGCCGGCAGCTCGCCGAGGCTCGAGAGCATGGCGATCATGCGCAGGATGCCGAGAGGCTGAACGCCCGAGCCGGCCGGCGAATCGGTGCCCAGGATCACGCGCTCGAGCCCGCCGATCTCGTTCGCGACGCGCAGAGCGTAAAGCGCCGCGCGTTCGTTGCCATTGTGCACGAGCTCGATCGCCCGGGTCGTCTCGGCGCAGAGATCGCGGATCTGGTCGAGCGGCAACGCCGTATGCCCGCCGTTGATATGGCCGATCACGTCGGCGTCGGCCTCCATCACCACGTCGCGGTCGATCAGCCCCGAGCCGGGGATCGACGGCCCGCCGGTGTGAATGGTCGAGCGAATGCCGTACTTGCGCGCCCAAGCGACCATCTGGCGCGCCTCGTCGCCGGCCTTGACCCCGCCGAGCCCGACCTCGCCCAGAAGCGTTACCCCGGCCTCGGCGAGTTCGCGAAAGTCCTCCTCGACCATGCCCTTTTCGATCACCGGCGCGCCGGCCAGCACCTTGACCCCGCCGGGCCGGAAGTTGGAGAACGCGCGCTGCGCCGTGATCGCGAGCGCCTTGAGCCCGGTGATGTCCTTGGGCCGGCCGGGCAGGTGCACCTCGCCCGCCGAGACCATGGTGGTCACGCCCCCGTTGAGGAAGCTGTCGATCCAATTGAGCTGGCTCTGGCGCGGGGTCCAGTCGCCGAACACCGGGTGCACATGGCTGTCGATCAAGCCGGGGGCGAGCGCCGTGCCCTTGGCGTCGATCACCCGCTTGGCGCCTTCGGTGTCGAGGTCGGCCTCGCGCCCGACCGCCGCGATCCGGCCGCCTTCCGCGATCACGCAGTCGGCGTCGATGATGGGCTTGGCGAGGTCGCCCGAAAGCATGAGCCCGATGTTGCGAATGACGAGTTTGTCGCCGGCCTCCGCCGGTTTCGCTTGTGACATCTCGTGTTCCTCCCTAACTGGCCCCCGACGGCGCGGGCGACGGCCGTCGCCATTGTTCAAAGCATAGCGTTCAAGACCATGTTTCCAAAGTAAACCCTTTCTCCGGAGAACCGCTCAGGCGGCGGCCGGAGGCAAGGGCGGGAACAAGAAGACGCCCCGCGGGCGGGGCCGCGCGGGGCAAGGTCTTGGGGGAAACTGGGAGGACGTTCGGCGAAACGTCCGCCCGCTGGGGAGCGGGGCCGCAGGGAGGCCCGGCCCCGCTCCGCCGCGGCGGACTTAGAAGCGCATCGCGCCGCGGACCAGAAGCGCGATCGGATGGCGCGAGACGTCGAGGGCGCGTTCCTCACTGCGCCTGGCCTGCTTGGGCTTGGCGGGCTTAGACGGGCTGGGTCGGCGGGCGACTCGAACGAAAATCGGCCTCGTCAACATGGTCGGACTCCCTCGCTTGCAGCGATCGCAATCGCGTATGCGATCCGCGGTATGTTGCGCTGCAACAAAGATAGGGAATGGCCGGCGCCGCGACCATTGCCGGTCTGGAAGCCCTGTCATGCGGCCGGCGCATGCCTCGCCGGCCGCCGGCCTCAGGTTCGCGTCGGCCAGGCGCGCATCGGCCCATAGGCGAGCCTGGGAACGGACGAATCCGAGAAAAATACTATATGATTCAGCACTTCCGCTCCATCGGCGAGGATCAGCCCGAACCCCGGCGGCTCATAGGCGACCACGAGCTCGGGCGCGGCGAGGTCAAGCGCCGTCTGATGGCACGTCGAGGGAACGGCGACCGCCGGGCGGCTGGCGAGCCGTCCGCTCATTGTGCGGTGCACATGGCCGGCGTGAAGGCTCGCGACCTGGGGATGGCGGGCGATCACCCGGGCGAGACCTTCGATGCCGTCGAGGCCGATGGCGTCGAGCGGCGGAATATGGCTGCGGAACGGCGGGTGGTGGAGGAACACGAGGGTCGGCGCATCGGCGCGCGCGGCGAGCGCGCGGTCGAGCCAGTCGAGCCGCGCCTCGCAAAGAAGGCCCTCGGGCGCGCCGTCGATTACGGTGTCCAGCATGACCAGCCGGTGCTCGGGAAAATCGACGACGTACTGCACGAAGTCGCCCTCTGCGTAGCGCGTCTCGGCGCCGAAGGCCGCGCGGAAGGCGGCGCGCCGGTCGTGGTTGCCGATCCCGAGATAGACAGGGACCGTCACGCCCTCGAGGCAGCGGCGAAGCTCGTCATAAGCCGCCGGCTCGCCCCGGTGGGTCAGATCGCCGGTGATCACGATCGCATCGACCGGACCGCCCGCCTCGCCGCGCGCGACCGCCTCGAGCGCGCGGCGCAGCAGCGTCGGCGTATGCAGGCCGCAAAGCCGCTCCGACGGCTCGGTCACATGGGTGTCGCTGAGATGCGCGATACGCAGCATCGCCTTCCTCCTCGGCCGGAACGCGGTCACCGGCGCGATTATTGGCACGGGGCGCAGGCCGCATCAAGGCGGGGCGGCGGCCGGCGGCCGCGACGCTCAGGCGGCGGGCAGACCGGGCAGAAGATGGCCGCGCGGGGCGATCAGGCCGCTCAGCCGCCGGGCGTTGAGGCGCAGGCTCTCGACCGGGGAATCGAGAAGCGCGAGCTCGAACGCCAGCTTGCGCGAATCGGGCTGGGCCATGCGCCGGGGGCGGCGGTAACCGGCCGTCACATGGGCGAGCAGCCGCCGCCCGGCCCAAGACAGCCGATTCTGCGCGAACGGGCGCGTCGGCAGCGCGATCCCGAGCGCGGCGAGAAGCTCGCGGTAGAACACGACCCGCCCGACGAAGCGGCCCGCGCGGGCGCAGCGCTCGACCTCGTCCCAGTCGATCCGCCCGCCCTCGATCGCGATCAGAAGGGCGGCGTCGACCAGCGACTTGAGCCCGCGCGGCTCGTAGCGGTCGCGAAAGGCGTGCAACGCCAGAATGCAGAAGCTGTGGGCGGGCGCGGGCGCGAACAGAATGCCGGCGTCGGTCTCGATCCGCTGCGAGCGCGCGAACACGGCCTCGGTCGTGAGCCCTTCGGACGCCGGCGGATCATCGACCAGGCGGTGAACGTCGACCAGGAACGCCCCGTCGGGCGGCGCGACCGGCGCGAAGCTGGCCTCGGTCAGCGCCCCCCAGCGGCGCGTCTCGCAGAGATCGGGCCGGCTTTCGAAACGCCAAGCGCCGAGCGCCCAGGCCGCGGCCGCAAGATCGCCTTCGCGGAACAGGAGATCGGCGTCGGGCAGAAGCCGGAGATAAGGCTTGGCGTAAAGGGTGAGGCTGGTCGCGAGCCCCTTGATCGCGACCGGCGGCGCGCCGACGCGGGCGAGCGCCGTGCACAACGCCATCAGCCGCGCGCGCAACGCCCTGGCCCGAATCGCGACGAGCTGGGCGCTCGCGCGCAGAGCGTCCATGTCGAGCGCCACGTCCTTGCAGGCCTGCGCGCAGGCGTAAACGAGCGGCGCGCCGAGAAGCGAGATCGCGCAGCGCGCGCTTTCGGGCGCGGCGAGCAAAGGCGCGATCAACGTTTCCCGAAAGCCTTCGGGAAGGACGAACGCGTCGCCTTCCCGGCGGACGACGGACGGCGCGCCATCGGGGCCCGGGCGGCCCTGCGGAAGCGGCGCGGAGTCCGGTTCATTGCGGCGGCTCAATAGGCGTTCTCCGAGCGAAAGCCCACGAACAGCGTGAGCAAAAGGATGCGCAGGTCGAACAAAAGCGACCAGTTGTCGATGTAATAGATGTCGTGGCGCACGCGCGCCTCCATCTTATCGACGGTCTCGGTCTCGCCGCGCAGGCCGTTGACCTGCGCCCAGCCGGTAATCCCCGGCTTGACCTTGTGGCGGCCGAGGTAGCCGTCGATCAGGCGCGCGTACTGCTCGTTGTGGGCGACCGCGTGCGGCCGCGGGCCGACCAGCGACATCTCGCCCTTGAGCACGTTGAGAAGCTGGGGCAGCTCGTCGAGGCTGTGGCGACGGAGAAAGGCCCCGACCCGCGTCACCCTGGGATCGTTGCGCGTCGCCTGGCGAACGTCTTCGGGGGCGTTTGGATCGTAGCGCATGGTGCGGAACTTGTAGACGGTGATGACTTCGTTGTTGAACCCGTAGCGGCGCTGGCGGAACAGAATCGGCCCCGGGCTGTCGAGTCGGATGGCGAGCGCGATGACCGCGAACAACGGCGCAGCCAGCGCCAAAAGGACGAGCGCGATCAACCGGTCCTCCAACGCCTTGACCACAAGGCTCCAGCCCGACAGCGGAAGCTCGGCGACCGAGAGCATGGGCACCCCCGCCACATGGCGCACGCCCCGGTTGAACAGCCGGAAGCCAAGCACGTCGGGGCAAAGCTGCACGTTCGCCGCCACCGCGCGCAAGCGGTCGATGCAATCGTTGAGGCGGCCCATGTTGTCCCAGGGCAGCGCGATCACGATCTCGTCGACCCGGTGGTCGCGGGTGAAGGCGGGGATGTCGTCGACCGTGCCGAGCACGCGGTAGCCCTCGATCTCGTCGGGCACGCGCGAGCGGCGGTCGTCGAACAGGCCGAGAAGCCGAATCCCGGGCTCGCGCGCGGCGATCAGGTGGCGAACGAGCCGCTGGCCGACCTCGCCCGCGCCGATGATGATGAGGTTGCGTTGCAACCATCCCCGTTCCTGCCAGACCCGGATTCGCATGGCCAACAAGGCGCGCACGCCCACGATCCCGGCGAAGGTGAACCCGAACCAGCCTACAGCCCACAGGCGCGAGAACTCCTCCGACGTCTTGGTGAAGAAGCCGAGGGCGAGCAACATGAGAAGCACCGCCGGCAGCGCCATCGACAGCCGGTAGACCTGGAGCGGCAGCCGCGCGAGGTCGTCGAAGACGTAGAGCTTCGCGGCCTGGAACATGTTGAGGGTCAGGACCGCGCCGATCGCCGTCACCACCAGGTAGTCGAACGGCCACGCGACCCAGCCGTGCCGGACCACGAAGGCGGCGCGGGCGGCGAGCACCACGACCAGCGCGTCGACGACCCGCAGGACGCCGAGAACGATCGGCGGCGAATGCAGCTTCTCGAGAGTCCTCGCTTTCATGGCGCGCCCGCGCTTCTCCGTTCCGCCTCGCCTGCAGCCCCGCGCAGCGGCGTCAGGGCTTGTGCAGCCACCAACTGTCCTCGTTGACCGAGTAAAGCGGGCGGTAGTGCCGGATGCGGGATGCGTCGACCACCTTGTCGATCTGGTTGTCGAGCACCCAAGCGACGCCGTCGCGGTAGACGACGAGAATGGCGTGGGGAATGCGGAGATTGAGGTCTTGGAGAACCACGATCCGCATGTCCTCGTTCTTCCAGCCGAGCGCCCGCAGCGACATGAACTTGGCGATCGCATAGTCCTCGCAGTCGCCGTTGCGGTTGAAGAACTGGCGCGGCGTCGCCCAGTAATCGGGAACCTTGTAGTTCTTGGGATCGGTGATGTAGGGCGCCTTGTTCATGAACCGGTTGACCCGGTCGAGCTGAACCATGGGCGGCGCGTCCTTGAGCTCGGCGAGCAGCTTCTTCCACGCGCTCAGATGACAGCGGTTGAAAGAAGTCGCCCCGCAGTCGCCTTCGGGAATGTCGCGTTCGGCGAAGTAACGGTCGAGCACGCCCCGCCACTTGGGAAACGGCGCGAGGTTCGTCGAGCGCACCTCGCGGGTGCCGAACAGCTTGGGATACCGGATCGCGGCCGTGGCCGGCGAGGCTGGAATGGCCACCGCCGCGCCGAGAAGGGCGGCCGCCAGCCCAATTGCGCGACGCCTGTCGATCGCACGGTGTTTGTCCAAGGATTTCACGATCCTCGATGGTCCTTCTTCCGGTTGGCCTTTCCTGTCCCTCCCATTCAACCCGCGCGTATTTAAGAAAAGTTTAAGGAATAGCTGACAACCATTAACCAAGATGCCGAGAAATCCTTTTGTTTCCCGGGAGTTGCCGATACCGCGCGGGCATGGCCGCCGACCCGGCATCGCGAACGGAGCGCCACGATGACCGACACCGCACTTCCCGTAGCCGGCGGCCGAGCAGCGCGCTGGCCGGTTCCGCTCGCCGCGCTCGCGCTGGTCCTGATCACCGCGCTCGGGGTCGCCGGCGTGTTCCGCTATGTGGCGGCCGAGCGCGAGCGCGACCTCAGGAGCTGGCAGGTCCGCATGGGCATCGTCGCCGACAGCCGGTTCGCCGCCGTCAACGACTGGATCGAACAACGCTTCGGCGTGCTCAGCGAGCTCGCGCAGAACGCCTCGCTTCAGCTCTATCTCACCCAGCTCGAACTCGCCGGCGGCGCCGAGGCGGCGGGCGACATGGCCGAGGCCGGGTATCTGCGCAATCTTCTGGTCGCGACCGCCGATTCGGGCGGTTTTTCGGCGCCGGTCCACGGCCCTCAGGTCAACGCCAACGTCGCGCGCGTAGGCGTCGCCGGCATTGCGCTCGTCGATGCGCAAGGACGCGTGATGGTGGCGACCCCCGACATGCCGCCGGTCGACGCCCGCCTCGCCGAGCTGGTCCAAAAGAACCGCGGCCGCCGCTTCGTCGACGATCTCAGCCCCGGCCCCGACGGCGCGCCGACCATGACCTTCGTCGTTCCCGTATTCGCGGTCCAATCGAACGACGAAGCGGCCGATCAGGTCGGCGCCGTGATCGGCGTGACCCTTGCGGACGACCTTTACCCCAGACTCAAGCAGCCCGGCGAGACCGCGGCGAGCGCCGAGGCGGTGCTGTTGCGCGAGACCGGCAACACGATCGACTATCTTTCGCCGCTCGCCGACGGGACCGCGCCGCTCGCCCTCAGGCTCGCCCGCGACACCCCGGACCTCGCCGCCGCCTTCGCGCTCGCCAACCCGGGCGGCTTCGCCGTGCGCCACGATTACGCGAACGCCGAGGTTCTGGTCACCGCGCGGCGCTTCGCGAGCGTGCCTTGGACCTTGATGTACAAGGTGGCGACCAACGAGGCTCTGGCCGAGACCGACGCCCGGCTCGGCCGCATGCTCACGATCCTGCTTCTTCTCGTCGCCGCGGTCGCAGCGGCGCTGTTCGCGGCCTGGCGCCACGGAACCTCGCAGCGGGCGCGGTCGGCGGCCGAGGAGGCCCGGCGCATGGCCGAGCGGTTTCACGAGCAGCGCGACCTGTTGCGCCTGGTCGCCGACAGCCAGCCCGGCGCGATGGCCATCGTGGATCGCGACGGCCGTTACCTCTGGGCCAACCGCAAGGTCTGGGAGGCCGCGGGGCTCGATGAGGAGAGCATCGTCGGCAAACCGCTCGCCGCGGTGGTCGGGCCGGTGCCGGCCAAGGCGCTGCTCGAGGCGGTCCGCGAGGCGCTCGCAAGCGGCCGGGTCGTCACCCGCACCCACAGCGAGGAGCGCGACGGCGAGACCCGGACCGCGCTCTCGCAGTTCATCCCCTTGCCCGCGACGCCGGAAAACCCGGCCCGCGTCCTGATCGCGTCCGAGGACGTGACCGAGCTTCTCGCCGAGCGCGCCAAGCGCGAGCGCATCATGCGCCAGCTCGTCTCGACGCTCGTCGGCGTGGTCGACCGCCGCGATCCTTACTCCGCCAACCACTCGGCCTGGGTCGCCCGCGTCGCCCGCGCCATCGCCGAGGAGCTCGACCTGCCCGCGCGCGAGGTCGACTGCGTCGAGACCGCGGGCCGGTTGATGAACCTGGGCAAGATCCTGGTGCCCGAGGAGATCCTGACCAAGGCCGGCGCGCTCGATGCGGACGAGATCGCGCTGGTGCGGGACAGCCTGCGCGCCGGCGTCGATCTGATCGCCGGGGTCGAGTTCGACGGCCCGGTGGTCGAGACCTTGCGCGAGCTTTACGACCACGACCCCGAACAGGCGGAGACGGAGGCGGGCTCGACCCTTCTCACCACCCGGATCATCGCCGTCGCCAACACGCTGGTCGCGCTGGTCAGCCCGCGGTCCTACCGCAAGGGTCTGTCGATCGACGAAGCGCTCGATACGTTGATCGCGCGGATGGGCGCCGGCGCCAACCGCCGCGCGGTCCTTGCGCTCGCCAACTACCTCGACAATCGCGGCGGCCGCGCGGCGCTCGCCGAGCTGGTCGAAACCGCCGCCGAACCAGCGTGAGCCCGGCCGTGGTCGCGCCCCGGACAAAAGCGACCTTCGCGCCACAGGATGGCCATAAATCGTCGGCATTCTGAGATCATGAAGATCGTAAATCCTCTTCGACGCCGCGAAGCCGGGCCTGACCGCAAGGCCGCCCTTCCCGCGGATACGCGCGTCTACGCGATCGGCGATATCCACGGCCGCGCCGATCTCTTGCGCAGCCTTCACGCCATGATCGCCGAGGACGCGGCGCGGGCGTCCGAGCGCGAGAAGATCATCGTCTACCTCGGCGATTACATCGACCGCGGGCTCGAAAGCCGCGCGGTCATCGACCTTCTGATCGGCGCGCCCCCCGCCGGCGTCAAGCCGGTCCATCTCATGGGCAATCACGAAGCGATGCTCCTGCGTTTTCTCGAAGACGCGAGCGTCGGCCCCGCGTGGGTCGCTTATGGCGGGGCCGAGACGCTTTACAGCTACGGCGTCGCGCCGCCTTCGACGGACGAAGCGGACGGGTTCGAGACCGCGCGCCGCGCGCTCGCCGGGCGGCTGCCCGAACGGCACCGCGCCTTTCTCGCCGCGCTGCCGGCCAAGCGCCGCATCGGCGACTATCTTTTCGTGCACGCGGGCGTCCGGCCGGGCGTGCCGATCGACGAACAAGACCAAGACGACCTCCTTTGGATTCGCGATCCGTTTCTGCGCTCCACCGCCGATCACGGCTGCATCGTCGTCCACGGCCATTCGATCCGGCGCGAGGTCGAGTTCCGCCCCAACCGGATCGGCATCGACACCGGCGCTTACGCCACCGGCGTGCTGACCGCGCTGGTGCTCGCCGGCGAGAGACGGGACGTTCTTCAGACCGGCCAGGCGCGGGCTGCATGAGCCGGGTCATCGCCTGCATCCTGTCGGACGGCGATTGGCGGGCGGCCAACCGGGCCGCGGCCTCGGCCGCGCGGTTCGGTCTTGCGGTCGCGGTCGGAACCACCGGCCAGAAGCGCCGCGGCGCGCCGTTGACCGGGCTTCGCGTCTATCCGATCGTCTGGCGCGACGATTTCGCCGACGCGCGCAATCAGCTCGCCCAGGCGCTCGCCGGCGATGCGGCGGTCGAGGCCGATTACTTTTTGTGGATCGATTCGGACGAAGAGCTGATCTCCTTCCCCGGGCGCGATCTCGCCCTCGCGGGGCCGAGCCTTGCGGTGCGCCTGATCGACAGGGCCGACTTCACGGCGCGCGCCGCCCAGCGCCTGCAACGGCGCAAGCCCCTGCCCCGCTGGCGGGGCGCGATCCACGAGACCCTGCCCACCCCGGCCTCGGGCCTTGCGATGGTCGGCGGCATTCTCATCCGCCACTACGGCTACGACGACGCCCGAAGGCTCGCGGCCAAGCGACGGCGCAACGCGGCGATCGTCGCGCGCGCGCGCGCGGCCGGCCGCGACGACTTCCCCCTCGCGCTCGAAGCCGCCCGCGAGGCCCGCGGCGGGGCGGCGGTCCTGGCCTGGCTGCGCGCCTTCAAGCACCCGGACGCGACGCCATCGCGGGCGGGCGCGTTCGACCCTCGGGTCGAGGCGGCGGCGGCGCTCTGCGCCTACGGCCTTTGCGCGCCGGCCGAAGAAGTCCTCGCCGCCAACCCGGCCATCGCGCCCTTGCAGCTCGCCCTTGCGGTCGCCGAGCGCCGGGCGACCGGGCGAACGGACCCCGCGCGCCTCGCCCGCATCGCCGCGCTGATCAGAAAGGGCGGGGCCGACCCTCGCTACGCCTATCCCGCCGTTCTCGCCCGCGGCGACCCCGCCGTTATCGCCGACTGGATCGAGACGGCCGCCGGACCGAAGGAAAGGAGCGCATCGTGAGGAGCGTCCCATGAGCGAACGTTACCGCCGCATCGCCGAGACCGACGAGGAGCCGTTTTACGGCGACCTCGTGGTGATGAACACCGCGACCCAGGCGGTGGTCGCGCTCAACGGCTCGGCGCGCATCGTGTGGGACGCGCTCGCCGAAGGCGCAACGCTCGACGAGCTCGTCGATCTCTTCGCCGAGGCGTTCCCCGGCGCCGACCGCGCGGTCCTCGAGGCCGACGCGCGGGCTCTTCTCGCCCGGCTCGGCGAGGCCGGGCTGCTCGCCCCGGTCGCAGCCGCCGAGTAAGGAGCGTGTAAGGAGACCGCGGCGTGGCCGCGATCCATCGCTTCGCCTGGGCCGGCCATGCGCTCGGGGTCCGCGCGCCCGAAGCGCGGACGGCCGCCCTGATCGAGCGCTTCCTCGCCCTCGACGCCGCGTCCGCGCCGGCCAACGGCGCGCCGCCCGCGGGGAGCCTTGCGGCAGACTTGCGCCGCGCCGGGCGCGGTTGGCGGATCGAGGGCCCGTTCGGGCGCGTTGCCGCGGGCTCGCGCGCGGACGCGCTCTACGCGATTCTCGAAGCGCTCGCCTTCGGCTTCGCCGGCGCGGTCGGCGACCGCTTCGTGGTGCACGCCGGCGGGATCGTCGCCGACGGCGGCGCGATCGTGCTGTTCGGACCGTCGCAGTCGGGCAAGAGCAGCCTCGCGTTCGCGGCCTGGCGGCGCGGGCTCGCGGTCCTTGGCGACGACCGCCTGTGCCTCGACGCCGAACGCGGCGCGGCCAGCGCCTTTCCGAAGTGCCTGAAGCTGCGGCTCAGCGCGCGCGCCGCGCCGCCGACCGGCCGCGACGGCCGCCCGTTCGGCGCTGAAGAGGCGTTCGTCGGCGCGCTCGGCGGCGACCGGCGGCTGGTGCTCTCGCGCCGGCTTCCGGGTTTCGTGGACTACGATTGCGCGATCCCGATCCGCGCGATGGCGTGGCTCGCGCGCGACGATCGCGCGGCGCAGAGCCGGCTCGAGCCCATGCCGGCGACCGAGGCGCTCGAAGGAATACTCGGCGAGGCGACGGGGGCGGGCCGCTCGCCGATGGCGCTCGTCCGCCTCGTCAAGGCCTGCGCGCCAGGAGGTCGGTTCGCGCGCCTTCGGATCGCGAACGGCGACCTCGACCGCGCGCTCGACGCGCTTCTCGCAGCCTGACAGAGGAACCGGTTGCGGGACCGCCTATCCCTTCCTTTTATGCCGCCGTTTTTTCTTCTTCTTTCGTCTTTTCTCGTCTTCGTCGTCGTCGCAAGGCGGCATCGAGCACGGCGGTCCTCTCCGGTCGGCGAGCGCGGCGTCGATCCGCACCGCCTTGGGCGCGACATAACCCGCCGCCGCGAGGGCGGAAAGACGGATCAAGAGCTCGCGCCGCGTCCGGCTGTCCATGGCCGGGCCTCCGAATGGGTTCGTTCCGACCCGTCATGGTGCCCCGGCACTCTTAAGCCCCGGTTAAGCGCCCGCGCGCGGTTGAACGCCGCAAGCGGCGTTCACTGGCCGGGCAGCGGCGCCGGGCTGTCGCCGAGGGTGGCGAGGAAGGCGAGCAGGTTGGCCCGGTCCTCGGGCTTCTTGAGGCCGGAGAAGCTCATCTTGGTGCCGGGGACGGCATCCTTCGGTTTCGCTAGGAAGGCGTCGAGATCGGCGAAGGTCCAGACCCCGTCGAGGTTCTGGAAGGCCGTCGAGTAGGTGTAGCCTTCGTACTTGCCCTTGGGCCGGCCGACGACGCCCCAGAGCGCAGGCCCCACCTTGTTGCGCTTCTTGTCGCTGAGATCGTGGCAGGAGGCGCACTTGCGGGCGATCTTGCGCCCGGCCTCGGGATCGGCGGCGGCGAGGCGGGCGGCGAGCGCCGCGTCGCCCGAGGCGGGTTCTTCGCCGTCGGCCGCCGTTTGGGCTTTCGCCTCCGTCGTTTCGGACGAGGCCGTTTCAGCCGTCGTCTCGCTCGCCGGAGCGGCAGCTTCCTCGTTCCCGGTTTCACCCCCGCCGGCCGCGCGAATCGGATAGGCCGGCTTCTCCAGCGGCTCGCGTTGGAAGATTTCGTCCACGCCTACGTTGATTGCGGTGACCAGCAACAGGGCCACCAGCGCCCCGCCAATCAGCTTGTTGATCTCGAACCCAGACATCGACGCCCTCGTTGCGCCCTATTGAGCGGAAAACGGCGGCGAGATTAGCCACTTCGCGCCGTCCTGTCCAACGCCTAGCGCTAAACCGCGCCATAGCCTTCGTTGACTCGGTTCCGCTGGACGTCGATACTCCGGCGGCCGTATCGATGCGAAACCCCGGGTATGAATCAGACCGC
>CAYYWV010000047.1:0-20618 GCA_964475385.1 uncultured Alphaproteobacteria bacterium | reverse complement strand
TCGCCGCAGGTTCGCTCGCCGCAGGCGCGGCGCGCAGGCGCAAAAGTTCGGCCGCGACCGCGATGGCGATCTCGCCCGGGGTCTTGCCGGGAATGCCGTCGATCCCGATCGGGCAGGTGAGCCCCCGCATGACCTCGGGCGGATGCCCGGCCTCGGCCACGCGCTTGGCCAGCCGCGCGCGCTTGGTCTTGGACCCGATCAGGCCGAGATAGGCGAAGTCGCCGCGCGCGAGCGCGCGCTCGCAGATTTCGAAGTCGAGCGCGTGGCTATGGGTCATCACCAAGAACCAGGCGCCGGGCGGCGCATGGGCGACGAGCCGCGCCGGCTCGGCGGCGAACACGGTCTCGACGTTGCGCCCCGTGCGCTCGGGAAAGACGCCCTCGCGGTCGTCGATCCAGACCAGCCGGCAAGGAACGCCTTCGAGCACGCGGGCGATGGCGCGGCCCACGTGGCCCGCGCCGAACAGGAAGATCACGAAGTCGCTCGGCGCGGCGCGACCCAAGACGACGCCCGGCTCGCGGCCGCAGGGCGCGATAATGCGCGCGCCGGGGCCGGCGTCGAGCATGGCTTGCGCTTGCGCGCGCGCCTCCGCCGAAAGCGCTTGGGGCGCGGCGTCCTCGGTCACGAGAAACGTGGCGCCTCGGGCGTCGAGCACGGTCGCGGTCACGAAGGGACGGCGGCTGCGGGCTTGCGCGCGGGCGTCTGCGATCCAGTCGGCGTCGGCCGCCGCGATGCGCTGGACGAGAATTCGCGCCGCGCCGCCGCAGCACTGGCCGAGCGAAGGGCCGAGGGCGAGCCGTTCGATCAGCGTCCCCGGTTGTTCAGGATCGGCGAGGAGGCGGCGCGCGCGCTTGATCGCGAGAAGCTCGAGCCGGCCGCCGCCGATGGTGCCGGCGATGCCGTCTGCGGTGACCGCCATGCGCGCGCCGGCCTCGCGCGGGGTCGAGCCCTCGGCCTCGATCACGGTGACGAGCGCGGCCTCGCGCCCCGCGGCGAGCGCGTCCGCGAGCGCATCCAGCCAGTCGAAGCTCATGCCCGCGCTCCCGCCGCCGGCTGCGATTCGACGGCGCGCCGGGCCTCGATCGCCATCAGGACGCGTTCGGGCGTCGCCGGGGCGTCGAGCGCGACCGGGCCGCGCCCGAAGGCGGCGATGGCGTCGCGCAGCGCATGAAACACCGAGATCGCGAGCATCAAGGGCGGCTCGCCCACCGCCTTCGAGCGGTAGATCGTGTCCTCGCGGTTGGCCGCCCCTTCGAGGATCGTCACGCGGAAGTCCTCCGGCACGTCGCTCATCACCGGGATCTTGTACGTTGAGGGCGCATGGGTGCGCAACCGCCCCTCTGCGTCCCACCACAGCTCCTCGGTCGTCAGCCAGCCCATGCCCTGGACGAAACCACCTTCGATCTGGCCGCGGTCGATCGCCGGGTTGAGCGAGCGCCCGACGTCGTGGAGGATATCGACCCGCAGCACCCGGTATTCTCCGGTCAGGCTGTCGACCGCGACCTCCGAGACCGCCGTCCCATAGGCGAAGTAGAAGAACGGCCGCCCGCGCCCGGCCTCGCGGTCGAAATGAATCTTGGGCGTGCGGTAGAAGCCGGTCGACGACAGGCTGATCCGCGCGAGATGGGCTTGGCGGGCGAGCTCGCCGAAGGCGATCTCGGCCGCGCCGGCGCGGACCCGGCCGTTGGCGAAGACCACCTCGCGCGCATCGACGCCGAAGCGCTCGGCCGCGAAGGCGGCGAGCCGGTCGCGAATGGTTCTGGCCGCGGCCTCGGCCGCCTTGCCGTTGAGGTCGCTGCCCGAGGACGCCGCGGTCGGCGCGGTGTTGGGCACCTTGCCGGTGTTGGTCGCGGTGACCTTGACTCGGTCGATCCCGATCCCGAAGGTCTCGGCCACCACTTGCGCCACCTTGATGAACAGGCCTTGGCCCATCTCGGCGCCGCCGTGGTTGAGGTGCACGCTGCCGTCCGCATAGACGTGGACCAGAGCGCCCGCCTGGTTGAGCGCGGGCGCGGTGAACGAGATCCCGAACTTGACCGGGGTGAGCGCGATGCCGCGCTTGATGACAGGACTGCGCGCGTTGAAGGCGGCGATCTCCGCCCGCCGCGCGGCGTAATCCGAGGAAGCCTCGATCCGGTCGAACAGGGTTGCGAGCAGGTCGCCGTCCTCGACCGTCATGTGGTAGGGCGTGACGTTGCGCGGCGCGCCGCCATAGAGGTTGCGCCGGCGGACCTCGGCCGGGTCGCGCCCGAGCGCGCGCGCGATGTCGTCGATCGCGGCCTCGATCGCCATCATTCCCTGCGGCCCGCCGAAGCCGCGAAACGCGGTGTTCGAGACCGTATGCGTCCGGCAGCGATACGACCGGATCGCGACGTTCTCGAGGAAGTAGGCGTTGTCGGCATGCAGCATCGCGCGGTCGTTGACCGCCATCGACAGATCGGCCGAACGCCCGCAGCGCCCGGCGAGCATGATGTCGGCGCCGAGAATGCGCCCCGTCTCGTCGAAGCCGACCGTGTAGCGGACCAGGAAGTCGTGGCGCTTGCCGGTCATGCGCATGTCGTCTTCGCGCCCGAGGCGCAGCTTGGCGGGGCGGCCCGTGCGATGGGCGGCGAGCGCGGCGATGCAGGCGAAGGCGGCGGCCTGGCTCTCCTTGCCGCCGAAGGCCCCGCCCATGCGCCGGACCTCGACCGTGACCGCGTTGTCGAGCCGGCCCAGCATGCGCGCGACCAGGCGCTGGACCTCGGAGGGGTGCTGGGTCGAGGAGTGGACGAGAAGGTCGCCGTCCTCCATCGGGATGGCGAGCGCGACTTGGCCTTCGAGGTAGAAATGGTCCTGGCCGCCGATCCGGATCTCGCCCGAAAGCCGATGGGGCGCGCGGGCGATGGCCGCAGCGGCGTCGCCCCGGCGGAAGGTTCGCGGCGGCTCGATGTAGGACTCGTTCGCGAGCGCGTCCTCGATGGCGAGGATCGCCGGCAGCGGGGCGTACTCCACTTGCGCGCGCCTGACCGCGGCGCGGGCCTCTTCGCGGGTCTCGGCGGCGACCGCGAACAGGGCCTGGCCCGCGTACTCGACCACGCCTTCGGCGAAGATCGGGTCGTCGGCGCGGACCGGGCCGGCGTCGTTGACGCCCGGGATGTCGGCCGCGGTCAGCACCGCGACCACGCCGGGCGCGGCGCGCGCCGCATCGAGGTCGAGGCGGGTGATCCGCGCGTGCGCCTCCGCGCTCAGTCCGATGTGAAGGTGCAGCGTGCCCGGGGGCTCAGGAATGTCGTCGACGTAGACCGCCTCGCCGGTCGCGTGCTTGAGCGCGCTGTCGTGGGCGAGCGCGGCGCCGACCGCGGCGGTCGCGTCCTCGACCCCTTTCGCGCGGTCGTTCATCGCCCGGCCGCCGCCGCGATGGGGCGCAGCTCGGTCTCGACCTCGGGCGTGGCGGTCTCGATCAACAGCCGGTCGAGGAGCCGGCCCGCGACCAGCGCCCGGTACTCGGCCGACGCGCGCATGTCGGTGATGGGGCTGAACTCGGCCGCGAGCGCGCGCTTGGCCGCGGCCACGGTCGCGCGCGTCCACGGCCGCCCCAGGATCGCCGCTTCGGTCCGACGCGCCCGCGCCGGCGTCGCCGCCATGCCGCCCATCCCGATGCGCAAGGCGCGGACCGCGCCGTCCTCGAGCGTCAGCGAAAACGCGGCCAGCACCGTCGAGATGTCCTCGTCGAAGCGCTTCGAAATCTTATAGACCGCGATCCGGGTCGCCGGGCCGGGGCGCGGAATGCGGATCGCCTCGATGAATTCGCCGGGCGCGAGCGCGGTCTCGCGATAGCCGGTGAAGAAGTCCTCGACAGCGATCGCGCGCCGCGCGTCTCCCCGCCGCAGCGCGAGCCGGGCGTCGAGCGCGATCAGGACCGGGGCCATGTCGCCGATGGGCGAGGCGTTGGCGAGGTTGCCGCCGATGGTGCCCATATTGCGAATCTGGACCGATCCCAGCCGCTTGAGCATCGGCGCGATCGCGGGCGCGAGCTCGGCGAGCGCTTGGGCCGCGTCCGCGTAGGTCGCCGCCGCGCCGATGGCGAGCGCGTCCGCGCCCCGTTCGATCCGCGCGAGATCGCGCGCCGCGCCGAGCCAGACCACGGTCTCGATCGCGCGGCCTTCCTGGGTCGCCCAGAGCCCGGCGTCGGTCGCGCCGGCGATGACCGTCGCGCCCCTTTCGCGGTCGAGGATCGCGGCGGCCTCGTCCGCGCTCCGGGGCGCGAAGAACCGCTTGCCCCCGGCCCGGTAAGCGAGGCCGCGGCGGCGGCGCAGGCGGCGCAGAAGCGCGATGGTTTCGGCCTCCTCGCGGGCGAAGCGGTCGGGCGCGGCCGGGTCCAGGCTTTGCGCCGCCCGCGCGATCGGCAGATAGCCCGTGCAGCGGCAGAGATTCCCCGCGAGCGCCTCGTCGAGCGCGGCGCGGTCGGGCGGCCCGAGCCCGGCGGCCGCTCGCGTCTTGGCGAGCGCGAACAGGGCCATCGCGATCCCCGGCGTGCAGAACCCGCACTGCGAGCCGTGATGCGCGGCGAGCGCGCGCTGAATGGGATGCGGCCCGCCGCCGTCGCCGGCCGTGGCTAGGTCTTCCACCGTGATCAGCGCCTTGCCGTCGATCATGCCGATGAAGTGGATGCAGGAATCGACCGCCCGGTAACGCAGCCTCCGGCCGCGAAGCTCGGCGAGAACCACCGTGCAGGCCCCGCAGTCGCCCTCGGCGCAGCCCTCCTTGGTTCCGCGCAAGCGACGGTGGAGGCGCAGATAGTCGAGAAGCGTGGTCGTCGGGTCGAGGCCGCGGATCGTCTCGATCCGGCCCCTTCTCACGTATCTGATCGCCGCCCCTGGCATCGCCCGCCGTTCCGCTCGCCGCCCTGATCGTCGTTTGGGCTTTCGTGCCCGGCCTTCGTCCGGCTTCTTTTCGGCGGTCGTCTGTCTAACCGTCGCCGCCCGTTCGCCCTCTTACAGGATGGAACGCAAGCCCCCTCTTGTCTACAGAAATATCAGCGTCTTGTCTCCTCTGCTTCAGCGAAAGCGGGAAGGGTTAGAAAAAATATTTGATATATTTCAATATGTTGTCAGGATGCCCGAAAAGAGGCTGCGCGAAAGCCCCGGGGCTGCTACAAAGATGGCCGCGGGAGATTGTATGCAATCGGGAGCGAAAATGCTCGAAGGGGAACGACAAAGCGTCCGCGCGCGTCCCGCGCGGGGGGCGGGCGCTCCGGCCCGCGGCAAGGCGAGTGCGCGCCGGGCCGCGTCGCGACCGGCGGGCGACGCCATCGTCTATGACGCGGTCTTCGAGGCCATCCTCGACCAGCGCCTGCCGCCGGGCACCAAGCTGACCGAGGAATCGCTCGCCGCCATCTTCGGCGTCAGCCGGGCGGTGGTCCGCAAGGCGCTGCTCAGGCTCGCCCACGACAAGGTGGTCGAGACCCGGCCCAACCGGGGCGCGGCGGTCGCCCAGCCGACGCCCGAGGAGGCGCGGCACGTGTTCGAAGGCCGCCGCCTGATCGAAGGCGCGGTGATCCGCACGGTCGCCGCCCGCGCGCGCCCGCGCGAGATCGCGCGGCTCAGGCGCATGGTGGCGGACGAGGTCGCGGCCGGACGCAAAGGCGACCGACAGACGGCGATCCGGCTTTCGGGCGCGTTCCACATGGCGCTCGCCGAGATCGCCGGCAATGCGGTCTACGTCGATTTCCTGCGCGAGCTCGTCTCGCGCACCTCGCTGATCATCGCCCTTTACGAGGCCCCCGGCCATTCGGCCTGCGTGGTCGACGAGCACGCCGCCCTGGTCGAGGCGATCGAGGCGCGCGACGCCGAGCGCGCGGCCGATCTCATGGCGCGGCACCTGCACACCTGCGAGACCCGGCTCGATCTCGACCGGCGCGACGGCGCGATCGATCTCAAAGCGGTCTTCGCGCCGGCTGCAAGCCGCGCCCGCGCGGGCTGAAGGGAAACCGTGGACGCGGGCGCGTTTCTCGTCGATGCGCTCGGCTCGGATTGGGTCGCGCTCGTCCTGCGTTGGATTCACGTGACCGTCGGCATCGCCTGGATCGGCTCGTCTTTCCTGTTCAACTGGATGGATAGCCAGTTCGAGGCGGTCGCGCCCGAGCGCGCCGGGGTCGCCGGCGAAATGTGGATGGTGCATGGCGGCGGCTTCTATCGGGTCGAGAAGTACCTGGTCGCGCCTGAGCGCCTGCCGCGAGCGCTCCACTGGTTCAAGTGGGAGGCGTATTCCACCTGGCTCAGCGGTTTCGCGCTGCTTGCGGCGATCTACTTCCTGGGCGCGCCGGTCTACCTGGTCGACGCCGAGACGCCGTTCCCGGCCCCGGTCGCGGTCGTTGTCGCGCTCGCGCTGCTCGCCGCCGGCTGGTTCGTCTACGACGGCCTGTGCCGGCTTCTGGTTGGGCGCGCGGCGCTTCTGCTCGCGGCCCTGGTCTTCGCCTGGACGGCGGCGGTGGCGGCGGTCGCGGGCGCGCTGTTCAGCGGGCGCGCCGCCTATATCCTGGTCGGCGCCATGTTGGGCACCATCATGGCCGCCAACGTGTTCCGGGTCATCATTCCCAACCAGAAGCGGGCCGTCGCCGCGTTGCTCAAAGGCGAGAAGCCCGAGCCGCGCCTCGGGATCGAGGCCAAGCAGCGCTCGCTTCACAACAACTACATCACGCTGCCGGTCTTGTTCGTGATGGTCAGCAACCACTACCCCGTCACCTACGGCCAGCCTTACAACTGGGCGATTCTCGCCGGCCTCGGAGCGGTCGGGGTCGCGGTCCGCCACTTCTTCAACCTGCGCAACCGGGGGCGCGCCGCGCCCTGGATTCTGGTCGCGGCCGCCGCCGGCATGATCGCGCTCGCCTTGGTCGCGAGCCCGCGCCCGCCGCGGGAAGCGACCGCGGCGGCGGGCGGGAGCGCGGCGCCGTTCCGCGCGGTCGCGGCCATCGTCAAGGCCCGCTGCGCCGTCTGCCACAGCGCGCGGCCGAGCTACCCCGGGTTCGACGCGCCGCCCAAGGGGCTCGTCTTCGACCGGGCCGAGGACATTCGCGCCGCGGCGGCGCGCATCTACGCCCAGGCGGTCGAGACCGAGGCCATGCCGCTCGGCAACGTCACCGGCATGACCGCGGACGAGCGCGCGATCCTCGGCCGTTGGATCGGCGCGGGCGCGCCGCTCGACGCCGAATAAGGGGTGCGCGCGGTGGCCTCAGCTTCCCCGATAGGTCGCGTAGCTCCAGGGCGTGACGAGCAAGGGAACGTGGTAGTGGGCGTCCGCGTCCGCGACGCCGAAGCGCACCGGCACCTCGTCGAGGAAGGGCGGGCCGTCCGCGTCGCGCGCCGGACCGCCTTGCGCGCCGAAGTACGCGCCGACGTGGAACAGAAGCTCGTAGCGCCCGGGGCGGAACGCCGCGCCTTCGAGCGCGGGCGCGTCAAGCCGGCCGTCGGCGTTGGTCTCGAACCGGCCGAGAACCGCGCCGCCGGCGTCGAGATCGCGAAGCTCGATGACCATGCCGCGCGCGGGCCGGCCCGCCGCGACGTCGAGGACATGCGTCGTCAGTCGCCCCATGGGGAGGCCTCCGTCTCTCTGTTCCGGGGTCGACAGGGTCCGCTTGCCCGGACAGACTGTCAACGATATTGTCCACGTTCCATTCGAGAATCGTCGCCAGTGCGCTCGATTCCAGTCCCAAGGAGGCGGCATGGCTGATCCTTACCCCCGCGATCTCGTCGGCTATGGGGCCGAGCCGCCCGCGGCCGACTGGCCGGGCGGCGCGCGCATCGCGGTGCAGATCGTCGTCAACTACGAGGAAGGCGGCGAGCGCTCGGTCCTTCACGGCGATCCCGAGTCCGAGTCCTTCCTGTCCGAAATCATCGGGGCCGAGCCGATCCGCGGCGCGCGCCACCTCAACATGGAATCGCTTTACGACTACGGTGCGCGCGCCGGCTTCTGGCGGCTTCACCGCCTGCTCACCGAGCGCGGCGCGCCGGCGACCGTGTTCGCCGTCGGCATGGCGCTCGCGCGCAACCCCGAGGCCGCCAGCGCCATGGTCGAGGCGGGCTGGGAGGTCGCGAGCCACGGTTGGCGCTGGATCGACTATCAGTTCGTCGACGAGGCGGTCGAGCGCGACCACATCGCGCGCGCGGTCGCCGCGATCGAGGGCGCGACGGGCCAGCGCCCGCTCGGCTGGTACACCGGGCGGTGCGGCCCGAACACCCGCCGCCTGGTGGTCGAGCACGGCGGCTTTCTCTACGACGCCGACGCCTACGACGACGATCTTCCGCACTGGGTCTCGGTCGGCGGGCGGGCGCATCTCGTCGTTCCCTACACGCTCGACGTCAACGACATGCGCTTCGCCACCGCCAACGGGTTCGCGTGCGGCGCCGAGTTCGAGCGCTATCTCACCGAGACCTTCGACCAGCTTTACGCCGAGGGGGCCGAGAGGCCGCGGATGATGTCGATCGGCCTTCACTGCCGGCTCGCAGGGCGGCCGGGCCGGGCGTATGCGCTCGCCCGGTTTCTCGACCACGTGGCCGCCCACGACCGGGTCTGGCTGTGCCGGCGGATCGACATCGCGCGCCACTGGATCGCGCGCCACCCGCCGCCCGATTCCTTGGATATCCGGGAGGCGGACGCATGAGCCACGGAGCCGCGCGGCTTTCCCTCGATGCGGTCAACGGGCTTTCGCGCGAGGCCTTCGTCGCCGCCTTCGGGGCCGTGTTCGAGCGCGCGCCCTGGGTCGCCGAGGCCGCCTGGGCGGCGCGCCCCTTCGCTTCGCGCGACGAGCTGCACGCGGCGATGGTGGAGGCGGTCGCGAAGGCCGGGCGCGAACGTCATCTCGCGCTGATCCGCGCCCATCCCGAGCTTGGCCTCGCGGCCGCAGACGGAGAGAAGCCGAGCGCCTTCTCGCGGGCCGAGCAGGCCTCCGCCGGGCTCGCCGCCGCCCCGGATGAGGCGCGCGCCCGTCTGCAGGCGCTGAATGCGCGCTATCGAGACCGCTTCGGCTTTCCCTTCGTGATGGCGGTCAAGGGCCTGAACCTTGAGCGCATTCTGGCCGCGGCCGAGTCCCGGCTCGGCAACGCGCGCGAGGACGAGATCGCCCGCGCGCTCGCCGAGATCGCCAAGATCGCCGCCTTCCGGCTCGCAGACCTGGTGGCCCCGGAATGAGCGCGCCCGCCTTCGCGATCCCGCTCCCGCCCGCCGGCGCATACGGGGCCGAGGTCATGGCCCGGCTCGATGCGCTCGCCCGCCACTCCGACGATCCGGACAGGCTCACCCGCGGCTACCTCACCGACGCCCACCGCGGCGCGATCGACCTTTTGCGCGGTTGGATGGAAGCCGCCGGCATGCGCGTCCGGCTCGATCCGCTCGCCACCCTGATCGGACGTTACGAAGGCGCGCGGCCGGATGCGCCGGCGCTTCTCATCGGCTCGCATATCGACACCGTGCCCGACGGCGGGCGTTATGACGGCGCTTTCGGCGTGGTCGCCGCGATCGCCTGTATCGACTGGCTCAACCGGCGGGGGATCAGGCTTCCCTTCGCGGTCGAGGCGCTCGCCTTCGGCGACGAGGAGGGCGCGCGCTTCCCGGGCTCGCTGCGCGGGAGCCGGGCGGTCGCCGGCGTTCTGGACGCGGACGCGCTCGATGCGCGCGACGCCGAAGGCGTCAGCGTTCGCGAGGCGCTCGCCGCCTTCGGGATCCCGCCCGGCGGCTCGGCGGCGCGGCGGCGCGAGGACGTGGTCGCCTATCTCGAGCTCCACATCGAGCAGGGGCCGGTGCTCGAGCGCGAAGGTTTGCCGGTGGGCGTGGTCACGGCGATCAACGCGGCGAGCCGCTTCGCGCTCAACTTCACGGGCGAGGCCGGCCACGCCGGCACGGTGCCGATGCGGCTGCGCCGCGATGCGTTCGCCGCCGCCGCCGAGACGGCGCTCGCGGTCGAGCGCGTCGCGCGCGAAGCCGAGGACGCGGTCGGCACGGTGGGGCGCATCGCGGTCGCCCCCGGGGCGGGCAACGTGATTCCGGGGGCCGCGACGATCTCGCTCGATCTGCGCGCGCCCGACCCGGGCCTGCGCGACCGCGCCTGCGCCCAGGTGTTCGAGGCCGCGCGCGCCGCCGCCGCCCGGCGCGGGGTCGCGCTCGCCATCGAAACGATCGAAGAGGACGACGGCTGCGCCATGGCGCCCTGGCTGATGGACGCCTTCGCCGACGCCATCGCGGCCCTCGGCCTGCCGGTGCGCCGGCTGCCGAGCGGGGCGGGACACGACGCCATGGCGCTCGCCGCGCTTACGGACGTCGGCATGCTGTTCCTGCGCTGCAAGGAAGGCGTCAGCCACAACCCGCGCGAATCGATCGCCGCGGCCGACGCCGATGTGGCGGTGCGCGTCGCCCTCGGCGCCATCGGCCGGATCGCGGCCCGCTACGCGGAGAGCGGCGCGCGTGAAGGAAAGGAACCGGGGAAGCCATGACCGAGGAGGTTTACGATGCGCTCGCGGCGCGGATCGCGGCGGCGCGCGAGCGCCAGATCGCGTTTCTGCGCGCGCTGGTGCGGACCCCGTCCGACAACCCGCCGGGCGACTGCGCGGCCCACGCCGAGGTCGTCGCGAAAGAGCTCGAAGCGCTCGGCTTCGCGGTCGAACGCCACCCGGTTCCCGAGGACTTGGTCCGCGCGCGCGGCATGGTCTCGGCGACCAACCTGATCGTCCGCCGCCGCTTCGGCGACGGCCCGACGGTCGCGCTCAACGCCCACGGCGACGTGGTTCCGCCGGGCGAGGGCTGGACCGTGGACCCTTACGGCGGCGCGGTCCGCGACGGCGCGATGTACGGCCGCGGGGTCGCGGTCTCGAAGTCCGACTTCGCGACCTACGCCTTCGCGCTTCTCGCGCTCGAAGGGCTCGGGCGGCCGCTCGCAGGCGCGGTCGAGCTCCACTTCACGTATGACGAGGAGACGGGCGGCGAGATCGGCCCGCGCTGGATCTTGGAGCGGGGGCTGAGCCGGCCCGATTTCGCGATCTGCGCCGGCTTCTCTTACGGGGTGGTGACGGCGCACAACGGGTGCCTGCACCTCGCCGTCACGCTCCGCGGGCGGATCGCGCACGCCGCCATGCCGGAGACCGGGATCGACGCGCTCGAGGCGGCGACCAATGTGCTCGGAGCGCTCTACGAACACCGCAAGGGGCTCGCCGAGAAGCGCTCGTCGGCGCCGGGCATCGGCGCGCCGAGCCTGGTGGTGGGGCTGATCGAGGGCGGCGTCAACACCAACGTAGTGCCCGACCGGGTGCATTTTCGCCTCGATCGCCGGATCATCCCCGAGGAGGACGCGGAAGCGGTCGAAGAGGAACTTCGCGCCCTGATCGCGGAAGCGGCGGCGCGCAGCCCCGGGGCCGCGCTCGCGATCGAGCGCGTCATGCTCGCGCGGCCGCTGCGCCCGCCGCCGGGAAGCGCGCGGCTGAGCGATGCGCTCGCGCGCCACGCCGGGCGCGCGTTCGGCGTTCCGATCGCGACCTGCGGGACGCCGCTCTATACGGACGCCCGCCATTACGCCGAGGCCGGGGTGCCGGTCGCGCTTTACGGCTGCGGGCCGCGGAGCCTCGTCGAGGCGGGCGCGCACGGGGCCGACGAGCGCATCCGGCTCGACGATCTCGAACGGGCGACGCTTGCGGTCGCTTGCGCGCTTTACGATCTTCTCACTGGCGCGCGATAGGGGAGAAACGATGACCGAGGATCAGGACGACGCGCGGTTCTTGCGCCGCGCCATCGCGCTCGGCCGCGCCCATATGGAAGCGGGCGAGGGCGGCCCCTTCGGCGCGGTCGTGGTCTGCGCGGGCCAGGTCGTCGGTGAGGGCTGGAACCGGGTGACCTCGGCCCACGATCCGACGGCGCACGCCGAAATCGTCGCCATCCGGGCGGCGTGTCGGCGGCTCGGGCGCTTCGCGCTCGAAGGCTGCGCGATCTACGCGAGCTGCGAGCCTTGCCCGATGTGCCTCGGCGCGATCTATTGGGCGCGGATCGAGCGCCTGGTCTACGGGGCCTCGCGCGCCGACGCCGCCCGGGCCGGGTTCGACGACGCCTTCATCTATGACGAGATCCCGCGCCCGCCCGAAGCGCGCCGCCTGCCCACGCGCCGTCTGCTCGCCGACGAGGCGCGAGCGCTCCTTCAAGCCTGGGTCGAGAAGCCCGACAAGATCCCGTATTGACCGGGCGGAACGCTGGGCGGCGTCCGAACGCGCCGCACGCCTTCGCGCCGTTTAGCGCGTTTCCTGTTTTGACGGAGCGATTCCATGAAAGCGAAAAAGACTCTAGACGGGCCGGTCGAGCATTTCGAGGTGCAGCGCCTCGCCGTCGTAGGGGTGGGCCTCGGCCACCGCTTCATCGAGCTCGACGCCGAGGCCGGGCGCGTCGGGCGGGATGATGTAGCCGTCCTCCCAACGGATCGGCGTCTTGAGGATTTCGGCGTGGAACCCGCCCCAGGTCTCGATCCCTTCCTGGATTAGGAAGTTTGGGCTGCAGGCGTCGATCTGGATGTTGGCCGCGCCTTCGATGGGGCCGCAATAGAGGTGCGGCGCGATTTGAGCGTAATGGGCCTCGGCCATGCCGGCGATCTTCTTGGCTTCGAGAATGCCGCCCACGCGGCCGAGCGCCATTTGCAGGATCGAGGCCGCCTGGGCGTCGAGATGGCGCGCGAACTCGTGCTTGGTGGCGAGCCGCTCGCCGGCCGCGATCGGGATGCTGGTGGCGCGCGCGACCCGGGCCATCTCCGCGACGTTCTCGGGCGGGACCGGCTCCTCGAACCAAAGGGGGTCGTAGGGTTCTAGCCGCCTGGCGAGCCGAATCGCGCCCGCCGCGGTCATCTGCCCGTGGGTGCCGAACAAAAGGTCGCACCGGTCGCCGACCGCCTCGCGCAGCCGCGCGATGAAACGTTCGGAATGCGCGAGCGCGGCGGGCGAAAGCTGGCGCGGGTCGAAAGCCGAATACGGCCCCACCGGGTCGAACTTGAGCGCGGTGAAGCCTTGCGCCAGGTACTGCGCCGCCTTCTCCGCCGCCGCGTCCGGGTCGGTGTAGACCCGCGTGTCCCCAGGGTCGTCCGGGTCGGGGTAAAGATAGGTGTAGCTGCGCAGCCGCTCGTGGACCTTGCCGCCGAGCAGCTCGTAGATCGGCTTGTCGAGCGCCTTGCCGATGATGTCCCAGCAGGCGATCTCGACCGCGCTCAACACCCCCATCAGCGAGCTGTCGGGGCGCTGGGTGTAGCCGCTCGAATAGACGATCCGCCAAAGCCTTTCGATCTTGAACGGGTCCGATCCGATCACATGGCGCTCGCAGACGTCGGCGATCATGCGTTCGACGACGCGGGGGTGGAAAGGGATCGAATAGGCCTCGCCGTAGCCCGCGATTCCGTCGTCGGTGACGAGCTTGACGAAAATCCAGTACCGTCCGCCGTAGTGCGGCGGCGGGTTGGCGACGACATAGGTCTTGGCGTCGGCGATCTTCACCCTTGCACCCCCTTCGAGAGCCGATGCGAACGACATCCCGAGACCCGGCTTTCAAACGTCTTGCCGCCGAACGGCCGTCCGCGTTCCAGCCCCCTGCTTCACGCGAGATTTCTTTCGCAATCTTACGCCGGCACAGGGAATCACGCCGGGCGTCCGAAAGCGAGAAATTTCTTAGGGTGCGGTGACGCGCGAAGCATGGCCTGGACCAGGCTCTAGCACGATCGGATTCGCACGATCGACCGCGGCCTGTGGCGGCGCAAACGCAATCCTCTGGGCGTTTCCGCGCTCAGAGGTCGTCCTTTTCCCAATAGATCCGGTTGCCCCCTTGCCGGAACTTCTCCGCCATTGCGGCCATGCCGGCCTCCGCGTATTCGCGCAGATCCTGGGTGATCTTCATGGCGCAGAACTTGGGGCCGCACATCGAGCAGAAATGGGCGCGCTTGTGGGCTTCCTTCGGCAACGTCTGGTCATGGAAGTCCCGCGCCGTTTCGGGGTCGAGACCGAGGTTGAACTGATCCGCCCAACGGAACTCGAAGCGCGCCCGGCTGAGCGCGTCGTCGCGCGCCCGGGCCCCCGGATGCCCTTTGGCGAGATCGGCGGCATGGGCCGCGATCTTGTACGTGACGACGCCGGTTTTGACGTCGTCGCGGTCGGGAAGGCCGAGGTGCTCCTTCGGAGTGACGTAACAGAGCATCGCGCAGCCGTACCAGCCGATCATCGCCGCGCCGATGCCGCTGGTGATGTGATCGTAGCCCGGCGCGATGTCGGTGGTCAGCGGACCCAAGGTGTAGAACGGGGCTTCGCCGCAGGTTGCAAGCTGCTTGTCCATGTTCGCCTTGATCTTGTGCATCGGCACATGGCCGGGGCCTTCGATCATGACCTGGACGTCCTTTTCCCAGGCGATCCTGGTCAACGCGCCCATGGTCTCGAGCTCTGCGAACTGGGCTTCGTCGTTGGCGTCGGCGATCGAACCCGGGCGCAGACCGTCGCCGAGCGAGAACGCGACATCGTAGCTCCGGGCGATGTCGCAGATCTCCTCGAAGTTCTCGTAAATGAAGTTCTCCTTGTGGTGGGCCAGGCACCACTTGGCCATGATCGAGCCGCCGCGGCTGACGATCCCCGTGACCCGGTTGGCAGTCAGCGGGATGTGTTTGAGGCGTACGCCCGCGTGCAGGGTGAAGTAATCGACGCCTTGCTCGCACTGCTCGATCAGGGTGTCGCGGAAAATCTCCCAGGTCAGCTCTTCGGCGACGCCGCCGACCTTCTCGAGCGCCTGGTAAATCGGCACCGTGCCGATCGGAACCGGCGCGTTGCGGATGATCCACTCGCGGATGTTGTGGATGTTCCGTCCCGTCGACAGGTCCATCACCGTGTCCGCGCCCCAGCGCGTCGCCCAGACCATCTTGTCGACTTCCTCGGCCATCGAGGAGGTGACGGCCGAGGCGCCGATGTTGGCGTTGATCTTCACCAGGAAATTGCGGCCGATGATCATCGGCTCGCTTTCCGGGTGGTTGACGTTCGCCGGAATGATGGCGCGCCCGCGGGCGACCTCGTCGCGCACGAACTCGGGCGTCACGTAATCGGGGATCTCGGCGCCGAACGGTTCGCCATCGCGCGATCGCGCCTCTCGCGCCGCCGCGCGGCCCAGGTTCTCGCGAATGGCGATGAACTCCATCTCCGGCGTAATGACGCCGGCGCGGGCGTAGGCCGCCTGGGTCACGGCCCTGCCCGGCTTTGCGCGCAGGGGCCGCCGTTTGACCGGGAACGCGGCCGCCGGTCCCTCGCCCGATGCGAAGCCGTTGTCGGCGGGCGTAATCCCACGTCCTTCGTACGGCTCGACGTCGCCGCGGGCCAGGATCCAGTTCTCCCGGATGCGCGGGAGGCCGGCGTGAATGTCGATGGCGGCGTCCGGGTCCGTGTAGGGGCCGGACGTGTCGTAGACCCGGACCGGCGGCTCGCGGCCCGCTTCGTCCAGAAGGATCTCGCGCAGGGGCACGCGAATGTCGGGGTATTTCTCGCCTTTGATGTAGATCTTTCGCGAGGCGGGCAATGGCCCGGTGGTTACGGAAAATCTCGGGGGTTTGTTGACGACGGTCATAAGGATCTCCTTTCACGAGCAAGGCGCACGGGAGATCCGGGAGTTCAGCGGTATGACTTCAGGCGATGCGGGACCGCAGCCTTGGGCGTCCCTTTATTCCTGTCCCTCCGCCGGTATGACCCGGATCAGGTTCTAAGGGTCACCATGCCGCTTTCGTCCGACCGGACGCAGCCGATGGTCTCTCAGCCCCCTAAGCGGGGCTCCCCTCGGAATGGCGGCATCATCGCGCGGCGCGCCCCACCCGTCAAGCCGACCGGGAGAGGGAAGCGCGCGGCCTCGAGGCGGAATTGCGGCGTCGCGCGCGCGTCGTCGGCTTTCGGTTGACAAGGGCCGAGACTGCGCTCCTACTATGGCCGAACGGCTGGGGTGCCCCGATGAGGGGCTGAGATGACACCCATCGAACCTGACCTGGTTAGGACCAGCGTAGGGAGCCGGCATCGCGCAGGATCGGTGATTGCCAGGCTCCCGGAGGGAGACCGGCGACGATGGCGCGATCAAGCGCGAAGCCCACGGCGTGGCGGCCCGATCTCGAAGGGCGGCGCCTCGACCTCTCGCTCTACCTCGTCGCCGACCCGAGCCGGTGCGGCGGCCGCCCGCTCGCCGACGTCGTCGCCGCCGCCGTCGCGGGCGGCGTGAGCTTGGTCCAGCTCCGCGACAAGACGGGACCGACGCGCCGTCTCGTCGATACGGCGCGCGCGCTCAAGAGGATCGTCGCCCCTCACCGCGTGCCGCTCCTGATCAACGACCGCGTCGATGTCGCGCTCGCCGCCGGCGCCGACGGCGTGCATCTGGGCCAGGAGGATATGGCGGTCGAAGACGCGCGAGGCGTGCTCGGCCGCGACGCGATCATCGGGCTGACCGTGCGCTCGGAGGCCGAGGCGCGGGCCGTCCCTCGCCACCTGGTCGATTACGTCAGCATCGGCGCGGTGTTCCCCACCGCGAGCAAGGACAACCCCGATCCGCCCAACGGGCTCGACGGCCTCGCCCGGATCGCCGCCCTCGTTGCTCCGCCGCGGGTGGCCATCGCCGGCATCGACCGGACGTCTGCGGCGGCGGTGATCGGCGCAGGGGTCGAAGGAGTCGCCGTGATCTCGGCCATTTGCATGGCGCGCGATCCGCGGGCGGCGAGCGCCGAGCTCGCGGCCATCGTGAGCGCCGCGCGCGAGGGTCGGTCGTGATCGCCAATGCGCTCACCGTTGCCGGCTCCGATTCGGGCGGCGGGGCCGGCGTTCAGGCCGACCTCAAGACATTCTCCGCGCTCGGGGTCTACGGCGCGTCGGTGATCACGGCGCTGACCGCGCAGAACACCCGCGAGGTCCGGGCGATCCACGACCTTCCGCCAGCGTTCGTCGCCGCCCAGCTCGAGACGGTGTTCGACGACATCCGCATCGACGCCGTGAAGGTCGGGATGCTGAGCAACAGCGCGGTCATCGACGCCGTCGCCGCGGTGCTCGCGGCCCGTCGGCCGAAGGCGCTCGTGGTCGACCCGGTGATGGCGGCCAAGAGCGGCGACCGCCTGCTTCGCGCCGACGCCGTCGCCGCGCTGCGCGAGCGTCTTCTGCCGCTCGCCACCGTGATCACGCCCAACCTGCCCGAGGTCGGGGTTCTGCTCGACCGCGATGCGCCCGCGGACGAGGCCGCGATGGCCGACGCCTGCGCGGCCTTGCGCCGGCTCGGCCCCGGGGCCGTGCTCGTCAAGGGCGGGCATCTCGACGGGCCCGAAAGCGTCGATCTGCTGCTCGACGACGACGGCCTCGCGCGGTTCGCCGCGCCGCGCGTCGCCACCGCCAACACCCACGGCACCGGCTGCACGCTGTCGTCGGCCATCGCCGCCCATCTCGCCCGCGGGCGGGCGCTGCGCAACGCAGTGGCGGAGGCGAAAGCATATGTGGCGCGCGCCTTGCGCGCAGCCGGACGACTCTCGGTCGGCGCGGGAGCCGGCCCGCTGCATCACTTCCATGCCTGGTGGGACGATGAAGGCGCGCGTGACGGGTTCGGAGGAGGCGCGGCGGCATGATCGCGATCGTCGGCGGCGGCATTTGCGGCCTCGTTATCGGCTGGCACCTCGCGCGGGCCGGCCGCCGGGTCACGGTGCTCGAGCGCGGCGCCGCCGGCTTCGGAGCGAGCTGGGCCGCCGCCGGCATGCTGGCCCCGCAGGTCGAGGCCGAGCCGGGCGAGGAACGGCTACTTGCGCTGCTGCTCGAAAGCCGTGCGGCATGGAACGACTTCGCCCGCGATCTCGAAGCGGCGAGCGGCATGACGATCGATTACCGCACCGAAGGCACCTTGGTCGTCGCGCTTGACCGCGACGACATCGAACGGCTCCGGTTCCAGTTCGACTTCCAGCGCCGACTCGGGCTCGACGTCGCGTGGCTTTCGGGCCGCGAGGCGCGCCAGCGCGAGCCGCATCTCGCGTCCCGGGTCGCCGCCGCGGTCTACAGCCCGCTCGACCACCAGGTCGACAACCGCAAGGTCGTCGCCGCCCTGAGCGCTGCGTTCGTCGCCGCCGGCGGGCGGCTCTGTGAGCACACCGCAGTGCGCGAGATCGTCGTCGCCGGCGGACGGGTCCGCGGGGTTCGCCTCGACGACGAGACCCTCGCCGCTGAGACGGTGGTCCTTGCGGCGGGCGCTTGGTCGCGCGAGATCGCGGGCCTGCCCGCGGGCCTGAAACCGCCGGTCCGGCCGGTCAAAGGCCAGATGCTCGCCCTCCAGATGCCGCCCGAGGTCCCGCTCCTGCGACACGTGGTATGGGGGCCCGACGGCTATCTGGTGCCGCGCTCCGACGGGCGGCTCCTGATCGGCGGCACGGTCGAGGAGAAAGGCTTCGACAGCACGCTTACGGCCGGCGCGCAGCTCGACCTTCTGCGGGCGGCGTGGGAGACGCTGCCGGGCATCTACGATCTTCCGATCGTCGAGACCTGGTCGGGGCTCAGGCCGAGCAGCCGCGACGACGCGCCGATCCTGGGGCCGGTGGGCGGGCTCGACGGGCTGGTCATGGCCACCGGCCACCACCGCAACGGCATCCTGCTCGCCCCGGTGACCGGACGCGCCGTGAGCCGCTACATTCTCACCGGCGAATTGAGCGACAGCCTCAAGGCGTTCGGACCGGATCGGTTTGCGGCATGACCGAAGAGCGAAAAGAGCAAAGCGCGGCGGCGACGATCACGGTGAGCGGGGCGCCGCGCCCATGGCGCGGCCAGACGGTGCGCGACCTGGTCGTCGAGTACGGGATCGACCCGACCCGCCGCGGGATCGCGGTGGCGGTGAACGCCCGGGTCGTTCCGCGCCGGGCGTGGGAGACGACGCGCCTCGCTCCCGGCGATCGCGTCGAGATCGTCACGCCGAAGGCCGGAGGATGACCGCGATGGCCGACATTCCGCAGGCAAGCCCGAACGCCGGCGAGGCCGCGAACGCCGATCCCTTGATCATCGCCGGCACGCGCTTGCGCTCGCGCCTGTTCATCGGGACGGCGCGGTATCCCAATCAGCAGGTCATGCTCGATGCGATCGCCGCCAGCGGCGCCGAGGTCGCAACCGTCGCGATCCGCCGCGCAAGCCCCGCCGGCGGCGGCGAGACCGTCTACGACCTGCTTGCCGGCCGCTGCAAGCTGCTGCCCAACACGGCGGGCTGCTACACCGCGCGCGACGCGGTGCTCACCGCCCAGCTCGCGCGCGAGGCGCTCGGCACCGACTGGATCAAGCTCGAAGTGATCGGCGACGACGAGACGCTGTTCCCCGACGTCGAACAGCTTCTGATCGCGGCCCAGGAGCTGGTGAACGACGGCTTCGTGGTGCTGCCCTACACCAACGACGATCCCATCACCTGCAAAAAGCTCGAAGACATCGGCTGCGCGGCCGTCATGCCGCTCGGCGCTCCGATCGGGTCGGGGATGGGTATCCGCAACCCTTACAACCTGCAAATCATTCGCGAGCAATGTCGGCTCCCCGTGATCGTCGACGCCGGGGTCGGCACCGCGTCCGATGCGGCGCGCGCGCTTGAGATCGGCTGCGACGGCGTGCTGCTCAACAGCGCCGTCGCGCTCGCCCGCGAGCCGGTGAAGATGGCCCGCGCCATGCGCCATGCGGTCGAGGCCGGACGCCTCGCCTACACCGCCGGCCGGATTCCCCGCCGGCTTTACGCCAGCGCCTCGAGCCCGCTTTCCGATCTGATCGAGCCGTGACGGGAGCGCCGCTTCTCGTCATCGCCGACCGCAAGGCGGCCGCCCGCCGCGGCGGCGCTGCGCAGAAACCGCGCCGCGACAACCGCATAACAACAGGTAGAACAAGAAGGGCATTGTCGACCTGTCGGTTTTTTTTACACTCGCGATCCCCGCTGCGACCGCCGGGCCGGATCGCTTAGGCATTGATATATTTTGGTATTTCTCGATCTCCTGCGGGCGCGGGTCCGCATTTGACAGAGAAGCGGCGGCGGATTTGGGGCCGAACGGTGTCGGTAAACTTTACACTTTTTGTTGGGCGAGCGCGCGCCGTCGGCCCCGTATCCGCTTAACCGATTGATCTGGCGCGCTCTCTTTCAGGTTGGCATGATTCTTGCTCGCAGAACCGGGTGGGCCATTCAACATGGCGCTGTCCCTGCGACGAAAGAGTCGACCAACAGGTGGTCGCCGCGCGCAAGGGGGAGGGATCGTCATGAAGGTCGGAATTCAACTTACGAACGTTGGCGTGGTTCGTGCGTGCGGGGGGCTTGCATCTCGTTGAGACAAGACGCGCCGCCCGAGCGCCGCTATGTAAGCGGAGGAAGTTCCACATGAATGCATCCATAAAAGATATGCGCATCAGGGCAATCAGCGCCGCCGCCGCCGTCATTGTGGGCGCCGGCGCCATCGCCATGGCGAGCGGGGACGCCCGGGCGGGCCCGTTCTTCCAGGGGCTCGGCGATCTTCCCGGCGGCGCCTTCTCAAGCCGGGCCTGGGGCGTCTCGGCCGACGGCTCGGTCGTGGTGGGAGAGGGCGCGATCGCTACGGGCATCGAGGCGTTCCGCTGGACCTCGGGCGGCGGCATGGTCGGGCTCGGCGA
>CAYYWV010000046.1:0-21433 GCA_964475385.1 uncultured Alphaproteobacteria bacterium | reverse complement strand
CGATTCCGCTCCACCCCGGGGCCGAGCGCTACTACCGCGAGATCGGCAAGATCGAGTAGGCGGGCTTACGGGTTCTCAATCGCCTCGTCCTCGGCTTCGGCGGCGGCGAACCATTCGCGGATGATGGGCAGGGCGAGCCCGCTACAGCGCCATCCAACCGTTCGCGATCAGCCAGGCGGCGGCGAGCAGCATGGTCAGAAGCGCGATCGGAATTCCCGCCCGGGCGTGATCGAGAAAGGAAAAGCGCACCCCGCTTGCGGCGGCGCGCTCGGCGACGATCAGATTGGCGAGGCTGCCGACCAGCAGCAGGTTCCCCGCGAGCGTCGAGAACAGGGCGAGCCCGACCAGCGTCGCGGACGGGATGTCCTGCCATTGCGCGAGAATCAACATTACCGCCGGCACATTGCCGATGCTGTTGCCGAGCGCAAGCGAGAGTGGCGCAAGCAGGGCGATTCGGTCGGGCAGCAGGCCGTGGGCGGCGAGCCATCCAAGCGCCTGCGCGCCCAGTCCGGTGGCGGCGAAGGCGTCGTTGACCACGAACAATCCGGCGAACAGCACGATCAAGGGCAGGTTGATCGCCGTGAGAGTGTCGCGGCTCGGCACCTTGCGGCTGATCATCAACACCGCCGCCACCAGAAGCGCCGATTCAGCGCGCGGCAAGGGCGTGGTGAACAGCGCGAGCAGCACCGCGAATGCGATCCAGGCGGCGACGGTCTGGGCGCGGTCGTGGGCGACCTCCATGGCGACCGGCGGCCCCGGCGTCGCGGAAAGCGCGCGTCGCCAGGCCAGCGCGACGACGGCGAAAACGATGACCAACGCGGCGAACGCCGGAGGACCGCAGCGGGCGAGAAAGGCCCAGAAGTCGAGTCCGCCTACCTCGCCGATCAGAATGTTCTGCGGCGCGCCGATCAGGGTCGCGGCCGCGCCCGCATTGCTTGCCGCGGCGAGCCCGGCGAGGAAGGGGCGCGGATCGAGCCGCCTCGCCCGCAGGCCCTGGCACAGAAGCGGCGTCATGGCGAACGCCACGATGTCGTTGACCAGAACCGCCGAAAGCAGCCCTCCGACCGCGACCACGAGCGCGAGCAGGACGATCGGCCGGGCGAGCTGTTGCGCGATGCGTGCGACGAGGACGTTGTAAAAAACCGGCGGCCTCGAAACGCGCCGACAGCACCATCAGTCCGGCGAGCAGAAGAAGGGTCGGGAAATGGAGCGCGTTGGCTAGGCTGTCGAAATCCACCTTGCCGCCGACCGCGAGCAGGACCGCCGCCGCCATGGCGATGCCTGCGCGATCGACCTTGAGCCCCGGCAGACGCCCGAAGACCATGCCGAGGTAAGTGGCGACGAAGACTGCGACGGTGAACGACATCGGCGAAGGGCCGGGGGAAGGGGCCGGAAACGGGGGAGCCCGAACTTCGCAAACGCCGGATCTTCAGGCAAGCGATGAAACGCGATGGCCAGCCGCGCCGCCGCGCGCGGGCTTGTCGCCGGCGCGCGCGATTCCTATGCTCGCCTTCGCTCAAGTCCGCCCGAGGGTCCGAAGGAGACGTTGCCGTGCTCACCCATTTGATCGACAAGCCCGCCGAGAACGCCGTCGAGATCCTGCCGCTCACCCGGGATGGGCTTGCCGACTGGCTCAAGACCGCGCCTTCGCGCGCCGCCGCCTGGGTGGAGGCGACGCGGTTCGCGGCCAAGCCCGGAACCCATTGCCTGGTTCCGGGGGCGGACGGCGCGCTCGCGCTGGTGCTCGCGGGCGTCGATGCGGCGCGCGACGTCTGGGCGCTTGCGGGGCTGCCGCGCGCCTTGCCGGCGGGCGACTACCGGCTCGCCGACGCGGTCGACGGCGCAATGGCCGGCGACTATGCGCTCGGCTGGGCGCTCGGGGCCTATCGGTTCGCGCGTTACCGCAAGCCCGAAGGCGCACTCGCCCGGCTGGTCTGGCCCGCGGGCTGCGAGCGGGCGCGGATCGAGGCCCTGGTTTCGGCGATCGGGATGGTGCGCGATCTCGTCAACACCCCGGCCGACGACCTCGGGCCCGCCGAACTCGCCGAGGCGGCGGCCGATCTCGCCCGCGCCCATGGAGGGACGTGCCGCGTCACCGTGGGCGAGGCGCTCCGCGCCGCCAACTTTCCGGCGGTCTACGCGGTGGGCCGGGCGGCGGCCCGCGCGCCGCGCATGATCGACCTCGCCTGGGGGGAGGCGGGCGCGCCCAAGGTGACGCTCATCGGCAAAGGGGTGTGCTTCGATTCGGGCGGGCTCGACCTCAAGCCTGCGTCCGGGATGAAGCTCATGAAGAAGGACATGGGCGGCGCGGCGCACGCCCTCGGGCTCGCCCGCGCGGTCATGGGAACCGGCCTGCCGGTTCGGCTTCGGGTTTTGATCCCGGCGGTCGAGAACGCGGTCGCGGGCAACGCGCTGCGCCCGCTCGACGTGGTCGCGACGCGCAAGGGGCTTACGGTCGAGATCGGCAACACCGACGCCGAGGGGCGCGTGATCCTCGCCGACGCGCTCGCCGAGGCCGACGCCGAGAGGCCCGCCCTCATTCTCGACTTCGCGACGCTCACCGGGGCGGCGCGGGTCGCCCTCGGCCCCGACCTGCCGGCGCTGTTCACGCCCGACGACGCGCTCGCCGCCGATCTTTTGCGCCATGCCGGGGCCGAGCAAGACCCGATGTGGCGGCTGCCGCTGTGGGACGGCTATCGCGGCCAGCTCGAAAGCCCCGTCGCCGATCTCTGCAACGTCGGCGACGGGCCGTACGCGGGCGCGATCCTCGCGGCCCTGTTCCTCAAGGAATTCGTGACCGAGACCCCGGCCTGGGCGCATCTCGACGTCATGGCCTGGAACGCCAAGGCGCGCCCGGGCCGGCCCAAGGGCGGCGAGGCGATGGGCCTGCGCGCCGCCTTCGCCATGCTCTGCGAACGGTTCAGGATTTGAACGCACCGCGTCCAGGCCCTGCGCCGATGACGGTCACAGATCAGGCGGCGGCGCTCAGTAGCCGCGCTGCGGATCGACCCGGTTGAGAAGCGTCGCGCCGGCCTTGAGCCGGCGGTAGTTCTCGGCCACTTGGGGCGCGCAGGAGCGCGCGAACGTGGCCGCCGCGATGTGCGGCGTGACCGTGATTCCGGGCTCGGACCAGAGCGGGCTCGATGCGGGCAGAGGCTCGGCCTCGAAGACGTCGAGCGTCGCGCCCGAAAGACGCCCCGCGCGCAGTGCCGCGATCAGGTCGGCCTCGACCACATGGCCGCCGCGCGCGGCGTTGACGAGGTATGCGCCCTTCTTCATCAGGGCGAAGGTCTCGGCGTTCAGGATGCCGCGGGTCTCGGGCGTCAGGGGAAGCAGGCAACAGACGATATCGCAATCGGCGAGGAAAGGCGCGAGGCCCGCGCGCCCGGCGAAGGTTTCGACGCCCGCGATCGCCTTCTCGGTCCGGCTCCAGCCCGAGACCCGGAACTCGAGGGCCGCGAGCTTGCGCGCGACGTCGCTTCCCAACGCGCCGAGCCCCATGACGCCGACGCGGGTCTCGGCCGGATCCCAGGGCGGGAGCGACTCCCAGCGCCGCGCGGCCTGGAGCGCGGCGTAGCCTTCCATCCGGCACAAGCGGCGCAGGACGGCGGCGAGCACATAGGCCGACATCTGACGGCGCATGGACTCGTCCACCAGCCGCACCACGGCGACGCCTTCGGGCAGGTCGCCGTGGACGAACAGATGATCGACCCCCTGGCCGAGCGAGCACACGCAACGCAGATTGGGCAGGTTCGCAAGCGCGCCCGGCGGCGCCTTCCACGCCAGCGCCATCTCGATCTCGTCCCGCTCCCCGACTTCGGGCCAGACGCGGATCTCGACCCCCGGCAGGAGCGAGCCCAGCGCCGCCCGCCATTCGTCGTCGTCGCCCAAAGCGCTGATGAGAAGGATCGCCATGTCTCCGGGCCGCTTGTCGGGGTTTATATGCTCACCGCGCCGGTCTCGGTCGCCTCGAGGTCGAAGGCGGCGGCGAACAGGGCGCGGGTATAGGGGTGGCGCGGGGCGGCGAAGACCCGCTCGGCCGGGCCTTGCTCGACCACCTTGCCGGCTTGCAGCACGACGATGTGGTGGCTCATGGCGCGCACCACCTTGAGGTCGTGGCTGATGAACAGGTAGGCGAGCCGGTGGCGGCGCTGGAGCTCGCGCAGAAGCGCGACGATCTGCGCCTGCACCGACATGTCGAGCGCCGAGGTCGGCTCGTCGAGGACGATGAAGCGCGGCTTGAGCACCAGCGCCCGGGCGATCGCGATCCGCTGGCGCTGGCCGCCCGAGAACTCGTGCGGATAGCGGTCCTGGGCCTCGGGCTCGATGCCGACCTCTTCGAGGGCCTGGGCGACCAGCGCGCGGCGCTCCTCGGCCGAGCCGCCGAGGTTGTGGACGGCGAGCCCTTCGCCGACGATCTGGCCGATCGAGAGCCGGGGGCTGAGCGAGGCGAAGGGGTCTTGGAAGACGATCTGCATCTCGCGGCGCAAGGGCCGCATCTCCTTGAAGCCGAAGCCCTGGATGTCGCGCCCCGCGAAGCGGATGCGGCCCGTGCTGCGTTCGAGCCTGAGCAGCGCGAGCCCGAGCGTCGTCTTGCCCGAGCCCGATTCGCCGACCACGCCCACGGTCTCGCCTTCGCGGACCGTGAGGCTCACGTCGTCGACCGCGCGCACGTGATCCACCGTGCGCAAGAGCACGCCGCGGCGGACCGGGAAGTGGACGCGCAAGCCCTCGCAAGACGCGACCTCGGGCGCGTCCGCGCGCGCCGGCTCGGGTTCGCCCTTGGGCTGGGCGGCGAGAAGGTGCCGGGTGTAGGCGTGGCGTGGGGCGCCGAAGACGCGCGCGAGCGAGCCTTCCTCGACGATCTCGCCCGACTGCATGACGTAGACCCGCTCGGCCATCTTGCGGACGATGCCGAGGTCGTGGGTGATGAGAAGGAGGCCCATATGCGTGCGCTCTTGGAGCGAGCGCAAGAGCGCCAGGATCTGGGCCTGGATGGTGACGTCGACCGCGGTCGTCGGCTCGTCGGCGATCAGGAGCGCAGGGTCGTTGGCGAGCGCCATCGCGATCATCACCCGCTGGCGCTGGCCGCCCGAAAGCTGGTGCGGGTAGCTCGCCATGATGCGGTCCGCGTCCTTGAGGCCGACGAGGTCGAGAAGCTCGCGGGTGCGGGCCTCGACCGCGCCGGGGCCGAGGCGCTGATGGAGGCGCAGGGTCTCGCCGATCTGGCGGGCGACCTTGTGCAGCGGGTTGAGCGCGGTCATCGGCTCTTGGAAGATCATCGAGACCTTGCCCCCGCGCATCTCGCGCAGCACCGGCTCGGGCGCGCCGATCATCTCCTGGCCGTCGACCTTGATGCTGCCCGCCGGGTGGCTCGCGAGCGGGTAGGGCAGGAGCTGGAGGACCGAGAACGCGGTCACCGACTTGCCCGAGCCCGATTCGCCGACCAGCGCCACCATCTCGCCGCGGTCGACCGAAAGATCGACCCCGCGCACCGCGTCGTTGACCCGCCCGGCGGTGGTGAAGCGCACATGCAGGTCGCGGATTTCGAGGAAGCTCATCGGCCGCTCACCGCAGGGTCTTGCGCGGGTCGAAGGCGTCGCGCACCGCCTCGCCGACGAAGATGAGAAGGCTCAGCATCACCGCGAGAACCGCGAAGGCGGTGAGCCCGAGCCAGGGCGCCTGAAGGTTCGCCTTGCCCTGCTGCAACAGCTCGCCCAGCGACGGCGAGCCCGGCGGCAGCCCGAAGCCGAGGAAGTCGAGCGAGGTCAGCGTGGTGATCGAGTTGTTGAGGATGAACGGCAGGAAGGTCATGGTCGCGACCATCGCGTTGGGGAGCACGTGCTTGAAGATGATCGCCGAATCGCGAAGCCCCAGCGCCCGCGCCGCGCGCACGTAGTCGAAGTTGCGCGCGCGCAGGAACTCGGCGCGCACCACGCCCACGAGCGACATCCAACTGAACAGCAGCATCAGCCCCAACAGCCACCAGAAGTTGGGCTCGACGATGGCGGCGAGGATGATCAGGAGATAAAGAACCGGCATCCCCGACCAGATCTCGATGAAGCGCTGGAACAACAGATCGACCCAGCCGCCGAAGTAGCCCTGCACCGCCCCCGCCGCGACGCCGACGATCGAGCTCAGGATCGTGAGCGTCAGCCCGAACAGGACCGAGATGCGGAAGCCGTAGATCAGCCGCGCCACCACGTCGCGGCCTTGGTCATCGGTCCCCAGCCAGTTCTCGGCGCTCGGCGGCGAGGGCGCCGGCGTCGGCAGGTCGTAGTTGATGGTCGTATAGCTGTAGGGAATGAGCGGCCAGACCATCCAGCCCTTGGCCTCGATCAGCTCGATGACATAGGGGTCGCGATAGTCGGCCTCGGTCGGGAAGTCGCCGCCGAAGGTGGTCTCGGGGTAGTCGAACAGGACCGGGAAGTAGAACGCTCCCTCGTAGCGCACGATCAGCGGGCGGTCGTTGGCGATGAACTCGGCGAACAGGCTGATCCCGAACAGGGCGAGAAAGATCCACAGCGACCAGAACCCGCGCCGGTTGGCCCGGAAGTTGTAGAGCCGGCGCCGGGTGAGCGGCGTGATCCGGATACCGAGGAAGCGGTCGTCGGCCATGGCTAGACGTTCCGCGCCTCGAAGTCGATGCGCGGGTCGACGAGCACGTAGGTCAGGTCGCCGATCAGGTTCATGATCAGCCCGAGAAGGGTGAAGAAGTAGAGCGTGCCGAACATGACCGGGTAGTCGCGGTTGATCGCGGCCTCGAAGCCAAGGAGCCCGAGCCCGTCGAGCGAGAAGATCACCTCGACCAGAAGCGCGCCGGTGAACAGGATGCCGATGAAGGCCCCCGGAAAGCCCGCGATCACGATCAGCATGGCGTTGCGGAACACGTGGCCGTAGAGCACGCGCCGCTCGGTCAGGCCCTTGGCCCGGGCGGTCACCACGTACTGCTTGTTGATCTCTTCGAGGAACGAGTTCTTGGTCAGCATCGTGAGCCCGGCGAAGCCGCCGATCACCAGCGCGAGCACCGGCAGCGTGATGTGCCAGAAGTAGTCGGCGATGCGCGCCGGCCAGGCCATCTGGTCCCAGTCGGGCGAGGTCAGCCCGCGCAAGGGGAACCAGTCGAAATAGCTGCCGCCCGCGAACAGGACGATCAGCAGCACCGCGAACAGAAAGCCCGGAATCGCGTAGCCGACGATGACCACGGCGCTGGTCCAGACGTCGAAGGTCGAGCCGTCGCGCACCGCCTTGGCGATGCCGAGCGGGATCGAGATCAGATAGACGATCAGCGTCGTCCACAACCCGAGCGAGATGGAGACCGGCAGTTTGTCGAGAACCAGATCGACCACGCTTTCGTCGCGGAAGAAGCTGGTCCCGAAATCGAAGCGCAGGTACTGCCCCATCATCTGGAGAAAGCGCTGATAGGCCGGCTTGTCGAAACCGTAGAGACGCTCGATCTCGCGGATGAACTCGGGGTCGAGCCCCTGCGCGCCGCGATACTTGGCGGCCTCGCCGCCGCTCGCCTGCTGGCCGCCGCCTCCGCCGCCGCCTCCGCCGACCTCGCGGAGCTGGCCGGCGCCGAAGCGCGCGGTGGCCTCGAGCCCGGTGCCCTGGAGCTTGGCGATAAGCTGTTCGACGGGGCCGCCCGGGGCCGCCTGCACGATGGCGAAGTTGACGACCATGATCCCGAACAGGGTCGGGACGAGAAGCAGAAGGCGGCGGACGATATAGGCCAGCATCGCCCGCTCAGCCCCGCCGGTCGCCGGTCATGGCCGCGGCCCCGCCGTCATGGCGACCGCAACGCCTTTTCCTTCTCCGCAAGCGCCGCGGCCTTGGCCGGATCGACCCACCAAGTATCGAAGCCGAGTCCGTATTTGGGCGTGATCTTGGGGCGCGAGAACTTGTTCCAGTAGGCGACCCGGAAATAGCGGATGTGCCATTGGGGAATCACGTAATGGCCCCACAGCAGCACCCGGTCGAGCGCGCGGGTCGCGGCGATGAGCGCCTTGCGGCTGTCGGCCGAGATGATCTTGTCGATCAGCGCGTCCACCACCGGGCTGCGGATTCCGGCGTAGTTGCGGCTGCCCGGGGTGTCCGCGGCGGCCGACGACCAGAAGTTGCGCTGCTCGTTGCCCGGCGACAGCGACTCGCCGATCGTGGCGACGATGATGTCGAAATCGAACTGCTCGAGCCGCTTCTGATACTGGGCGGTGTCCACGAGCCGGATTCGGGCCGAAACGCCGAGCTTTTCGAGGTTCTTCACGAAAGGCGCGATCACGCGTTCGAACGCGGGCGAGACGATCAGGAACTCGATCTCAAAGGGCGCGCCGGTCTTGCCGTCGACCAGCCGACCGTCGCGGAAGGTCCAGCCGGCCGCGCGCAACAGCTTGAGCGCCTTGCGCAGGTTGCGGCGCGCGTTGCCGGTGCCGTCGGTCCGGGGCGGCCGGTACTCCTTGGTGAAAACCTCGGGCGGGAGCTGGTCGCGGAAGGGCTCGAGAAGCTTGAGCTCGTCCGGCCCCGGCAGGCCCGAGGACGCGAGCTCCGAGTTCGAGAAGAAGCTCCGCGTCCGCGTGTACGCGCCGTTGAACAGGTTCTTGTTGGTCCACTCGAAGTCGAAGGCGTAACCGAGCGCCTCGCGGACCCGGCGGTCGGCGAACTTGGCGCGCCGGGTGTTGAAGAAGAAGCCCTGCATGCCGGTCGGGATGCTGTTGGGGATCTCCTCCTTGACGATCAGCCCGGCGTCGAACGGCGGGCCGACATAGGCGGTGGCCCAGACCTTGGCGGTGTTCTCGAGGCGAAAGTCGTACTCGTGGGCCTTGAACGCCTCCATCGCCACGGTGGGGTCGCGGTAATAGTCGATGCGGATGCGGTCGGGGTTGAAGCGCCCGCGGCGCACCGGCAGGTTCGCGGCCCAGTAATCCTTGATTCGCGCATAGGTGATCGAGCGGCCGGGTTCGACGCTTTCGACCCGGTAAGGGCCGCTGCCCAAGGGCGGCTCAAGCGTCGTCTTGGCGAAGTCGCGATTCTCGAAATAGGCCTTCGGCAGCACCGGAAGCTGGCCCATGATCAGCGGCAGCTCGCGGTTGACGCCGCCCGCGAAGACGAAGCGCACCCGGCGCGGGCCGAGCTTTTCGACGCGCGCGACGCTCTTGTAATAGGCGCGGTAGAAAGGGTGCCCCTTCTTGCGCAGGATGTTGAAGGAGAACACCACGTCGTCGGCGGTGATCGGGGTTCCGTCGTGCCAGCGCGCCTCGGGCCGCAGGTTGAAGGTCACCCACGACCGGTCGGCCGGGGTCTCGATCGACTCGGCGATCAGCCCATACTCGGAGAACGGCTCGTCGAGCGCGTTCTCGGTCAGGGTCTCGAACACGAGGCTGCCGATCATCGCCGCCGGCACGCCCTTGAGAATGAAGGGGTTGAGCGAATCGAAGGTGCCGATGGCGTGCAGCCGCACCTCGCCGCCCTTGATGGCGTTCGGATCGGCGTAGTCGAAGTGGGTGAAGTCGGGGCCGTATTTGAGATCGCCGTACATGGCGATCCCATGCGCTTTGGCCACCGCATCCTCGGCGGCCGCAGCGTTGCCGCCGCCGATAACGATCACCGCGAGCGCGAGGGCGAATGCGATGGCGCGGCTCATGAAACGGCTCCCCGATCGAATGGCGTCGCGCGCGCGTCCGCGCGCAGGGCGTGGAGCAAATCTAGTGATTCGAGGGGCGGCCGACAACATTCCCCGCCCCGGCGCGGGCTCGGCCGGCGAGAATCGCCAACGCGCGCTCGTGCGCGGCGCGGTCGCCGGCGGCGAGCACGCGCCCGCCCGAGCCAAGCCCGAGCGGACGGCCTTCCCAGTCGGTCATCACCCCGCCTGCGCCTGCGATCACCGGGGCGAGCGCCATGAAGTCGTGCGGTCCGAGGTCGGTCTCGACGCCGAGGTCGATCAGCCCGCTCGCGATCAGACCGAAGCCGTAGCAGTCGGTCCCGTACTGGGTCCAGCCGACGGCGCGGCGCAGGCGTTCGAAGGCGTCCGCGTCCGCGCCCTCGAAGTAGTGGGGCGACGAGGCGCACAGAAGCGCGCCCGAAAGGTCGGCGCAGGCGCGCGTCCGAACCGCCCGCCCGTTGAAGCGGGTCGCGAGCCCCGGTCCGCCGAGCCAGCGCTCGCCGGTGATCGGCTGGTCGATCACGCCGAGCGCGGGCGCGCCGCCGCGGACATAGGCGATCAGGACGCCGAACAAAGGCACCCCGGCCATGAACAGTCGAGTGCCGTCGATCGGGTCGATGACCCAGACCTCGTCGGCGTCGGCGCGCTCGGCGCCGTATTCCTCGCCGACCACGCCGTGAGCGGGGAATCGGTCCGCGATCATCTCCCGAAGCCGGGACTCGACCGCGCGGTCGACCTCGGTCACCGGGCTGTCGCCGGGCTTGAAAGAGAGCGTGAAAGGGGCGCGGAACCGCGCGCGCAGGATCGCGCCGGCCGCATCGGCGAGCGCCTCGGCGAAGGAAACGATCTCGGGCGCGACGACAAGGGCGGTCATGGCCGCAGTCTGCCCGTCCTGGGGGCGAATGCAAAGGGGGAGGTTCGATCTTGACCGCAAGGACAAATTCCTGTTGCGGCCGTGCGGTGGTCGCGAAATGATGCCGCATCGCCCGCTTCGCCGGGCGCGGCTGTTTATGGTCGGATTTTCGTTTGAACGTCAACGCTTAAGAGGGGAGAGTGCGGCGTGGCCGGTAGTATTCGGGCAGTAACCTTCGATCTTTGGGACACCATGATTCGCGATGATTCGGACGAGCCTGTGCGCAAGGCGCACGGGCTCGGCACCAAGGCTCAAGATCGCCGCCGAATCCTGCACGCTGCGCTTGACCGCGAATCGCCGATCGCCTTCGAGACCGTTGCGACCGCTTACGACGTCGCCGACGCCGCGTTCAACAAGGTTTGGAAGGAGCATCACGTCACCTGGACCCAGCGCGAGCGGCTCCATGTGCTGCTCGCGGGGCTCGGCCGCAGCCTGCCCGACGACGTCTTCGAGCGCGTGGTCGCCGAGATCGAAGACATGGAGATCGACATCCCGCCCGAGCCCGTACCCGGAATCGCCGACGCGCTGGCGGCGCTTTCCGGGCGCTACAAGCTCTGCGTCGTCTCGGACGCCATCGTCTCGCCGGGGCGCGTCTTGCGCCGGCTGCTCGCCCATCACGGGCTGGAGAAGTACTTCGACGGCTTCGTGTTCTCCGACGAGATCGGTTGCTCCAAGCCCGATCCGCGCATGTTCCACGCCGCCGCCGAGCAGCTCGGCGTCGACCTCGCCCAGATGGTGCATATCGGCGACCGCGACCACAACGACGTCAAGGGGCCGCAGGCGCTCGGCATGAAGGCGGTGCTGTTCACCGCCGTGCGCAATGTCGACGAGGCCGGGACCAGCGCCGACGCGATCTGCCGCGATCACGCCGAGCTGCCGGCGATCATCGACCGGCTCGCCGGGGCCTGAACGCGCGCTGCGGACCAACGCCAACGGCAAGGGAGAGACTGTGATGAGCGCCGAACCCCGCTTCCTCGTCGTCGACGGCTATTCCCGCGAAGGCCGCGAAGAGCTCGCCGCGGGCGGCGCGTCGGTCGCCGCCGACCTTTACGCCGCCATGCTGCTGCGGGTGGTCCCGAACGCGGTGGTCGACAAGGTCTACCCGTCGGACCCCGATTCCGCGCTTCCCAAAGGCGCGGCGATCGCCCAGTACGACGGCGTCGCCTGGACCGGGTGCAGCCTCACGATCTACGACGACGACCCCCGGGTCCGTCGCCAGATCGACTTCTGCCGCGCCGTGTTCGACGCCGGCGTGCCGAGCTTCGGAAGCTGCTGGGCGGTGCAGATCGCCGTGGTCGCCGCGGGCGGCCTGTGCGCCGCCAACCCGCGCGGCCGCGAGATGGGCATCGCGCGCAAGATCCGGCTGACCGCGGCCGGGCGCGGGCATCCCATGTACGTGGGCAAGGCGGACGTGTTCGACGCCTTCATCAGCCATGTCGACGAGGTGACCCATCTGCCGCCGGGCGCGGTTCTGCTCGCCTCCAACGACTTCACCCAGGTCCAGGCGGCCTCCGTGACCTTGGGGTTGGGGCGGTTCTGGGCGGTGCAGTACCATCCCGAGTACGACCTCCACGAGATGGCGCGTCTGATCTACTGCCGGCGGTTCAAGCTCCGCGATCTCGGCTTCTTCAGGGACGAGGCCCAGGCGCTCGCTTATGTCGACCAGCTCGAGACCCTGCACGCCGATCCCTCGCGCGCAGACCTCGCTTGGGCGCTCGGCATCGACGCCGACGTGATGCGCCCCGAGGTCCGCCAGTGCGAGGTCGTCAACTGGATCTTGCGCGAGGTGCTGCCGACCATGGCGGCGCGGCGCTGAACGCGCGGGAGGCCGCGCGGGCGTGAGCGACGAACGGAACCCGGCCCGGACGCGCCGCGGGAAAGGCCCCGCCAGCCTGATGGTGCCCGAGGGCGACACCCGCCCGCGGCTCGTCTGCGACGACTGCGGCTTCGTGCTGTACCGCAACCCTAAGGTGGTGGTCGGCGCCGTGTGCCGCTATGGCGAACGGGTGCTCCTCTGCCGCCGGGCGATCGAGCCCCGGCGCGGCTTCTGGACGATCCCGGCGGGCTATCTCGAGCTTAACGAGACGACCGAGCAAGGCGCGGCCCGCGAAGCCGAAGAGGAAGCCGGGGTCGAGATCGCCATCGAGGCGCTGCTCGCGGTTTACAGCATCCCGCGGATCAGCCAGGTCCAGGTGATCTACGCCGCCCGGCTGCCGTCGCCGAGGCTCGCGCCCGGGACCGAAACCCTGGAGGCGCGCCTGTTCGCCTGGGACGAGATCCCCTGGAACGACATCGCCTTCCCCTCGGTCCACTGGGCGCTCGCCCACCACAAGGACTACGTTTCGGGAATCGAAACCAACACCCGGACCAACCCGCCGGGCGCGTAGGATGGAGCGGGCCGCCGCCCGCCGGTCCCGGCCCCAAGTTCCGTCAAACCGCGATGCCGGCGAGGAAGTCGTCGGGCTCGGTCTCGGCGAGCCGGCGCCGCAGGCGGGGATCGTCGCTTTCGTGGACGAGGGGGATGCGGCCGCTCATGGTTCTGGTTTTTCCCGATTCCGCGGTCAGTCCAGCCCGACGAGCGCGCGGGCGAAGGCGCGCGCTTCGAAGGGGCGCAGGTCTTCGGCCCCTTCGCCGACGCCGACCGCATGCACCGGAAGGCCGAACCGCTTGGCGAGCGCGACGACCACGCCGCCGCGCGCGGTGCCGTCGAGCTTGGTGACGATCAGACCCGTCACCCCGATCATGCGGGCGAAGGTCTCGACCTGGGCGTGGGCGTTCTGCCCGACCGTGGCGTCGAGGACGAGGACGCGGTGGTGCGGCGCGGATGCGTCGATCTTGCCGAGGACGCGGACGATCTTTTCGAGCTCGGCCATCAGCTCGGCCCGGTTGTGGAGCCGGCCGGCGGTATCGACGAGCAGCGCGTCGGCCCGATCCGCCCGCGCCCGGCTCAGCGCGTCGAAGGCGAGCCCCGCCGCATCGGCCCCCGGCGCGCCGGCGACCACCGGGCAGCCCGCGCGCTCGCCCCAGATCCGAAGCTGGTCGATGGCGGCGGCGCGGAAGGTGTCGGCGGCGGCCAAAACCACGGACTTGCCCTCCGCGCGCCAGCCCTTGGCGAGCTTGCCGATGGTCGTCGTCTTGCCGGTGCCGTTGACCCCGACCACGAGAACCACCGTGGGCCGCCGCGCGGGGTCGAGGGCCAGCGGTTTGGCGACCGGTTCGAGGATCTCGGCGATGCGCTCGGCGAGCGCCGCGCGCACCGCCTCGGGGCTCGCGTCGCGCTCGAAGCGCATGGCCGCGATCGCGCCCGCGAGCTCGGCCGCGGTCTCGACCCCGAGATCGGCGGCGATCAAGAGCTCTTCGAGCGCCTCGACCGATTCGGCGTCGAGCTTGCGCCGGGCGAAGATCGCGCCGACGCCGTCGCTGATCTTCGACGACGAGCGCGCGAGCCCCGCCTTGAGCCGCGCGAGCCAGCCGCGCGGCTTCGCGCCCTCGTCCGCCATCACGCGGCCTCGTCCAAGGGGCGGGCGAGAAGCGCGCCGCCTTCGACCGCCTCGGCCCGCGCCGGCACCACCGCGCCCGGCGGACGGGGATCGAGAAGGCGGACCGGGGCGAACTGCTCCGTGCGGCCTTCGGTCCCGGTCTCGACCAGCACCCGGTGCCGGCGGCCGACGCAAGCGGCGAGAAAGCGCGCAAGCGCCGCGTCGCCGGCCGCGCGCAGCCGGGCCGCGCGCTCGCGGCGCTCGGCGGCCGGCACCTGCGGCATCCGCGCCGCGGGCGTCCCGGGCCGCGGCGAGTAGGGAAAGACGTGGAGATAGACCAGCCCCGCCTCGGCGACGAGATCGAGGGTGTTGCGGAACTGGGCCTCGGTCTCGGTCGGGAAGCCCGCGATCAGGTCGGCGCCGAAGACCGTCTCGGGCCGCAGGCGGCGCACGCGCTCGCAAAACGCGATCGCCTGGGCGCGGCCGTGGCGGCGCTTCATGCGCTTGAGGATCAGGTCGTCGCCGGCCTGGAGGCTGAGATGCAGGTGCGGCATCAGCCGGGGCTCGGAGACGATGAGCTCGAACAGCGCGTCGTCGATCTCGGCGACGTCGATCGAAGAGAGCCGAAGCCGCGGAAGCTCCGGGACCGCGGTGAGCAGGCGGCGGACCATGGTCCCGAGCGTCGGCCGCCCCGGCAGGTCGGCCCCGTAAGCGGTGAGATCGACCCCGGTCAGCACCGCCTCGCGGTAGCCCGCCGCGACCAGAGCGCGGGTCTCGGCGACGATCGCGTCAGCCGGAACGCTCCGGCTCGGCCCGCGGCCCTGGGGGATGACGCAGAAGGTGCAGCGGTGGTCGCAGCCGTTCTGGACCTGGACGAAGGCCCGCGCCCGGCCCGCGAAGCCGGCGACCAGATGGCCCGCGGTCTCGCGCACGGCGGCGATGTCGTCGACGCGCACGCGCGGGGCCTCGGGCGCGGGCGCGAACGCGTCGGCGCGCAGCTTCTCGGCGTTGCCGATCACCTGGTCGACCTCGGGCATGGCGGCGAAGGCGGCGGCGTCGATCTGGGCCGCGCAGCCGGTCACCACGATCCGCGCGTCGGGCGCGCGCCGCCGCGCCCGGCGGATCGCCTGGCGGGCCTGGCGCTCGGCTTCGGCGGTCACGGCGCAGGTGTTGATGACGATGGTGTCGGTGATCCCCGCCGCTTGCGCGTTGCGGCGGATGATCTCGGATTCATAGGCGTTGAGCCGGCAGCCGAAGGTGACCACCTCGGTCGCGCGCGGAGCCGGCCGGGATGCGGGCCTGCGCGCCGTCATCGGCCGAACCCGGGGGCGAGGACGCCGCGGAACACAACCGCCGCCGGCCCGGTCATCTCGATGTGGTCGTCGTCGCGCCAGGCGATCTCGAGTCGGCCCCCGTCGAGATCGACCGCGACCCGGCGTCCGCACAGCCCCCGCCGCGCCGCCGCCGCCGCGACCGCGCAGGCTCCGGTGCCGCAGGCCCGGGTGACGCCGGCCCCGCGCTCCCACACCCGCATGCGGATACGGTCGGGCGCGAGCGCTTGCGCGAAGTCGATGTTGGCCGCCTCGGGAAAGATCGGGTGACGTTCGAGCGCCGCGCCGATTCCGGCCACGTCGATCGCGGCGACGTCGTCGACGAAGAGCACCGCGTGCGGCACCCCGGTGTTCACCGCGACCGCCGGCGCGGGCGCGGGCGGCCCAAGGTCGAGGTCGAGGGCGTCGGCTTCGCGGGCGAGCGGGATCTCGCGCCAGTCCCAGCGCGGGACGCCCATGTCGACGGCGACGGCGCCGTCGGCGGCGGCGCGGGCCTCGATGATTCCGGCGTCGGTCTCGATGGCCACGCGGTCGCGTCCCGTCTCGTCCATGAGAAGCGCGGCGACGCAGCGGCCGCCGTTGCCGCAGGCCCCGGCCGCGCCGCCGTCGGCGTTGCGGACGACCATGCGCGCGTCCGCCGTCGCGGACGGCAGGATCGCGATGAGCTGGTCGCAGCCGACGCCCGTGCGCCGGTCGGCGACCGCGCGCACCCAATCGGGGGCGAGGTCGAGCGCCGCCGTCCGCCCGTCGACGACCACGAAATCGTTGCCGAGCCCATGCATCTTGACGAAGGGAACGCCATTCATGGGGCGACTTATACGCGCGCCAACAGGCCCGTCCAACCCTTTTGGGCCGCGCTCAATCGGCCGCGAAAGCGGCGAGGAAGGCCGCGAGGTTGGCCCCGAGCGAGGCGCAGTCGTAACCGCCTTCCTGGATCAGCGCGCACGGAAGCCCGAGCCCGGCGATCGCGCGGCCCGCGCGGGCGTAGCCTTCGGTGGTGACCGCGAGCGGCGACAGGGGATCGCCGGCGTAGGCGTCGAAGCCGAGCGAGACCACGAGCGCGCCGGGCGCGAAGGCCCGGATCGCCTCGCCCGCGCGGGCGAGCGCGGCGAGGAAGGCCGCATCGTCCGCGCCAAAGCTAAGCGGCAGGTTGAGGGTGCAGCCTTCCCCCGCGCCCGCGCCGCGCTCGTGGGCGTAGCCCGAGAAGAACGGGTAGAACGCGGCCGGATCGGCGTGCAGAGAGACGAACAGAACGTCCGCCCGCTCCCAGAAGATGTCCTGGGTGCCGTTGCCGTGGTGGACGTCGATGTCGAGCACCGCGACCCGGCCCGCCCGCTCTGTCATCCACTGGGCCGCGATCGCCGCGTTGTTGAGAAAGCAGAACCCGCCCGCGCCGTCGGCGAAGGCGTGGTGCCCGGGCGGACGACAGAGCCCATAGGCCGCTCCGCCCTGATCGAGCGCGATCGCGGCCGTCTCCACGGCCACGTCGGCCGCCGCGCAGGCCGCCTCCCAGGTGCCGGGCCCGATGGGGCAGGCGGTGTCGGCCATGTGATAGCCGGCTTGGCCGACCACGCCTTCGGGGTAGGAGACGGCGCGCCCGCGCGGGTGCGCGTTGGGCACGACCTCGGGCGAAGGGTCGTCGAGCGCCCGCCAGCGCGCGTGCGCGGTCTCGAGAAAGCGCAGGTACGCGGGCGCGTGGACGGCGGCCCGCGGTCCCGGCCCCCAGGCGCGCGGCGCGACGATCTCGTGGCCGGCCGCGCGCGCGGCGGCGAGCAGGGCCTCGGCCCGGGCCGGGGTCTCGGGGCTCTCCTTGATCCGGCCGCGGACCAGGAAGTGCCGCGGGGCGTGGCGGGCGTGGGCCTCGGAATAGACGACCTTCATGGAGGCGGAGCTCCCTGGGCAGCCAATCGCCGTAGATCGGGCCAGCCTATCTCCTGCCGCGGCCGCAGCGCAACGGGCTGACGGACGGGCCGCGCCCGCGCTTGACTTTCCGCCGCCGCGCGCCCTAAAGTCCGCCGCGCTCAAGTGATTTGTGTGCATTCCGGCCCTCGAGGGGGCACGCCAGTCGGCGAGATTCGCTCACTGGCGCGTTTTCTTTTGGGCCGGGGCTCTGGAACCGACCGAAGGACCGCGATGTTCGAGACCTTGCAGAACCGCCTCGGCGCGGTGTTCGACCGGCTCAAGCGCCGCGGCGCGCTCACCGAATCGGACGTCGATTCGGCGCTCCGCGAGGTGCGGATCGCGCTTCTCGAGGCCGACGTCGCGCTGCCCGTGGTCAAGGACTTCGTCAAGGCGGTGCGCGAGCGCGCCATAGGCGCCGAGGTGCTGAAAAGCGTCACCCCCGGCCAGATGGTGGTCAAGATCGTCCACGACCACCTGGTCGAGACCCTGGGCGCCGAGGCCGCGCCGATCGAGCTCCGCGCCGCCCCGCCCGTCGCGATCCTGATGGTCGGGCTCCAGGGCTCGGGCAAGACGACGACCGCCGCCAAGATCGCCCGCCGCCTGGCCGCGCGCGAGAAGAAGAAGGTCTTGATGGCCTCGCTCGACGTCTACCGCCCGGCGGCGCGCGAGCAGCTCGCGGTTCTGGGGGCGCAGGCCGGGGTCGCGACGCTCCCGATCGTCGAAGGCCAAGACCCGGTCGCGATCGCGCGCCGCGCGATGGAGACCGCGCGGCTCGAAGGCTACGACGTGGTGCTTTTGGACACCGCCGGGCGGCTGCACATCGACGACGAGATGATGGCCGAAGCCGAGGCCGTGCGCGCGGCGGTCGATCCGGTCGAGGTGCTCCTGGTCGCCGACGCGCTCACCGGCCAGGACGCGGTCAACGTCGCCAAGGCGTTCAACGAGCGGCTCGCGGTCACCGGCATCGTGCTGACCCGGGTCGACGGCGACGCCCGCGGCGGCGCGGCGCTCAGCATGCGGGCGGTCACCGGGCGGCCGATCAAGCTGATCGGCGTCGGCGAGAAGATCGACGCCCTCGAGGTCTTTCATCCCGAGCGCATCGCCTCGCGCATCCTCGGCATGGGCGACGTGGTCTCGCTGGTCGAGAAAGCGGCCGAGACCATCGACCGCGAAGAGGCCGAGAAGCTCGCCCGCAAGGTGCAGAAGGGCGGCTTCGACCTCGACGATCTCGCCGCCCAGCTCCGTCAGATCCGCCGCATGGGCGGCATGGGCGGGTTGATGAACCTGCTGCCCGGCGTCGCCAAGGTCAAGAAGCAGCTCGCCGGCGCCAACATCGACGAGAAGATCCTGATCCGTCAGGAGGCGATCATCAGCTCGATGACCAAGGCCGAGCGCCGCAACGTCAAGATTCTCAACGGCTCGCGCAAGCGGCGCATCGCCGCCGGCTCGGGCACCAGCGTGCAAGAGGTCAATCGCCTGCTCAAGCAGTACCGCGAGGTCGCGGGCATGATGAAACGGGTCAACAAGCTGGGCAAGAAAGGGCTCTTGCGCCATGGCCTGCCCGGCCTGCCGCCCGGCGGGTTCAGGCCCTGAGCCCAAGCCGCGCGGCCCAGATGAGGAACACTCTCGACAGAAAAGGATAGCGACGACACATGGCTTTGAAGATCAGGCTTTCCCGCGGCGGGGCCAAGAAGCGCCCGCACTACCGTATCGTGGTCGCCGATTCGCGCAGCCCCCGCGACGGCCGCTTCATCGAGAAGCTGGGCTACTACGATCCTCTGCGCCCGGCCGACGACGAGAAAAGGGTCGTCTTCGACGCAGAGCGCGTGCGCTACTGGCTTGATCGGGGCGCGAAGCCGACCGAGCGGGTCGCGCGTTTTCTCGGCAAGGCGGGCGTGATCCCGATGCCGCCGCTGCCCGAGCGCCCGATCAAGAGCCGGCCCAAGGCCAAGGCGCAGGAGCGGATGCGCGCGGCGGCCGAGGCGGCGAAGGCCGCCGAAGGGGCCGCGGCCGATGGCGGCGAGGCGGCGGAGAGCGCGGCGTCGTAAGCGGGCCGGGCCCGCGGCGGCGTCCGCCGTGGCCACCGATTGGGTCTGCCTCGGCGTCGTCGGGCGGCCGAAAGGGGTGCGGGGCGCGATGCGGATCACCACCTATACGGCCCGGCCCGAGGACATCGCGGCCTACGGCCCGCTTTACGACCGCCCCGGCGGCCGGGCGTTCGCGGTCGCGGTGCGCGAGGCCGGCCCGGGCTGGGTGGTCGCCGAGATCGCCGGGGTGGCCGACCGCGACGCGGCCCGGGCGCTGACCGGAACGCGGCTCTACGTGCCGCGCTCGGCGCTGCCCGAACCCGAGGAGGAGGAGACCTACTACCACGTCGACCTGATCGGGCTCAGGGCCGAAACGGCCGACGGCGTTCCGCTCGGCAGGGTGCGGGCGGTGCTCGACTTCGGGGCCGGCGATCTTCTCGAGATTGCGGGCGGCGAAGGCGGCGAGGATCTTCTGGTGCCGTTCACCCGCGCCGCCGTGCCCGTGATCGATCTCGCCGGCGGCCGGCTGGTGGTCGTTCCGCCCGAGACGGCCGAGGACGAAGAAGATGAAGATGAAGGCGGCGAAGACGAGGCCGCGGGAGAAGGAGGGCCCGGATGACGGAAGCGGCGGAGAAGCGCGCCGCGCCGGTGTGGCGGGCCTGCGTGCTCACCCTGTTCCCGGAGATGTTCCCGGGGCCGCTCGGGCACTCGCTCGCCGGCCGGGCGCTCAAAGACGGGGTCTGGGCGCTCGAAACGGTGGACATTCGCGCCTTTGCGCGCGATAAACACGGCGCTGTCGACGACGCGCCGTTCGGCGGCGGTCCCGGCATGGTCATGCGGGCCGACGTGCTGGCGGCGGCGATCGAGGCGAGCCATCCGGCCGGCGCGCCCGGCGTCCGCGTTCTGTTGAGCCCACGCGGGGCGCGGCTCGATCAGGCGCGGGTGCGGACGCTTGCGGCCGAGCCTCGGGTGACGCTCGTCTGCGGGCGCTACGAAGGGGTCGACGAGCGGGTCGTCGAAGCCTGCGGGCTCGAGGAGATCAGCCTCGGCGACTTCGTGCTGTCGGGCGGAGAGCCGGCGGCGATCGCGTTGATCGACGCCTGCGTGCGGCTTTTGCCCGGCGTGGTCGGCGCGCCCGCGGGGCTCGAGGAGGAGAGCTTCGAAGGCGGCCTTCTCGAGTACCCTCAGTACACGCGGCCGGCCGAGTGGCGCGGCCGCAAGGTGCCCGAGGCGCTGCTGTCCGGCGACCACGGGCGCATCGCGGCCTGGCGGCGCGCCGAGGCCGAACGGATCACGCGCGAGCGCCGCCCCGATCTCTGGGCGCGCTATGCGGCGAGGAAGACGGTTGATTAGGAAAGGGCGAAGGCCATGAACATCATCGAAGAGATCGAGCGCGAGCGGGTCGAGAAGCTGGCGGCGCAGCGCCCGGTGCCCGAGTTCGCGCCCGGCGATACGCTCCGGGTCAAGGTCAAGGTCGTCGAGGGCTCGCGCGAGCGCATCCAGGCCTTCGAGGGCGTCTGCATCGCGCGCCGCAACCGGGGCCTGAACTCGTCGTTCACGGTCCGCAAGATCTCTTACGGCGAAGGAGTCGAGCGCGTGTTCCCGCTGTACTCGCCGCGCATCGACGGGATCGAGGTCGTGCGCCGCGGCGACGTGCGCCGGGCCAAGCTCTATTACCTGCGCGGCCGCCGCGGCAAGCGCGCCCGCATCGCCGAGAAGACCACCGGGCTCGCCGGCAAGCGCTCGGCCGCCGAACGCGCCGCGGCCCAGGAGCGCAGCGCCAAGGCGAAGGCCGAGGCCAAGGCCCGCGCCGCCGAGAAGGCCGCGGAAAAGGCCGCCGAGAAGGCCGAGACCTGACGCTCCCGACCGGGCGAAGGCGGCGGGCGCGCCGCCGCTTCTTGCGCGAGGACCAGCCATGGCCGAGCCGAAGACTCTGTTCGACAAGATCTGGGACGACCATCTGGTCGAGACCCAGGACGACGGCGCCTGCCTTCTCTACATCGACCGCCACCTGGTCCACGAGGTGACGAGCCCCCAAGCGTTCGAAGGGCTGCGCGTCGCCGGACGCCGGGTGCGCCGGCCCGAGGCGACGCTCGCGGTCGCCGACCACAACGTGCCGACCACCG
>CAYYWV010000045.1:0-21458 GCA_964475385.1 uncultured Alphaproteobacteria bacterium | reverse complement strand
CATGAGGAACAGGTTGAGGAAGTCGAGGTAGAGGCGCAACGCGCCCATGATCGCCTTTTTGCCGGCGACCGCGGTCGAATCGCTCTCGACGTACATCTCCTTGATCTGCTGGGTGTCGTAGGCGGTGAGCCCGACGAAGATCAAGACGCCGATCACCGAAACCGCGAAGTACAGCGCCGGCGAGGCGAGGAAGATGTTGACGATGGACGCGATGATGATGCCGATCAGCCCCATGAACAGGAACGACCCCCAGCCCGTCAGATCGCGCTTGGTGGTGTATCCGTAAAGGCTCATGGCGCCGAAGGTGCCGGCGGTGATGAAGAACACCCGGGCGATGCTGGCGCCGGTGTAAATCAGGAAGATATGACCGAGCGACAGCCCCATAAGGACCGAGAAGGCCCAGAACGAGGCCTGCGCCGCGCTGAAGCTCATGCGGTTGATGCGCGCGCTCAAAAAGAAGACCAGGATGAGCGGCGCGAACACCACCAACCACAGAAGCGGCGTTCCATAGATCGCCTTGACCAGCGCCGGCGTCATGGCGACCCCGAAGGCGACGATCCCCGTCAGCGCAAGGCCCGAGGCCATGTAGTTGTACACGCGCAGCATGTAGGCGCGCAGGCCTTCGTCGATGACCGCACGATCGACGCTATGGGCCGCGGTCACTCTTCTGTCCGAGCCGAAAGCCATGAAGTCCCCTCCGTGTCACCGGTTGTGGATGCACGCCCTTCCTATATAGGCGGACGCCGGGGGCGATTCAACCGGCTGGAACGGCCGCGCGCGCGAGCGCCCGCGCCTTGAAAAGCGCGGCCAGGTGCAGGCCGGCGAAGACAGGCACGGCGAAGGCGGGGATCAGCGCAAGCGGCCAGGTTTCCATCGCGCTCGCCGCCGGCGCGTCGGGAAACAGCCCGAGCGCGGGCCCCGGCAACGTTCCGAGCCCGAGCGCGACCGCGAAATCGGCAAGCCCGAGCAGGTTCCAGAGCGCGAACCCCCGCCCCCGCGCGAAACCGGGTCGCCGCGCGCAGGCCCAAGCGACAACGGGCGCGCTCAGGCCGACGGCGACGTCGCCGAGCCCCGCCGGTAGCGCGAACAGGCCGGGCAGCGCGCCATAGGCGTAAAGCGGCAGAAAGCCGAAGCCGAGCACGCGCCAGCCCTGAAGCACGGTCAGCGCGACCGGGTCGGCCCCCAGCACGAAACGCCGAAGCCGCGCCGAGACGGCGTAGGCGAACAGAAAAACGACCACCGGCGCGGTCGCGGCGATGGGCAGGGGGCGAACGGGTTGCGTCGCCTCGACCGCGAACAGGCCGCTTGCGGCGGCGGCGGCGGCGAGCGCGAACCACAGCGCGAGCCCGCCGGCGAGCCACGCGGCTGCGCGCGGGCTGCGAGGGGCGACAAGGGCGGCGGCCGCGGTCCCGGGCGCAGGCCGCGGCGGCGTTGGTCCGTTCATGGCGTCGTCTCCTTGGCTTGCGGCGGCGAAAGGCCGCGGGCGCAACAATAAGTGTATATACACTTATTTTCGAAAAAATCACTCGACGGCGGCGATCGCGGCGTCGAGCTCGGCGAGCAGGCGCGCGGCGTGATACGGTCCCAGCCGCGCGCGCGTTCGCGTCTGGACCGCGCGCCATAAGGGCAGCGCCTTCGCGAAGGCTTCTTCCCCGGCGTCGGTGAGAGCGAGGATGCGCGCGCGTCTGTCGCCGTCGTCGGGAGCGGCCGCGACCAGCCCCCGCGCTTCAAGCGGCCGTAGGTTCCGGGTCAAAGTGGTGCGGTCCATCACCATCTCGCGCGCGAGCGCTCCCACGGCCATCGGCCCGAGGCGATGGAGCGCGGCGAGGAGCGCGAACTGCGTGATCTTGAGCCCGCTCGGCTCGAGCGCGGCGTCGTAGGCTTGCGTCACGGCGCGGGCCGCCATGCGCAGCCGCCCGCAGATGCAACCGAGCGCGTCGCGCGAAACGCGGCCCCCGGCGTTCATCTTGGCCTCATCCCTTTTCTCATAAAAAGTGTATATACACTTATTTGCTTCGCGCGTCAACCGCGCGCCCGCGCATTCAAACCTGGTTCAGGCGCTGCGGGCGGCCTCGACGGTGGCGGCGATCTCGTTGAACAGCCGGCTCCAGAGCCCGTCGCCGAGACGCGCGAGCACTTCGGCCTGGGCCTCGCGCCAAAGCGGCAGCGCGCTTGCAAGCGCGGCGCGGCCCTCGGGCGTCAGCGCGACCACGCGGGTGCGCCGGTCGGTCCCGGGGCCGATGGCGACCAGCCTGCGGCGGACCAGCGGCTTGAGGTTGCGGGTCAGCGTCGTGCGATCAAGCGCGAGCTCGCGGGCGAGCCGGGTCATGGGCGCGCCGCCGCCGAGATGCAACGCGACCATCAACGAGAGCTGGCTCACCCCGAGCCCGGAGGGCGCGAGCTTCGCGTCATAGAACCGGGTCAGCGCCCGCGAGGCCTTGCGGAAGTTGAGCCACACGCAGTCGACGGCGGCGTCCACGCAAGCGTCGAGCGCGGGCGCTTCGTCCTGGGGCGCGGGCGCGATCGGTGGATATGCACGTTCGAGACGGGGAGCGAGCGGCATCGGGCGCAGCAAGCGATGATCGGGAAGAAGCCGGCTCCAACATCGGCGAAGGCGGCCTCCCGATCCTAAAGCGACAGCGTTAACGCTCGGTTAAGGGCCGTCTCTCGCGCGATACGCGGCGATTGTCGAAGGCGCGGGCGATGCGCTAGGCTGGACGCGGCCTCGCCGCAAGGCGCGGGGCGCGGTCTTGTCTGCGAGTCTTCTCCGCCATGCCTCGTCTGTTCGTGGCGATCGACTTCCCCGAACCGGTCCGCGAGCGCCTCGCCCGCCTGTGCGCGGGCGTGCCGGGCGCGCGCTGGGTTCCGGCCGATCAGTTCCACCTGACGCTGCGCTTCATCGGCGAGGTCGACCGGGGCTGTTTCGACGACATCGCCGAAGCGCTCGCCGAGATCGAAACGAACGGCTTCTCGATCCGGCTCAAGGGCGTGGGGCACTTCCCGCCGCGCGGGGCGCCCCGAGTGCTCTGGGCGGGGATCGACAACGGCGACGCCCCGGCCCGGCTCCACGCCAAGATCGACGGCCTGCTCGCCAGCCTCGGGATCGCGCCCGACCGGCGCAAGTTCTTTCCCCACGTGACTCTCGCCCGGCTCAAGGACGCGCCGCTCGCCCGGGTCCGCAACTTCCTCGCCGCGCATGCGGACTTCGCGAGCGAGCCGGTCCCGGTCTCGGCCTTCCACCTCTATTCGAGCGTGCTCGGCGCGAGCGGCGCGATCCACCGCATCGAAGCGAGCTACGCGCTTTCCGGCTGAGACCGCGCGGCCTGCGGGGTCACGAAGGCTCTTTCTCCTTGTCGGACGGAGACGGCGCCGCCGCCGCGCGGCGCAGGTTGACGAGCGCAAGGCCCGCGAACATGAGCGCCAGCGCGGCCCAGATCCAGGGGCCGTGGCGCTCGCCGAACAGAACCATGCCCCAGACGATCCCGGCGAGCGTCACCACATAGCCGACCTGCGAGAAGAACACCGGCCCCGCCATGCGGATGAGCGCGAACAGGAAGATATGCGCGATCCCGGTAATGACCGGGATCGCGAAGACGGCGAGATCGACCGCCTGCCAAGGGGGGCCGGGCAGATACCCCGCGCCGCGCGCCATCATCACCGGCAGCGTGATCAGCGCGGCGCTCGCCAGCATGCCGCAGGCGAGAGCCGCCGAGCCTGCGCCCGCCGGCCGGAAGCGCGCGATGAACACGTTGTTGCCGGCGTAGCAGACCGGCGCGGCGAGCCCGACCAGCACCCAAGGCGCGGCGGCCGGATCGGGCAGGCCGCCCTTGGGCAGCACGATCAGCGCCACCGCCGCGAAGCCGAGCGCGATGCCCGCCGCCCGCACAGGGCTCTTGCGTTCGAGCCCGATGGCGAGCGCGAGGGCGTAGGTCAGGATCGGCGCGGTGGTCACCAGCATCGAAAGCACGCCCGCCGGCACCGCCGCCGCCGCGAGATAGATCGCGGTCGACGGGATCGCGATCCCTAACAGCCCGCAGCCGAGATAAAAGCCCGCGTGGCGAAGGCGCAGCCGCCCGAGGCGTCCGCTCGCCAGGCCGAAGGCGGCGACGATCGCCGCCCCGCCCGCGCTCTGCCAGAACGTGAGCGCGACCGGGTCCACGCCGCCTTGGCGGGCGATCTTGGCGAGCGAGAAGCTCCCGCCCCACATCACCCCGAGGAGAAGAAGGATCGCGACCGGGGCGAGCGCGGCCGCCGAGACCCGCAGAGGCCTCATTCGGGCTCGCCGGTCTCGGCCTCGAGCCGCGCCATGTCCTCGTCCGAAAGCCCGAAGTGGTGGCCGATCTCGTGAATCAACGTGTTGCGCACCAGATCCTCGAGGTCCACGCCGCTCTCGCACCAGTAGTCGAGCAGCGGCCGGCGGTAGAGGAAGATGCGGTCGACGTCGTCGGCCACGTCGTGAACGCCTTTGCGGTCGAGCGAAACCCCCTGGTAGAGGCCGAGAAGATCGAACGGAGATTCGAGCCCCATGGCGCGCTCGGTCTCGGCGTCGGGGAACTCGGCGACCAGGATCGCGACGCCGGCGGCGCGGGCGCGCAACGGCTCCGGGATCTCGGCCAACGCCGCCCGCGCCATCGCCTCGATATCGGCGAGGCTGGGCGGCGGGCCGAACCGCGGTCCCGGCGGGGTGCGGGCCACGATCGCCTCTTACGTCACTTCGGCGCCATGCGAAGCGCGCCGTCGAGGCGAAGCACCGCGCCGTTGATCATCTGGTTCGCGACGATATGGAGCGCGAGCGCGGCGTACTCCTCGGGCCGGCCGAGGCGGTTCGGGTAAGGCACGCTCGCGCCGAGGCTCTTCTGCGCCTCTTCGGGCAGCGCGAACAGCATGGGCGTCGCGAACAGTCCCGGCGAGATCGCGTTCACGCGCACCCCGAACCGGGCGAACTCGCGCGCCGCCGGCAGGGTCATGGCGGCGACCCCGCCCTTGGAGGCCGAGTAGGCGGCCTGGCCGATCTGGCCCTCGGTCGCCGCCACCGAGGCGGTGTTGATGATCACGCCGCGTTCGTCGCCGTCGAGCGGATCGAGGCCGATCATGTCGGCGGCGGCGAGCCTGAGGACGTTGAAGGTGCCGATCAGGTTGACCGCGATCACGCGCGAGAACCAGTCGAGCGCGAGCGGTCCGTCGCGCCCGACGATGCGCTTGGCCGGCCCGACGCCCGCGCAGTTGATCAGAACGCGCGCCGGTCCGTGGGCCTCGCGGGCGATGGCGACCGCGCGCTCGGCGCTCGGTCCGTCGGTGACGTCGCACGCGACCGCAAGGCCGCCGATCTCCTCGGCCGCGGCCGCGTTCTCGGCCTCGTTCACGTCGAACAGCGCGACCCGCGCGCCGGCCTCGGCCAACGCCGCCGCGGTCGCCCGGCCCAGCCCCGACGCCCCGCCGGTCACGATCGCAGCCTGTCCCTTTACGTCCATCGTCGTCCTCCGTGGTTGGCGTTTTGGGCGTCTTACCAGATCGCGCACCGTATTTCGACGTATTGCGCGCGCCGGGCGGCGTCCCCATTCTAGGGGCATGGAGACGAGCGGTCCCGAGCACGACGTCAACGCCCAAAAGCTCGCCGACGACGAGCGCATCGTCGCCGAAGGCTTCTGGGACAAGCTCAGGCGCACCGCGGGCCGCGTGCCCTTCGTCGAGGACGCGCTCGCCGCCTACTACTGCGCGACCGACCGGGCGACGCCGCTTTACGTCAAGGCGGTGCTCATGGGCGCGCTCGCCTACTTCGTCATTCCGACCGACGTGATCCCCGACTTCATCGTCGGCCTCGGCTACACCGACGACGCCTCGGTGCTCGCCGCGGCCATCGCCGCGGTGCGCTCAAGCTTGCGCGAGACGCACTACGCGGCGGCGCGCGCCTTCCTTGGCCGCGACGACGACGCTTCTTAACCCCCCGGCGCGCGGCCGACGGGCGGCGGCGGGATCGGATCGGGCCTCGGCGGCGGAACGGTGAGGCTGCGGCGCTGCGCCGCTTCGCGCCGCGCGATATAGACCGAGGACGCGATGATGATCGCCGCGCCCAACGCGGTCCAGCCGTCGACCGTCTGGTCGAAGGCGACGTAGCCGATCAGCGCGATGAGGGGCAGCCGCACGAAGTCGAAGGGCAGAACGGCGGTCGCGTCGGCGTAAGAAAAGGCGCGCACCAGGCAGAGATGGCCGAGCGTCGCGGTGCCGCCGAGCGCGGCCAGCCACAGAAGCTCTTCCGCCGTCGGCGTCCGCCAGACGAACAGCGCCGGGATCGCCGAGGCCGGCGTCAGCATCAGCACCATGTAAAAGACGATCGGCGCGGTCGGCTCGGTCCGCGAGAGCATCTTCACGATGTTCACCGCAAGCCCCATCATCGCCGCCGAGGCGAGCACGAGAATCGCGGCCGCGGGAATGGTCTCGAAGCCCGGGCGCAGGATCACCATCGCGCCGAGGAAGCCGACGCTCACCGCCGCCCAGCGGCGCAGGCGCACGACCTCGCGCAGGATGAACACCGCGAGCACGGTCGCGAACAAAGGGGCCGTGAAGCTGAGCGCGACCGCGTCGGCGAGGTTCATCCGCGCGATCGCCTCGAACCAGGCGACCATCGCGCCGAGCCCGACGAGCGCGCGCAGGCCGTAAAGGCCGAGCCGGCGGGTCTTGAGCGTTGCGAGCCCGTGCCGCCACAGCCACGGCAGCATCACCGCCATGCCGAACAGGTTGCGGAAGAAAACGATCTCGAGCGGGTCGATGGTCTCCGACAGATATCGGATCAGTCCCGTCAGCAGCGCGAAGAACACGCAGCTTCCGACCATCCACAACGCCCCCCGAACCGGATCGGCCCGGGCGACGGTACTGTGAGCCTCCATGGCGCTTAAGGATATGGGCGTTCGCCGGAACCGACCAGCGCGCAATCCTCAGGCCAGGGTTGCGCAAGACGCTGGGCAATCGCGCGCCCGCGCGCGATAATGCGCGCCCGGTTCAGGCAGGGGATGGCGTTTGTCGACAGGGAGGACATCGATGCAATTTCTGGTGGTCGCCTACGACGGAACCGATGCGGACGCGCCCGCCCGCCGCCTCGCCGTCCGCGAGGCCCATCTCGAAGGCGCGCGCCGCATGGCCGCGGACGGGACAATGATCTGCGGCGGCGCGCTTCTCGACGACGACGGCGCCATGATCGGCTCGGCCTGCATCGTCGATTTCGAATCCCGGGCGGCGCTCGACGCCTGGCTTGAGCGCGACCCTTACGTCACCGGCGGGGTGTGGCGGCGGATCACCGTTACGCCCTTCCGCCGCGCCGTGTGAGGCGCTCTATGACCGCCCCCCTTTGGGAACCGTCGCCGGACCGGATCGCGGCCGCGAACGTCACCGCCTTCCGCCGCGCGGTCGAGGACGAATGGTCGGTCGCGCTTCCCGACTTCGCCGCCCTTTACGACTGGTCGGTCGCCAACATCGAGAAGTTCTGGCCGAGTCTGTGGCGGTTCGCAGGCGTGATCGCCGAGACGCCCTGGGACGAAGTGCTCATCGACGGCGACAAGATGCCGGGCGCCAAGTGGTTCCAAGGCGCGCGGCTCAACTTCGCCGAGAACCTTCTCAGGCGACGCGACGACGCCCCCGCCATCATCTTCCGTTCGGAAAGCGGGGTCAGGCGCACGCTCTCCTTCGCCGAGCTCTACGACCAGGCGGGCCGGGTGGCGCGCGCGCTCGAATCTCTTGGCGTCGGCCCCGGCGACCGGGTCGCGGGCTTCATGCCCAACATGCCCGAGACCGTGATCGCCATGCTGGGCGCGGCGAGCATCGGCGCGATCTGGTCGTCGTGCTCGCCCGACTTCGGCATCAACGGCGTGATGGACCGCTTCGGCCAGATCGCGCCCAAGGTTCTGTTCGCCGCCGACGGCTACGTCTACAACGGCAAGCGCATCGACAGCCTCGGGCGGGTCCGCGGCATCGCCGAGCGGATCGACAGCATCGAGCGGGTGGTGATCGCGCCGTTCCTCGACGAGGCCCCCGATCTTTCGGGCCTGCGCGCCGCCACCGATTTCGCCGCCTTCATGGGCGATGCGCCCGCGGGCGAGATCGCGTTCGCGCAGCTTCCGTTCGACCACCCGCTGTTCATCCTCTACTCCTCGGGCACCACGGGCGCGCCCAAGTGCATCGTGCACGGGGCCGGCGGCACGTTGCTCCAGCACCTCAAGGAGCACCGCCTGCACACCGACGTGAAGCCCGGCGACCGCCTGTTCTACTTCACCACCTGCGGCTGGATGATGTGGAACTGGCTGGTGAGCGCGCTCGCGAGCGAGGCGACGCTGGTGCTCTACGACGGCTCGCCGTTCTCGCCGTCGCCGAGCGTCCTGTTCGACATGGCCGACGAGGTCGGGATCGACATTTTCGGCACCTCGGCCAAGTTCATCGCCGCGATCGAGAAGGCGGGGCTGCGTCCGCGCGAAAGCCACGATCTCGGCCGCCTGCGCACGATTCTCTCCACCGGCTCGCCGCTTGCGCCCGAGGGTTTCGATTACGTTTACCGAGACATCAAGGCGGACGTGTGCCTGTCGTCGATCTCGGGCGGGACCGACATCATGGGCTGCTTCGCGCTTGGCGACCCCACGGGGCCGGTCTGGCGCGGCGAGCTCCAGACCCGCGGTCTCGCCATGAAGGTCGAGGTCTTCGACGACGCGGGTCGGCCGCTTCCCCCCGGCGAGAAGGGCGAGCTCGTCTGCACGCGGCCGTTCCCGTCGATGCCGATCGGGTTCTGGAACGACGACGACGGCGGCCGCTACCGCGCCGCCTACTTCGAGCGCTTCCCCAACGTGTGGCGCCACGGCGATTACATCGAGCGCACCGAGCACGGCGGGATCATCGTCTACGGGCGCTCGGACGCGGTGCTGAACCCGGGCGGCGTGCGCATCGGCACCGCCGAGATCTACCGCCAGGTCGAGAAGATCGACGAGATTTTGGAGGCGATCTGCGTCGGCCAGGAGTGGGAGGGCGACGTGCGCGTGGTGCTGTTCGTGGTCCTGCGTCCGGGCGTCGTCCTCGACGACGCGCTCCGCGAGCGCATCCGCCGCGAGATCCGCGCCAACACCACGCCGCGGCACGTGCCCGCCAAGATCATCGCGGTCGCCGACATCCCGCGCACGATCTCGGGCAAGATCGTCGAGCTCGCGGTGCGCGACGTGATCCACGGGCGGCCGGTCCGCAACAAGGACGCGCTCGCCAACCCCGAGGCTCTCGACTTGTTCGCCGACCTCGACGAGCTTAAGACCTGAGCGCCGTGGCGGCGTTCGCCGAGTACGACCGCTTCGACGCGCTCGGCCTCGCCGAGCTGGTGCGCCGGGGCGAGGTCGGCCCGCGCGAGCTGCTGGACGCCGCGCGCGAACGCCTCGATGCGGTCGATCCCTCGCTCAACGCTGCGCCGGTGCGTTGCGACGATGCGGCCGAGGCGATGCTCGCCGCCCTGCCCGAAGACGCGCCGTTCGCGGGCGTGCCGTTCCTTCTCAAAGATCTCGGCGCGCTGTGCCGGGGCACGCCGATGACCATGGGGTCTCGGCTTTTCGGGGACTACGTCTGCGAGGCCGACGACACCCTGGTCGCGCGCTACCGGCGCGCAGGGCTGATCGTCTTCGGGCGCACGAACGCCCCCGAGTTCGGCCTGAGCTATACGACCGAGCCGCTGCTCCATGGACCGACCCGCAACCCCTGGAACCCGGCCCGGACCCCGGGCGGCTCGTCGGGCGGCGCGGCGGCGGCGGTCGCGGCGGGCGTCGTTCCGGTCGCCCATGCGAGCGACGGCGGCGGCTCGATCCGGGTGCCGGCGGCCTGCTGCGGCCTGTTCGGGCTCAAGCCGACGCGCGGGCGCACGCCCGCCGGTCCCCTCTACGGCGAGCACTGGGCGGGCATGGCGATCGCGCATGCGATCAGCCGCAGCGTGCGCGACAGCGCAGCGCTTCTCGATGCGGTCGATGCGCCCGAGCCCGGCGCGCCCTACGCCGCGCCGCCCAAGGAGCGGCCCTTCCGCGACGAGGTCGGGCGCGATCCGGGCCGTCTGCGCATCGCCCTGATCGAGCCCGGGCCCGAGCCCCCGCTCCACGCCGAGGTCGCGGCCGCGATGGAACGGGCGGCGCGGCTGCTCGCCGATCTCGGCCATTGGGTCGAGCCCGCGCCCGAGCCCGTGGACCGCGCCGAACTCGACGCCGCGCGCGTGGTTCTGATCCGCGCCCATCTGATGGCCGATCTCGAGGCCGCCGCCCGCGCCTTGCGCGGCCGCGCCCCCCGCCCCGACGACGTCGAGCCCATGACCTGGCATCTCGCCTACGCCGAAGGGCGGGTCGACGGCGCGGCCTATGTGGACGCGCTCAACGCCATCCACCGCGCGGGCCGCGCGCTCGCCCGCGCCTTCGAGACCTGCGACGCGATGCTGATGCCGGTGACCGCCGCCCCGCCGATCCCGATCGGCGTCCTCGATCCCGCCACCGACGACCCGGACGCCTACTTCCGGGCCATGCTCGACTTCGCGCCGTTCACCGCGCTCGCCAACGCGACCGGCGCGCCGGCGATGTCGGCGCCGCTCCACTGGACGGCGGACGGGCTGCCCATCGGCGTTCAGTTCGTCGCGCCTTTCGGGGGCGAGGCGGTGCTGTTCCGGCTCGCCGCCCAGCTCGAAGCGGCCGCCCCCTGGGCCGACCGCCGGCCGCCCCTTGGCTGAGACCGCGCAAGGCGCCGCCGCGCCGGCCCGGCTCTCGCTCGGCTTCGCCGCGGCGGGGCACGCTTACTCCCATCTCTTCATGCTGCTGTACCCGACCGCGGTGCTCGCCCTCGGACCCGCCTTCGACCGCCCCTATGGGGAGCTTCTCGCGCTCGCGACGCCGGCCTTCGTGCTCTTCGGCGCGGGCGCGCTGCCGGCGGGCTGGCTCGGCGACCGCTGGAGCGCGTTCGGCATGCTGGTCGTGTTCTTCGTCGGCACCGGGGCGGCGTCGGTGCTGACCGGCCTCGCGACCGGCCCGGCGACGCTCGCGATCGGGCTTGCGGGCATCGGCCTGTTCGCCTCGATCTACCACCCGGTCGGCACCGCCTGGGTGGTGCGCCATGCGACCCGGCGCACCCGCGCGCTCGGCTTCAACGGCATGTGCGGAAACTTCGGCGTCGCGCTCGCGGCGCTGGTCGCGGGCGCGCTGAGCGATCTCGCCGGCTGGCGGGCGGCCTTCATCGTTCCGGGCCTGGTCTCGATCGCCACCGGGATCGCCTTCTTCACGGTGGGACGCGCGGGCGCTGTCGATGCCGGGGCGGCGGAGCGCGTGGCCCATGTTCCCCAGGGGCGGCGCGAGACCCGACGCGCAATCGTCGTGCTGATCCTCGCCGCGGTCCTCGGCGGGCTCGTCTTCCAGGCGACGACCGTGGGCCTGCCCAAGCTGTTCGACGACCGGCTGGGAACGCTCGCGCAAGGGACGCTGGGCGTCGGGGCGATGGTCTCGGTGGTCTACGGGATCGCGGGCTTCGCCCAGCTCGTCGTCGGCCGTCTCGCCGAGCGCCGCCGGCTCAAGCCGCTCTATCTCGCGCTTTACGCGCTCCAAGCGCCGCTGTTGCTGCTTGCGGGCTTCGTCGCCGGCTGGCCGCTGCTTGCGGTCAGCGTCGCCTTCGTGTTCGTGAACGTCGGCGCGCTTCCGGTCGGCGACGGGCTGCTCGCCCGGTTTACCCCGCCGCGCTGGCGCGCCACGGTTTACGGCGTGAAGTTCGTGGCCGCTCTCGGGGTCGCGGCGCTCGGCGTGCCGCTGGTCGCGTTCACCCGCGAGGCGACCGGCGATTTCACCCTTTTGTTCGCGATCCTCGCGGCGCTGGCCGCCGCGGTGGCCGCCGCGGCCGCCTTTTTGCCCGGCGAGGACGCCTCCGCTTAATAGCGGCCCGACCCGCGCGCCTCGGCGAGCACCCAGTCGCGGAAAGCGCGGACCTTGGGCCGCTCGGCGCTCGCTTCGGGGCAGACCACGTAGTAGGCGAAGCTCGCCGGCAGCGTCACGTCGAAAGGTTTGACGAGCCGGCCGGCGGCGAGGTCGGCGGCGGCCAGCGCCGAACGGGCGAGCGCCACCCCCTGGCCTTCGACCGCGGCTTGGACGAGCATGCCTGAATCGGTGAACACGGTGCCGTGGGTCGGATCGACCCCGTCGACCCCGGCCGCCGCCAGCCACATGCGCCAGCTCCCGTGGTCCTCGTCGTGGAGAAGGGTGTGGCGGGCGAGGTCGGCGGGCGCGCGCAGAGGGTTGGGGCCGTCGAGAAGGCGCGGGCTGCACACGGGGAAAATATCCTCGGTCATCAGCCGGTCGATCCGCATCCCGGGCCAGTCCCCGCGGCCGTAACGCAGCGCCACGTCCACGTCCTCGCGCGAGAAGTCGACGAGATGCAGCGACGGCGACACCCGGACGTCGATCTCGGGGCAGGCGTCGCGGAAGCGCCCGAGCCGGGGAACCAGCCACTTGGCGGCGAAGGACGGCAGGACGCTCACCGTCAGCGTGCCGCGCGCCTCCTGGGCGTAAAGCCGCTCGGTCGCCTCGGCGATCTGGTCGAAGGCGGCGCGCACCGCCGGCAGATAAGCCTGGCCCGCGTCCGTCAGGAGCAGCGCCCGGTTGAGCCGTCGGAACAGAACCACGCCGAGGCGTTCCTCGAGCGCCTTGACTTGATGGCTGATCGCCGCCTGGGTCACGTTGAGCTCGCCCGCCGCCTGGGTGAAGCTCAGATGGCGCGCCGCGGCCTCGAAGGCGCGGAGCGCGTTCAACGGTGGAAGCCGTCGCGCCATACGATCGTCTCCTCGCACCTCCCATTGCTGTTCCGCCCGGGGAAGGGCCGTTTCTCAAATAAGGTGAGGTAATCAGCTTTCGCCGCGGCGATCAAGCCCCGGGACAGGATTTTTTTAATAAACTGTTCATATTGTCCTTTCTCTTGGATTCTCCAGAAAGGAAAAAGGGACGTTCGCAACGCGTTTCGCATAAGACTGCCTAATCTTTGTAATAAGAAAAGGTCGTTTGTCGGAACGTCATTTGGAGGGTAGCGATAGGTCCAAGCCAACGCATCGCACGCGCAAGGCGGCGACGAACCAGGAGACAGAGCATGACCGTTCGCAATACGACCTCGGCCACCGCCGTTCGGCGCTCGCCCGTTCCGATCACCCACGCCGGAGCCTACGTCCGGGCCGCAGAGACCGCTGCGCGGCCGACGGGCCTTGACGCGGACCGCTTGGCGGCGCTCGCCGAAGCGTGGTTCGCCCGCGCGGCGGCGGCCCTGTGGCTGTGGCGCGAGCGGGCGCGCGAGCGCCGGGCCTTGCGCGGCCTCGACGACCACCAGCTCGCCGACATCGGCGTCACCCGGGCCGAGGCAGAAGCGGAAGGGCGCAAGCCGTTTTGGCTTCCTTGAGGGCAAGGACTTCGGGTTACGGACGGCGGATCAGCATGACGTTGAGCGCGTTGAGGGCCCGATAAAGCCGGTCGAACGCGGCCTTGAAGGCGAGCCAGTCGAGGCCGCGCGGGGCCTCGGCGGCGAGCGCGCGGTGGATCGCGCCGAGGCTGCGGCGGTTGTCGATGCGCGCGAGGATCGCGACGGCGAGCGGCGGCAGATCGAAGGCGATCTTTACGCCCTCGATCTCGGCCTTGATCCGCCCCCCGCCCTTGAGCCGGCGGGCCAGCGCCGCGCCGTCGCCGTCGCGCAGGACCGGCACCGCGGCGGGGCCGTCGGCGCGCGCCACCGCCGCCTCGGCCCGGGCCGCAGGCGCGGCGTAGAACACGTGGCGCTTGAGGCTGCCGAGCAGAAGCTCGGCGAAGGCGCAGCGCTCGATCCAGGAAAGCCTTTTAACGCGCGCGCGCAGCGCCTCGTCGGCCAAATGCAAAAGCGGGTCATAAAGCGCGGGCTCGATGAAGCCGGTGATCGCGAGCCCCGCGCTCTGCGCGAGCGCCGCGATCTCGGGCACGGTGTAGGCGCGGTCGCGGCTGTGGAGGAGAAGGTCGTACAGCCCCGCGTCGTCGCCCGCGAGGTGGTCGCCGACGAAAGGGTTGCGCTTGAGCCAGTTGGTCTCGGGCAAAGCGTCGAGAAGCCGGCGCGCGAGCGCGACGCGCGCGCCCATCTCGGGCTCGCCCCGGACGGCGAGGAGGCGCAGCATCGCCTGGGCGTGATAGACCCCGGTGCGTCCGTAAGCGCCATAGAGCATGAGGCCGAGGCCGCCGTGCGCCTCGAGCGCCGCGACCAGCGCCGCGAGCCCCTCGGCCGGATCGGCGAGGTGATGGAGCACCCCGCAGCAGTCGATGTAGTCGAAGCGGCCGAGGCCGAGCCGGTCGAGGTCGAGGAGCGAGCCGGTCACGAAGCGGATGTTGGCGAGCCCGCGCGCCTTCGCCCGCGCCTCGGCGATCGCGCGCGCGGCCTTGGAGACGTCGAGGTAGACCACCTCCCCCGCGCCGCCCGCCCAGGCGAGCTGCTGAGCGAGCATGATCGTCCCGTCGCCGGTGCCGCCGCCCGCGACCAACGCGCGGAAGGGGCGCGAGAAATCGCGCTCGCCCCCAAAGACATAGTGGTTGACCTCGGCGAGATGGCTCGGCGAGCCGGTGATCAGGCGGCGCGCCTCGTCGGCCGGGTCGCGGGCGGGATAAGGGTAGGCCTCGTACTGGGCCCGGACGGCGGCGTCGGCGTCGGAAGGCCTTCGGGCCATGGCCGTCTCAGCCGCCGGCGGGCGGCCAGTCGCGCGCGGCGCGGACCTCGCCGGTGCGTCGCCCCGCCCGGTTGACGATCGGGGCGACGACGTGATCGGCGAGCTTCGCGGCGAGCGCGTCGTCGAGCGCGCCGATGCGCGCAAGCACGGCGAGCGTCGCGACCTGGGCGGCTCGCGCCGCGCCGTCGTCGGCCTTGACCGCGACCCCGAGGCCGAGCGCCGGGACCGCGGCGCAATAGACCCCTTCGGCCCCGGTCTTGGCGAAGACGCGGCCTTCCGATTCGCGGTTGAGCGCGGTGCAGAAGCGCCCGGTGCCGGCGACCATTTCGGGATGCGCGGCGACCGCCCGGCGCAGCCGCAGGACCGCCTCCCGCCGGGTCTCGGAAAGCCCGGACGGATCGGCGATCCTCGCCATGCCGGTGGCGAGCGCGGTGAGCGGGATCGCGAAGGTCGGGATCGAGCAGCCGTCGACGCCGAGCGGCGCGGCGTCCGCGTTCACCCCGCACATCGCGCCGATGGCGGCGGCGACCCGGCGCTGGACCGGGTGGTCGGGGGCGATGTAGCCGCGAATCGGCTCGCCCATGTGGCGCGCCGTGGTCAGCATCCCTGCGTGCTTGCCCGAGCAGTTGTTGTGGACCGCGCGCGGGCTTTCGCCGGCGCGGAACAGGGCCTCGGCCGCAGGCGCGTAGATCGGCGCGTGCGGCCCGCATTCAAGGTCGTCGCCCGAGAGCCCGATCCGCGCGAGCCAAGCCTCGACCGCGGAGACGTGCATCGGCTCGCCCCCGTGCGAGGCGCAGGCGAGCGCGAGCTCGGCGTCCGTGAGCGCGAAGCGGTCGGCGGCCCCGGTCTCGATGATGGGAAGCGCCTGGATCGCCTTGATCGCCGAGCGCGGAAAGACCGGCCGCGCGACATCGCCCCAGGAATGCGCGACGCGGCCTTCGGCGTCGCAGACCGCGGCCGCCGCGCGGTGCAGGCTTTCGACGATCCCGCCGCGGGTCGCCTCGGCGGCGATCGGGTTGGCGGGGGCGGCGGACGGGCTGTGCGCAGTGGCGGTCATGGAAGGGCCCTTTCCTCGGCGGCCTTGGGTCTTGAAATGGCGGCGGACGCGGGGCAGTGTCACCCCATGCGCGGATACTTCGGAATCGGGGTCGAGGGTATAAGCAAGCCGATGAACCTCGGCAACTTGTTTCGCTCGGCCCACGCCTTCGGGGCGAGCTTCGTGTTCACGGTCGACGCCCACTATACGGTCAAAGGCGCGCTGTCGGACACCTCCCATACGCCGCGCGAGGTGCCGCTCTATCAGTTCGCAAGCGCCGCCGATCTCGCCTTGCCGGCGGGCTGCAAGCTGGTCGGGATCGAGCTTCTCGACGAGGCCGAGGATCTGCCGAGCTTCCGCCATCCGCGCTGCGCGGCCTATGTGCTGGGGCGCGAACGCGGCAGCCTCACGCCCGCGCTTATCGCGCGCTGCGACTATCTGGTCCGCATTCCGACGCGTTTTTGCGTCAACGTCGCGACCGCCGGCGCGATCGTGATGTACGACCGGCTGATCAGTTTGGGGCGGTTCGCGCGCCGGCCGTTGGTCGAAGGCGGCCGGCCCGAGCCCTTGCCCGAGCACGTCCACGGCGGGCCGCGCGCCCGCAAGCCGGCGCAGGCGCGATGAGCGAAAAGAAGACGTCCGCAGGCCGGCCGTCGGGGCTCACCCTGCTCGGCGCGAAGGCGCCGCTTCCCGCCTCTCCCGACGAGGCCCGGATCGAGCGGATCGCCAACCCGCAGCCCGGCGAAGCTTATCTCGTGCGCTTCACCGCGCCCGAGTTCACCTGCCTCTGCCCGGTGACCGGCCAGCCCGATTTCGCCCATCTGGTCATCGACTACGTTCCCGCCGACTGGATCGTCGAGAGCAAGTCGCTCAAGCTCTACCTCGGCGCGTTTCGGAACCACGGCGGCTTCCACGAAGAGACGACGGTGGCGATCGCCCGCCGCCTCGTCGAAGAGATCGCGCCCCGCTGGCTCAGGATCGGCGGCTATTGGTACCCGCGCGGCGGGATTCCGATCGACGTCTTCTACCAGACCGGCGCGCCGCCCGAAGGGCTGTGGATCCCCGACCCGGGCGTCGCGCCCTATCGCGGCCGGGGCTGATGCGCGGTGCGCAGCGTCTTTGCAGGGCGGGGCCGATCCGCTAAACTCGCGCCATGATTCGTCCCGGTTCCTCCGTCGGCGTTCTTTTCCTTCTCATTGCTTTCGGCTTTTCGGCGCCTGCCGTTGCCGACGAGGTCGTCACGCTCGGAACCTTCAACGACTGGACGGCCTATCAGACCACCCAGGCGGGCAAGAAGCTCTGCTACATGGCGAGCGTGCCGAAGAAAACCCAGGGCAAGTACAAAAAGCGGGGGGACGTCTTCGCCATGGTCGACCACCGCCCGGCGGAGAAGAAGTTCGACACCGTCAGCATCCGCGCGGGCTACAAGTACAAAGAGGACAGCACGGTCACGGTGACGATCGGGGGCCGAACCTTCGATCTGTTCACCAACGGCGACACCGCCTGGGCCTTCGACGCGGCCGGCGACAGGGCGCTGGTCCGGGCCATGAAGAAGGGCCGCAAGATGATCGTCAAAGGCGTCTCCTCGCGCGGAACCAAGACGACCGACACCTTCTCGCTGCTCGGCTTCACCGCCGCCCACCGGGCGATCGACAAGGCCTGCGGCCGGCGCTGAGCCGTATCCGCTCTTGCCGGCGGCGGGCCGGCGCGTATATCAACTCGGACATGACCATCTTCCGCGACCGTGATTCCGCCGTCACGTTCTTGCCGCCGCCGCGCGCCTTCGCGCCGCCCGAGCCCCGGGACGCCGACGGCCGGCTCAACCTCGTCGGGCTGAGCCGCGAGGCCCTCGCCGCCGAGATGGCCGCGCTCGGCGAAAAGCCGTTCCGCGCCAAGCAGATCTGGCACTGGATCTATCACCGCGGGGCGCGCGACTTCGCCGCCATGACGACGCTGGCCAAGCCGCTGCGCGCCCGGCTCGCCGAGCGCTACGTCATCGCCCGGCCGGAGATCGTCCGCGATCTCGTCTCGACCGACCGCAGCCGCAAGTGGCTCCTGCGCATGAGCGACGGCCAAGAGGTCGAGTGCGTCCACATCCCCGAAGAGGACCGCGGCGCGCTCTGCGTCTCCTCCCAGGTCGGCTGCATGCTCACCTGCCGCTTCTGCCACACCGGCACCCAGGGGCTTGTGCGCAACCTCGGCCCGGGCGAGATCGTCGGCCAGGTGATGGTCGCCCGCGACGTTCTCGGCGAGTGGCCGGCCCCGCGCGAGGGCCGCATGGTCTCGAACATCGTGCTCATGGGCATGGGCGAGCCGCTCTACAACTACGACAACGTGGTCGCCGCGTTGCGCATCATCATGGACTCGGAAGGGATCGCGATCTCGAAGCGGCGGATCACGCTCTCGACCGCCGGCGTGGCGCCGATGATCCGACGCCTCGGGGTCGAGGCCGGGGTCAACCTCGCGATCTCGCTCCATGCGGTCACCGACGAGCTCCGCAGCCGGATCGTGCCCTTGAACCGCAAGTACGGGATCGCCGAGCTGCTCGCCGCCTGCCGCGACTACGCCGCGGGCTCGAACGCGCGGCGGATCACCTTCGAGTACGTCATGCTCAAAGGGGTGAACGATTCGCCCGCCGACGCTCGGGCGCTGGTGCGCTTGCTCGCCGGGATTCCGGCCAAGGTCAACCTGATTCCGTTCAACCCCTGGCCGGGCGCGCCGTTCGAATGCGCGACGCCGGCGGCGATCGCGCGTTTCGCCGAGATCGTCAATGCGGCGGGCTACTCGGCGCCGGTGCGCGTCCCGCGCGGGCGCGACATCCTCGCCGCCTGCGGCCAGCTCAAGTCCCAAAGCCTGCGTCCGCGCAAGAGCCGCGCCGCCGCCGCTTCTTCGCGATAAACCGCGGCTTGCCGCGGCGCGCGCGGGGCCTATACTGCGCGCCGGTCGACACTCCGCGGGGGACGCGAACCATGACGCGCGACATCAAGAAGGTCGTGCTCGCCTACTCGGGCGGGCTCGACACCTCGGTCATCCTCAAATGGCTGCAAGAGGCCTATGGCTGCGAGGTGGTCACCTTCACCGCCGACCTCGGCCAGGGCGAGGAGCTCGAACCCGCCCGCGCCAAGGCCGAGATGCTGGGGGTCAAGGAGATCTATATCGAAGACCTGCGCGAGACCTTCGTGCGCGATTACGTCTTCCCCATGTTCCGCGCCAATGCGCTCTACGAAGGGGTCTATCTCCTCGGCACCTCGATCGCGCGCCCCCTGATCGCCAAGCGCCAGATCGAGATCGCCCGCGAGACCGGGGCCGATGCGGTCGCCCACGGCGCGACCGGCAAGGGCAACGATCAGGTGCGCTTCGAGCTCGCCTACTACGCGCTCGATCCCGACATCCGGGTCATCGCGCCGTGGCGCGAGTGGGATCTCGATTCGCGGGCCAAGCTGATCGCCTTCGCCGAGCGCCACCAGATTCCGATCGCCAAGGACAAGCGCGGCGAGGCCCCGTACTCGACCGACGCCAACCTTCTCCACATCTCGTTCGAGGGCAAGGCGCTCGAAGACCCCTGGACGCCACCCGACGAGGACATGTTCGAGCGCACGGTCGCGCCCGAGAAAGCCCCCGACGAGCCGACGATCATCGACATCGAGTTCGCGCGCGGCGATCCGGTCGCGATCGACGGCGAGGCGCTGTCGCCGGCGGCGCTCTTGGCCCGGCTCAACGCGCTCGCCGGCGCCAACGGGGTGGGCCGGGTCGATCTGGTCGAGAACCGCTTCGTCGGGATGAAGTCGCGCGGCGTCTACGAGACCCCGGGCGGCACCGTTCTGCTCGCGGCCCGGCGGGCGATGGAGAGCATCACCCTCGACCGCGGAGCGGCGCATCTCAAGGACGAGCTCATGCCGCGCTACGCCGAGCTGGTCTACAACGGCTTCTGGTTCTCGCCCGAGCGCGAAATGCTCCAGGCCGCCATCGACAAAAGCCAGGAGCGCGTGAACGGCGTCGTGCGGGTCAAGCTCTACAAGGGCTCGGTCACCGTGCTCGGGCGGCGCTCGCCCGACAGCCTCTACAGCCAGGAGCACGTGACCTTCGAGGCCGACCAGGTCTACAACCAGCAGGACGCCGCCGGCTTCATCCGCCTCAACGCGCTGCGCCTGCGCCTCCTCAACCGCCAGCGGGGGTAACAGGCGGGCCGAGCAGCGCCTTCAACGCAAGCGGATCGAGGCCCCGTTCGAGCGCGCCCTCGATCAGGACATGCGCCGTCACGGCGCACATGGCGCTGATCGGCGCGAAGTCGAGCCTCACCCCGGCGCATTCGGTCTCGGCGGAGACGGACCGCGAATAGACCCACGCCTGACGCAAGCCGTTCGCCCGGCAGAAGGACAGAAGCCCCGCCAATTCGTTCCGGGGGTCTTCGGCCGCGCGATCGGACCACTTGATCTCGATGGCTTCCGTCGGCTTTTGCCGCCCGGGGTCGATTGAAACCAGATCGACCTCGCCCTTGTCCCAGCGAGCATAGCTATAGAGCGAGGCGGCCGCGGACACGGCCAAATGCGCAACCACGGCCGTTTCCGCCATGTGGCCCATGGTTTCGTCGGCGGCGCTCACGGGCTCGAACAACGCCGCGCGGATGCTGGGGTTCGTCAGGTAGACCTTGAAGCGGGTCACGCGGCGGAACCGCTTTGCGTTCAGGTCGACCCGATAGAGCCGCGAAATCAGGAAGGCCGCTTCCAGGTAGTCGAGATACTTACGCAAGGTGTTCTTGGCGACGCCCGAGGCCTTCGCAAGCCCCTCGAACGACACCTCCATGCCCGTGTTGTAGGCGAGCACCGTGAAGAAGCGCTTGAGCTCCTGGGTGTCTTGAATGCCGTAAAGGCTGGGGAGGTCGCGCAGCAGCACCTTGTCGACGATGTCCTGGGCGACGAAGCGGTCCATCGCCTCGCGCGCCTCGGCCTTCAGCGCCGTTTCGGGAAAGCCGCCGTAATTGACGTAATCGACGAATGCGTCGTTGAGCCGTTTTGAACCGAGGCTCGAAAGCTCCGACAAGGCGTCTTCGACGCTGTCTTTCGTTTTCGTAATTCCCTTGAACGTCAGGAACTCGGCGAAGTTGAGCGGGGGAAGCAGAAAGTCGGTGAACCGGCCGGCCCCTGATTCGTCGCTTTTCATCTTGAGCGCGGCCGCCGCCGAGCCCGAAGCGACGAAGCGGACCGCCGGATAGGAATCGACCAGCGACTTGAGGTGCCGCTCCCAGTCGGGGTGATACTGGATCTCGTCGTAGATCATATAAAGGGGATCGCCCCGCCTGTGGCCGTGGATCTCCATGAACCAGGCGAGCAGGCGCTCGAGCGGGATTCCCGTATAGGTCGGGGTATCGACCGAGACGTAACAGATGCGGCGCGGCGCAATGCCGTCGTCGATCAGCTTTTGGACCGCCTGGGTGAGCATCACCGTCTTGCCGACCCGGCGCGGCCCCATCAGGATAACGGCGCGGTTGACCGCCGTTTGCTGGACGAGCCGCACGAAGCGGTCGAAGTACATGCGGCGCGGCCAGTCCCGGAACGCCGCCGGCACCGCGCCGTCCTCCCACCAGGGATTGTCGAAGGCGAGGCGTTTTTTGATTTCTAGATCAGTAATTTCGCGCATATTCAGAAAATAATGCCATTTCGCCTTTGAACGGCCTATGGGACCGAGGCCCTCATCCTTCGACCGTGCTCAGGATGAGGGCCTCGCCCT
>CAYYWV010000044.1:0-21966 GCA_964475385.1 uncultured Alphaproteobacteria bacterium | reverse complement strand
ATGTTCTCGGGCAGGCTGAACTGCTGGCGCACGCCGCCCGCCGAGCGCGGCGTCGAGGCGAATTCGTAAGCGGGATCGCGCTCGATCACCGTGATCCGCGCATCCGCGCCCGCGACCGCCAAGTGGTAGGCGACGGAGGAGCCCACGATGCCGCCGCCGATGATGACGATATCGTCCATGCCGCTTCCTCCCCGGTCTCGCGGCGGGGAGTTTAGCGACGATCAACCGCCGGACGGAAGCCGGTCGAGCGAATCGATCGCCTGTTTGATGGCGGTGTGATCGGCGCTTCCCGGGGTGAGCTCGCCCAACAGACGCCGCCACATCTCACGGGCGCGCTTGATATCGCCCTTCTCGGCCGCCGCCCGGCCGAGAAGCCAGAGCGCCTGTTGGTTCTTGTCATCGAGAGCGGCGAGCCGTTCGGCGACCTGGATCGCCTCGTCGGTCAGCGGCGCGCCGTCGGGCGCGGCCTCGACGATCGCCACCACATAGCGCTGGAGCACCTCGACGTCGTCGGGGGCGAGCTTCACCGCCTGGGCAAAGGCCTCGCGCGCCTTTTCCCGCTCTCCGAGCACCCGGTACGAACGCCCGAGCCGCAACCAGCCCTTGAGATCGTCGGGCTCGTTCTTGAGCCGCTCGGCGAGGCGATCCACCATGTCGCGGATCATCTGGCGCTGCTCTTCGGCCGAAAGGTCTTTCGGTTTCTTTCCGGTCGACTCTTCGGGCGGGCGCAGGGTCGCGATGTCGATGCCGAGGGCGCGGGCGGTTTCGTTGATGCGCGCGCGCAGCGACGGGAGATACGACGCCTCGGGAGGAGAATCGCGCTCAAGCGCGACCCAATCCTCGAGCGCGCTCCGCACGTCACCGGCCTGGGCCTTGGCGAGCGCGAGGTAGAAGCGAGCCGCCGGCTCCGAGGCGTCGGCGGCGAGCGCCGTCTCGAAATCCTTCCGGGCCGCCGGGGTGACGACGCCTTGGGCGGCGAATACGCGCGCCTCGCCAAGAAGCGCAATGATGCTCGGATCGTCGTTCGATATCTTAGCGGCCCGCTCAAGCGCGGAAACCGAATCGTCGTAGCGCTCGAGCGCCCGATAGGACCGGGCGAGCAACAGCCAGCCCCGGAGATCGTCGGGCTGGCGTTCGAGGCGTTTGGCGAGCCGGACCACCATCTGCTCTATGCTGGCCGCCTGCTCGCGGGCGGCCTGGGCGGCGGCGCGTTCGGCCTCGCGCTCGGCATAGGGCTTGCTCTCGAGACCGGGAGACCCCTGCCACAAGTAAAGCCCGCCCGCGGCCAGCGGCACGAGAACGATGATCGCGGCGGCGGCAACGAACGAGTGGATTCGCCGCCCGCCGGACTTCTGGACCTTCTCGCCTTCGGCGGCGGCGAGCATGCGCCGCTCGATCTCGATCCGTGCGGCGTCGGCCTCTTCGCGCCCGATCAGGCCGCGGGCGAGATCGCGGTCGAGCTCGCTAAGCTGGTCGCGATAGATCTCGAGATCATACGCAACCCGTGACGCGGCCCCGGGAGGCCGGCGAAGAAGGGGCACGACGAGCAGGGCCACAACAGCCGCCGTCATCGCGCCAAACGCGACATAAAGAAGCATGACCTACCCGCTTTCGAGAAGCTCTTCGAGCCGCCGCCGCTCGTCCTCGTTGAGAGGGACGACGGCTTCGCGCGAGCGCGCGCGGCGGCGGAGGTATATGAAGGCCCCAAAACCGCCGACCAAGAGCAGAACCCCTGGCCCGATCCAAAGGGCCCAGGTTTTGACCTTGAACGGCGGCTTGAGGAGGATGAAGTCACCATAGCGCGAGACGAGATAGCCGATGATCTCTTCGTCGGACTTGCCGGCGACGAGCTGTTCGCGCACAAGCCGCCGGATGTCCTTGGCGAGATCGGCATCCGATTCGTCGATCGACTGGTTCTGGCAAACCAAACAGCGAAGCTGTTTGCCGATCGCCCGCGCCCGCGCCTCCAGAACCGGATCGTCGAGGGTTTCGGTCGCGCTGATGGCCAGCGCCGGTATGGGCGTCGTCGTTACGACGACGGCGAGCGCGAGCCCCACGGCGAGAAGGATCGCGGGCGCTTTCATTTCCGCAACCTCGCGAGGATGGGCATGATCGTCTCCTCGATGTCCTTGGGAGTCAGGGGGCCGATCTGCTTGTAGACGATGCGTCCCCGGCGATCGACCACGAAGGTTTCGGGCAACCCATACACGCCCCAATCGATCGCCACCCGGCCATCGCGGTCGGCGCCGATGCGGGTGTAGGGATCGCCGAGTTCGTCAAGCCAACGCCGAACGTCGGCCGGCTTGTCCTTGTAGTTGATCCCGAAGATGGGAACGCCGCTTTCCTGGCCGAGTCGGGTCAACAGCGGATGCTCGGCCCGGCAAGGAATGCACCAGGACGCGAACACGTTGACCAGGCTGGTCTTGCCCATGAGATCGCTGCGCGCAAAACCGTCCGTGCGGCCTTCGATGGGCGGCAGCGAGAACTCGGGCGCCGACTTGCCGATCAACGCCGAGGGGATAAGGTCGGGCCTAAGCGTCAGCCCGATGCCAAGCGCGACGGCGAGCGCGACAAAAGCCCCCAGCGGCAAAGCAAAGCGGAGTCGCGCCGTCGTCATCGTTAGGCGGCCTGCGGCTTGGCTCCGGCCGGCGCGCGCCTTCGCGACGGCGCGCCGATGCGGTGGCGACGATCGGAAAGACTGACCAGCCCGCCGACGGCCAGAAGCAGCGCCCCGGTCCACATCCAGGGCACGAGAGGATTGTAGTAGATCCGCGTCCCGTAACCGCCGCCCTCGACCGGATCGCTGACGACCGCATAAAGGTCGGCGAAGCCGTTCGTGTAGATCGCCGCCTCTGTCGTCGGCGGCCCGCCGCCGTTATAGACGCGCTTCTCGGGGTACATCCGGGTCACCTCCTTCCCGTCGCGCGTGACCACGAAGGTCGCCCGCCGCGCGACGTAGTTGGGGCCCGGAACCTCGCGAACGCCGTCGAAGCGCAGGGTATAGCCGGCAAGCGTGACCGTATCGCCTTCGCTCATCACTTGGAGCTTCTCGATCCGCCAGGACTGGGCGCCGACGATGCCGGCGAGCACGATGGCGAGGCCGAGGTGCGCGATCGTCATGCCCCAGGCCGCCCGCGGCAGGTGGCGGGCGCGGTTCCAGCTCTTGGCGAGCGGGATACGGAACAGCTTAATCCGATCGGTGAACTCGACCACCGTGCCGACGAACAGCCACGCGGCGAGCCCCATGCCGAACGCCGGCAAGGGCGAAGAGCCGGTGGTGAGGAACCAGCTCACAAGCGCGACGAGAACGGCGGCCGCGAAGAGCAGCTTGAGCCGGCCGACGACGCCCGCCAGATCGGCGCGCTTCCACGGCATCAACGGCCCGATCGCGGCGAGAATGATCAACGGGGTCATGATGGGCGCGAAAGTCGCATCGAAGTACGGCGGGCCGACGGAAATCTTGCCGCCGCCGACCGCATCGAGGATCAGCGGGTACAGGGTTCCGAGTAGAACGGTCGCGCAAGCGGTCGAGAGAAGAACATTGTTAAGCACCAAGGTGCCTTCGCGGGAAATCGGCGCGAACAGGCCTCCCGACTTGAGCTGGGGGGCGCGGATCGCATAGAGCATCAGCGAGCCGCCGACCACAATGAACAGGAAGGCGAGGATAAACAGGCCGCGCGCGGGATCGGTCGCAAAGGCGTGGACCGAGGTCAGCACGCCCGAGCGCACCAGGAAGGTGCCGAGCAGGCTGAGCGAGAAGGTGAGAATGGCGAGCAGGATCGTCCAGCTCTTCAAGGTGTCGCGCTTCTCGGTCACGATCGCCGAGTGCAAAAGCGCGGTCCCTACGAGCCAGGGCATGAAGGAGGCGTTCTCGACCGGATCCCAGAACCAGAACCCGCCCCAGCCGAGCTCGTAGTACGCCCACACGCTTCCGATCACGATGCCCAGGGTCAGGAAGATCCAGGCGGCCAACGTCCACGGACGGACCCACCGCGCCCAGGCGGCGTCGACTCGGCCTTCGATCAGCGCCGCGACCGCGAACGCGAAAGTCACCGAAAAGCCGACATAGCCAAGGTAGAGAAAGGGCGGGTGAAAGGCGAGCCCCGGATCCTGGAGAAGCGGGTTGAGGTCGCGCCCGTCGAGCGGCGCCGGATCAAGGCGCAGAAACGGGTTCGACGTAAACAGGAGAAAGGCGAGAAAGCCGACCGCGATCAGGGCCTGAACCGCAAGCACCCGCGCCCGCAGCGCCGGCGGCAGGTTGTTGCCGAACGACGCGATTCCGAGGCCGAACAGGGAAAGGATCAGCACCCACAGCACGAGCGAGCCTTCGTGGTTCCCCCACACGCCCGTGATCTTGTAGAGAAAAGGCATCGCCGAGTTCGAGTTCTCGGCCACATTGGCGACGCTGAAGTCCGAAACCATATAGGCGTAGACCAGCGCCAGAAAGCCGGTGGCGATGAGCAGAAACTGCGCCGTCGCCATAGGTCGGGCCGCCGCCATCCAGGCCGTATCGCCGCGCTGGGCGCCCACCAGAGGTACGACGCCCTGCGCGAGGGCGACCATAAAAGCGAGGATAAGTGCGAAATGTCCGATCTCTGGGATCATTCGGCCTGAGCTCCCTTCCATTGGCCCGACTTCTTGAGCGCATCGGCGACTTCGGGCGGCATGTATTGCTCGTCGTGCTTGGCGAGCACGGTATCGGCGACGAACACCCCGTCGGGCCTTAGACTCCCTTCGGCGACCACGCCCTGGCCCTCGCGGAACAGGTCGGGGAGCACGCCCCTGAACACGACGTCGATGGTGTCGGAAAGATCGGTCACCCGGAATTCGACCGTCAGCCCGTCGTCGAGGCGGCGCACGCTGCCTTCCTCGACCAAGCCGCCGACGCGAAGCCGGCGTCCTTCGGGCACGTGCTTGGCGATGATCTCGCTCGGGCTGTAGAAGAAGACCAGGTTGTCGCGGAACGCGTTGAGCACGAGCGCTGCGGCGATTCCGAGCCCGGCCATGCCGACAAGCACGAAGACCAGACGGCGGTGCTTACGTTTCATGATCGCCCTCCGGTCGCGCCGCGTCGCGTTGGAGCGATTCGAGCTCGGCCTCGCGAGCGCGAAGCCCCTTCACGCTTGCGATGAGCACGGCGACCATAATGACCGCCGTGACCGCGAACGCCGGCCAGACGAAAGCGCCGTAGCCGCCCATCGACAGGAAGTCCCGCAACGCGTTCAAGCTGCTCCTTTCCGCCGCCGTCCGATTTCGGCGGCGCGCTGCCGCAAGTCAGGATGCATATAGGCAGGCCTCGCGCCGGCGTCTAGTCGCGCGCGGTCGGCCCATACGGCGCGCTTGCGGCCTCGTACGGTGCTTTACCACAGCGGATGGCGCGTGGCTTGATCTGAATCAAGAACCGGGAACCTGCGGGATCAGGCGCGCGCCGTGGTGGCCGCCGTCGGACGACGGTTGACCTGAACGATATGCAGGGCGCGGATCTTGCGCGCGGTGATGTCGGCCCGCATCCGGATCAGGAGAACGGCGAAAAAGTAGGTCGTGAAGCCGACCGCCATGATCAGCAACGGCACCAGCATCGAAGTGGCGATCGTCGGCCCCCCGGCGCGCATCACGCTTGCCGGCTGGTGCAGGGTGTTCCACCAGTCGACCGAGAACTTGATGATCGGGATGTTGACGAAGCCGACGAGCGCGAGAATGGCCGACGCCTTCGCCCCCCGCGCCGGATCGTCGAAGGCGTTGGCGAGCGCCATGTAGCCGAGATAGAGGAAAAACAGCACCAGCACCGAGGTCAGCCGGGCGTCCCAGACCCACCAGGTTCCCCACATCGGTTTTCCCCAGAGCGAACCGGTCACCAGCGCGATGAAGGTGAACGCCGCCCCGATCGGCGCGCAGTTCCTGGCCGCGATGTCGGCGAGCGGGTGCTTCCAGATCAAAGCCACCGCGCTCGCCGCCGCCATGGTGGTGTAGACGAACAACGCCATCCAAGCGGCCGGCACGTGGAGATACATGATTCGCACGCTTTCACCCTGCTGATAATCGGGCGGAGCGACGAACAGCGCGAGGTAAAGGCCGACGGCGATCAGCGCCGCGGTAATCCAGCCCAACCAAGGCGTAAGAACGCGTGCGAGGCGCATGAAGCGGGCGGGATTGGCGAAGTAGTTGAACACGGCCATCGGCTTCTATTCCTGGACGGTTCCAGACCTGCGCTGCGTCCTGCGGCCGTCACGGCCTATTCGAACGAAAGACGAAGCGCCGCGGCGCTCGCCCAGGGACACAGCACGATCGAAGCTGCAAGCAGGCCGCCCAGCACCATGAGATGGGGCTGGGCGTCGAGCCCGTAGATCGCGGCGTCCACGGCGCCTACGCCAAAGATAAGCACCGGAATATAAAGCGGCAAGACAAGAAGACTGACGAGCACCCCGCCCCGACGCAGGCTGACCGTCAACGCCGCCCCGATGGCCCCGACCAGGCTGAGCACCGGGGTGCCGATCAGCATCGCCGTCACCAGGGTCGCGAAGCCGGCGGCGTCCATGTTCATCAGCACCGCCAGGATTGGCGCCGCGATCACCAAGGGGAGCCCGGTGCTTAACCAGTGCGCGGCGCATTTGGCGAGCACCACGATTTCGAGCGGCAGCGGCGCGAGCACGAGAAGCTCGAGACTGCCGTCGTCGTGATCGGCGCGAAACAAACGGTCGAGAGCGAGCATCGCGGCGAGCAGCGCCGCCACCCATATGGTTCCCGCCGCGATCCGGGCGAGCGTGTTGGGATCGGGGCCGACGCCGAACGGGAACAGAGTGATCGCGAGCACGAAGAAAACGACCACATTGGCGCTGTCGCCGCCGCGCCTGAAGGCGAGCTGGAGCTCGCGGCGCACGATCCAGAGAAAACGGCTCATGCCTCTTCCGTTTCTTCGCCCAACGTCAGCACCGCCGCGTTGGGAACCTTGAGCCCGATATGGGTCGCAACCACGATCAAGCCGCCGTTCGCGCAATGATCGGCCATCAGCTTCTCGACCGTGGCGACCGATTCCTGATCGAGCGTCACCGTCGGCTCGTCCAAGAGCCACAAGGGCGCGGGCGCGACCGCGATCCGGGCGAGCGCGAGCCTTCGGCGCTGGCCGGCCGAAAGAAGCTGGGCGGGCACCTTCGCGAGATGGTCGAGGCCGAGCCGCTCGAGCGCCGCCGCAACCGCGGCCGCGGCGGCCCTCGGCGCGCCGTGCAATCCCGCCCAGAAGGCGAGGTTCTCGGCGACGCTCAGCGCCGGCTTAAGGGCGTTTTGATGGCCGACGTACCGAAACCGGGCCGCGTGCGCCACCCGATCCTCGGCGACATCCACGCCGTCCCACAGGATGCGCCCGCCCGCGGGCTTAAGCAGGCCCGCGATAAGACGCAGAAGGCTCGATTTGCCGGTTCCGTTGGCGCCGGTGAGCACCAGCGCCGCGCCCGGTTCAAGCGCAAACGAGACGCCGGTGAACACGACCCGGTCGCCGCGCACGCAGTCGAGCGCCTCGGCCGCGAGCCCCCGCGCCGCCACGGCGCTCACCGCGGTTCGCTGTGGCGCGCGGCGGAAGCGGTCTCAGACCAGTTTGCGAACGTCATCGATGACCTTGCCGTCCTTTGGCAGGCTTCCCGGCGCGACGGTCTCGACCCGGCCCTTGAGCTTGCACACCGCATGAAGCGTCTCGGCGATCGCCGCGGCGAGCCCGGCCTGCGCGCCTTCGACCTCGCAGCGCAGCGTCATGACGTCGACCCCGTCGCTCTGATCGACCACCAGCCGCGCCTTGACGATCTCGGGATGCCGGGCGACGACGGCGGCGATCTGCTCGGGATGGACGAACATGCCCTTGACCTTGGTGGTCTGATCGGCGCGCCCGAGCCAGCCGCGAAGGCGCGCGTTGGTCCGCCCGCAGGGGCTAGGGCCGGGCAGAATCGCCGACAGATCGCCGGTCGCGAAGCGGATGAGCGGATAGACCTCGGAGAAGACGGTGACCACGACCTCGCCGACCTCGCCCTCGGGAACCGGGGTTCCGGTGCCCGGCGTAACGATCTCGACGATCACGTCCTCGTCGATCACCATTCCTTCGCGGGCGGGGGTCTCGTATGCGATAAGCCCGAGGTCGGCGGTGGCGTAGCACTGGAAGACGCCGATGCCGCGGCGCTTGAAGGTCGCGGCCAGCGCCGGGGTCAGCGCCTCGCCCGAGACCAGCGCCTTGGACAGCCGCGAAAGATCGAGCCCGTCTTCGTCGGCGCGTTCGAGAAGGATCCGCAAGAACGACGGCGTCCCAACATAGCCGGTGGCGCCGAGATGGGCCATCGCCGCGGCCTGGTGCTCGGTGTTGCCCACCCCGCCCGGCACGACCGTGCAGCCGATGGCCCGAGCGCCGCTTTCGACCATGGCGCCGGCCGGCGTCAGATGATAGGCGAAGGTGTTGTGCAGAATGTCGTCTTTACGAAAGCCCGCGGCATAGAGCGCCCGGGCCATCCGCCAGTAATCGTCGACGCGCCCCTCGGGCTCGTAGATCGGCCCCGGCGAGCAGAACATTCGCCGGATCGCTACGCCTTCGGCCGCTAGCCCGCCGAACGGCGGCCGGTCGCGTTGAAGATCGATCAACGCGGACTTGCGAGTGAGAGGGAGCGCGGCGAGCGCGGCGCGATCGGCGACCGCGGCCGGGTCCACCTCGGCCAATAGGGCGGCGAAGTAGGGCGCTTTCGCCTTGGCGTGCGCGATCTGGGCCGGAAGCCGGGCGAAGAGGTCGGCCTCGCGCTCTTGGGGATCGCGCGTCTCGCGCGCGTCGTAGTACGCCTCGTCCATGCCGCGATCCTTAAAGCCAGCGCTTCCGGCGCTTGTAGTGCTTGACGTCGCGGTAGCTCTTGCGCCCGCCGGCGCTAAGGCCGAGGTAGAACTCTTTGACGTCCTCGTTCTCTTTGAGGGCCGCGGCCTCGCCGTCGAGCACGACCCGCCCGTTCTCCAGGATGTAGCCGTAACGCGCGTAGCGCAGCGCCATGTTGGTGTTCTGCTCGGCGAGCAGGAAGGTCACGCCTTCCTTTTCGTTGAGCTGTCGAACGATCTCGAAGATCTCTTCGACGAGCTGGGGCGCGAGCCCCATCGACGGCTCGTCGAGAAGGATCATCCTGGGCTTCGACATCAACGCGCGCCCAATCGCGCACATCTGCTGCTCGCCGCCCGAGGTGTAGCCCGCCTGGGCGCGGCGGCGCTCCTTGAGGCGGGGGAAGTAGCTGTAGACCCGCTCCAGATCCTCCTGGATCGCGGCCGTTCCGTCGCGGCGCGTATAGGCCCCGGTCAAGAGGTTCTCCTCGATCGTCAGGTGCTCGAAGCAGTGGCGGCCTTCCATCACCTGAATGACTCCGCGCTTGACCAGGGTGTCGGGCGAAAGCCGGTCGATGCGCTCGCCCGCGAACTCGATCGAGCCTTTGGTGACGTCGCCGCGCTCGGCGCGCAGAAGGTTGGAGACCGCCTTGAGCGTGGTCGTCTTGCCGGCGCCGTTGGCGCCGAGCAAGGCGACGATGCCGCCCACGGGAACGCTGAGCGAGACCCCCTTGAGCACCAAAATCACATGATCGTAGATGACCTCGATGTTGTTGACCTCGAGAAGCGGCCTGGCGCCGGCGGCTTCCGCCGCCGGCGCCGTGGCCTGACTGGGGATCCCGCTCACCGTTCGAAAGATCCTGGACTCTCGACGCCTACTGGCAGGAGCGCGGCGTGATGCCGTTCTCCTTGGCGTAGGCCGCCGCGGCCTCCTCGATCAGCGGCCGCACCACCTCGCGGATCGGCGGAACCCAGTCGGACACCATGTTCCACTTGGACCCGTCCCACTGCTGGATGATGATCGGCCCGCCGGTTTCGTGGTCGGCGCAGGACACGTGCACCGGCCGGGTGAAGCCATCCATGCCGAGCTTCTTAAGCGTCGCCTCGGTCACGTTCAGGTTCTCGAGGCCCCAGCGCACCTGCTCGCCGGTCATCGGCTTGTTGCCGAACTTGCCCATCGCCGTGCGCACGGCTTCGACGCTGAACATCGCGTTGACGAGGCCGCGGTTGTACAGCACCTCGCCCAGCTTGTTGGCCCGGGCCTTGGCCTCGTCGCCTCCGTAGACGTACTTGACGATGTCCTGGTGAACCTTCCAGTTGGCGCCGGCGCCGTGGAAGGTCGCCGACTTGTACCCGGTTGCGCCTTTGCCGGCGGGAATCACGTCGGCGTCGGAGCCCGACCACCAGTTCCCGACGAAGTGGTCCATCGGGAAGTTGATGGAGGCGGCCTCCTTGATGGCGACCTGGTTCATCACCCCCCAGCCCGACATGAAGATCCAGTCGGGGCGATAGCGACGGATCTGAAGCCAGGTCGCGCCCTGCTCCTGTCCCGGATGGTCGACGGCGAGGAGCTTGAGGTCGAAGCCGTACTTCTTGGACAGGATCTTGAGCGTCGGGTTGGCCTCTTTGCCATAGGCCGAGTTGTGGTAGACGTGGGCGATCTTCTTGCCCTTGAGCTTGTCGAACCCGCCTTCCTGCTGGGCGACGTAGCGGATGAAGGCCGAGGCCTGGCTCCAGTAGGTGGTGGGGAAGTTGAACACCCAGGGGAACACCCGGCCGTCGGCGGCCGCCGTGCGCCCATAGCCCATGGACAGGATGGGGATCTTGTCCACCGAGGCCTTCGGGATGAGCTGATAGGTGATGCCCGTCGAGTACGGGTTGAACAGCGAGGCGCCGGTCGGCCCCTTGTTCTTGAGCTTCTCGTAGCACTCGACCCCGAGCTTGGTGTTGTACTGGGTCTCGCACTCCTCGAACACGATCTTGACGCCGTTGATGCCGCCGTCGCGCTTGTTGATGAGCGTGTAGTAATCGCGGAACCCGTTGGCCACGGGAATGCCACTCGGGGCGTAAGGCCCGGTGCGGTAGACGAGCATGGGGAAGAACTGCTCGTTCTGCGCCGCGGCCGGCTCCGCCGCGGTCAACCCCGTCAGGCCGACCGCGGTCCCCAGGAGGGCCAGGGCAAGATGACGAAATCTCATTGCAAGTCTCCCTGTCTGATGGCGGTTCGCCAAGATCCCGAACGGCGAAACGTCTCCACGTTCAGGCTAACACGCCGCCGCGGCCCCGCCAACGCCGCGCCGGCGAAACGCTTAAGGCGCGGTCAGTACGGAAACGGCCACAACCGCAGCTTCTCCTTCGTGATCTGCCACAACCGGGCGAGCCCGTGGGGCTCGACGATCAGGAAAAAGATGATCATCGAGCCGAACAACATGATCTCGATGTCCTTCTGGAGGTCGATCGCCATCTCCACGCCGAAGAGCTGCGGCGTGTTGGTCAGCAGGATCGGCACCAGCACGATGAAGGCCGCGCCCAGGAACGAACCCAAGATCGAGCCCAGCCCGCCGATGATGATCATGAACAGAACGTCGAAGGAAACGAAGATGTCGAACGCCTCGGTCTCGGCCGAGCCGAGCCACAGGAACACCATCATCGCGCCGGCGACGCCGCAGTAGAACGAGCTGATGGCGAAGGCGGTGAGCTTGGCGCGAAGCAGCGGAATGCCGATGATCTCGGCGGCGATGTCCATGTCGCGGACCGCCATCCACGACCGCCCCACCCGGCCCCGGACCAGGTTCTTGGCGGCGAGCGCGAACAGGCTCACGAGCACGAGCGCGACCATGTAGCGCGCCTCCGCGGTGGCCGCCGGCCCGGTGACCAGAACCCCGAACATCTCGCGCGGCGGCGCGGTGATCGTGCCCGAGGACTGGTAGTTGTAGAACCAGGGCACCTTGTTGAACAGCCAGCCGAGGAAGAACTGGGCGGCGAGCGTCGCCACCGCGAGGTAAAACCCCTTGATCCGCAGGCTGGGAATGCCGAACAAAAGCCCCACCCCGGCCGCGATCGCTCCGGCGAGCAGGAAGACGACCACGATGTTGAGGTCGGGGAAGGCGGTCGTGAGCTTGTAAGCCATATAGCCGCCCACCGCCATGAACCCCCCGGTGCCGAGCGAAAGCTGGCCCGCATAGCCGGTAAGCAGGTTGAGCCCGATCGCCGCCAATGAAAAAATCAGAAACGGGATCAGCACGGCCTGAAGCCAGTACTCGTTGGCGACGAAGGGCACCACCACATAGGCCGCCACCAGCATTGCGGCCACGAACCAGCGGTCCTGGGCGATCGGAAAGATCGCCTGATCCTCGGCGTAGCTGGTCTTGAACTGCCCGGCCTCGCGATAGAACATCTCGGTCTCCCCGCTTTCCCTTCCGCCGCTCTGGCCCTCAGACCCGTTCGATGATGCGCTCGCCGAACAGCCCCTGCGGCCGGAACAGCAGGAACACGAGCGCGAGCATGTAAGCGAACCAGTTCTCGATCGCGCCGCCGACCGCCGGCCCCCAATAGACCTCGGCGATTTTCTCCCCGACCCCGATGATGAGCCCGCCGACGATCGCGCCGGGCACCGAGGTGAAACCGCCCAGAATGAGGACCGGCAGCGCCTTGAGCGCGATCAGCGAGAGCGAGAACTGAACCCCGCTCTTGGCGCCCCACATGATGCCGGCCACCAGTCCGACGAGACCGGCCACCGACCAGACGATGATCCAGATGGTGCGCAGCGGAATCCCGACCGACAGCGCCGCCTGATGATCGTCGGCGACCGCGCGCAACGCGCGTCCGATGCGGGTGTACTGGAAGAACACGGCGAGCACCGCGACCATCACCGCGCCCGAAGCGGCGGCGAACAGGTCGAACTCGTTGAGCAGCATGCCGGCGACTTCGAAGGATTTGTCGGGAATCCCGATGTCGAGGGGTTTAACGTCGCGCCCCCACAGGGTCTCGCCCAGCCCCTGAAGAACGAAGGCGAGCCCGATGGTCACCATGAACAAGGTGATATCGGACTGGTTGACGAGATAGCGCAGCATGACGCGTTCGATCACGACCGCGAGCGCCGTCATGATGACGACCGTGAGCGCGAGCGCGAGCCAGATCGGCGCCCCTTTCTCCATCAGGCCGACCAAGGTGAGCGCGGCGAACAAAACCATCACCCCTTGGGCGAAGTTGAACACGCCCGAAGCCTTGAAGATGAGCACGAAGCCGAGCGCGACCAGCGAGTACATCACCCCGGTCAGAAGGCCGCCGACCACCACCTCGGCGAAGAAGATCGGGGACGAGGCGATGTCGAGGAACGGCGCGACGAAAAGGCTGTAAAGAAAGTCCATGGCCCGTCCTCGCCTCAGTCGTGGGAGACGCCGAGGTAGGCGTCGATCACGGCCTGGTCGCTGCGCACCTCGTCGGGCGCGCCATCGGCGATCTTGCGGCCGTAATCGAGCACGATCACCCGGTCCGAGAGATCCATGACCACCCCCATGTCGTGCTCGATCAGCGCGATGGTGGTGCCGAACTCCTCGTTCACGTCGAGGATGAACCGCGACATGTCCTCCTTCTCCTCGACGTTCATTCCGGCCATCGGCTCGTCGAGCAGCAACAGATGCGGCTCGGCGGCGAGCGCGCGGCCGAGCTCGACCCGTTTCTGAAGGCCATAGGGCAGCCGCCCCACGGGCGTCTTGCGGATCGCCTGGATTTCGAGAAAGTCGATGATGTGCTCGACGAAGGCGCGGTGCTCGAGCTCCTCGCGCCGCGCCGGCCCCCAGTAGAGCGCCTGCCAGAAGAGGTTGCGGCGCATCTTGAGGAGTCTTCCGGTCATGATGTTGTCGAGGGTCGTCATGCCCTTGAACAGGGCGATGTTCTGGAAGGTCCGCGCGATTCCTTGCGCGGCCGCCTCATGCGGACGCATCCGGCGCCGGGTCGTGCCGCGATAGGTGATCCGCCCCTTCTGGGGATGATAGAAACCGTTGATCACGTTGAGCATCGAGCTCTTCCCGGCGCCGTTGGGGCCGATGATGGCGAAGATCTCGTGCTCGCGGATCTCGAAGCTCACCTCGGAGAGCGCCGCCACCCCGCCGAACGACAGGCTGATGTTCTCGACTTTGAGCAGCACGTCGCCGATGCGGCGCTCGGGCGCGGGCGGAACGGCGTTCTCGGCCGGGGTCGGGGTCGGTTCGGTCAGGGTCATGCTCAGCCTGCCTTGCGCAGCTCGGGCGTCGGAACCTCTACGGTCGCCGCGTCGCGGATCTCGAGATCGGCGCGGACCACGCCCTTGCGGCCGTCTTCGTAGGTCACCTCGGTCTCGATCATCGCGTGGCTCGCCCCCGCGTACAAAGCCTCGATCAGGGTCGCGTACTTCTCGGCGACGAAACGGCGGCGGACCTTGCGGGTGCGCGTGAGCTCGCCGTCGTCGGCGTCGAGCTCCTTGTGCAGGATCAGGAAACGCCGGATCTGCGAGCCCGCGAGATGGGGATCGGCGGCGAGATCGCGGTTGACCTGCTCGACCTCCTCCTGGATCAACGCGTAGACCCGGGGCTCGGCGGCGAGCTCCTGGTAGCTGCCATAGGTGATGCCGCGGCGCTCGGCCCAGTTGCCGACCGCCTCGAGGTCGATGTTGATGAACGCGGTCGCGAAGTCGCGGCCGTCGCCGAAGGTCACGGCCTCTTTGATGTGGGGGAAGAACTTGAGCTTGTTCTCGAGATACTTGGGCGCGAACATGGTGCCGTCGTTAAGCCGGCCGACGTCCTTCGCCCGGTCGATGATCTTGAGATGGCCGTCTTCGTCGAAGTAACCCGCATCGCCGGTATGGAACCAGCCGTCGGCGGTCTTGGCCTGGGCGGTCGCCTCGGGGTTCTTGTAGTAACCGGGGAAGACGCCCGGGCTTTTGAACACCACCTCGCCGTCGTCGCCGATGCGGATGTCGACGTCGATGCACGGCGTGCCCACGGTGTCGGTCTTGACCTCGTTGTCGGGCTGGATGGTCACGAAGACCGCCGCCTCGGTCATGCCGTAGATCTGTTTGAGGTTTATCCCGAGCGAGCGGTAGAAGCGGAAGATGTCGGGGCCGATCGCCTCGCCCGCGGTGTAAGCGACGCGAATCCGCGACAGCCCGAGCGCGTTGCGCAGCGGCCCGTAGACCAGCACCCGCCCGATCGCATAGAGCAGGCGGTCGCCGAACGGGACCGGGCGCTTCTCCAGGATGTCCATCCCGACCCGCCGGGCGACGCCCATGAAGTACTCGAACATCCGGCGCTTGACCCACGAGGCGTCCTCCATGCGGATCATGACCTGGGTGAGGATGTTCTCGAAGATGCGCGGCGGCGCGAAGAAGTAGGTCGGCCCGATCTCGCGGATGTCCTGCATCACGGTCGCGCTGCTCTCGGGGCAGTTGACGCAGAACCCGACCACATAGGACTGAGCGAACGAGAAGATGTTGTCGCCGACCCACGCCATCGGCAGATAGGCGACGACCTCCTCGTCGATGGTGAGCCCTTCGCGCAGGGCCCCGTTGCGGGCCGAGACGATCACGTTGTCGAAGGTCAGCATCACGCCCTTGGGCGTCCCCGTCGTGCCCGAGGTGTAAAGGATGATGGCGATGTCGTCGCCCTTCGACTTGGCGATCTCGGCCTCGAAGAAATCGGGGTGCGCGTCGTGATGCGCCCGGCCCGCCTCTTGCACCGATTCGAAGTCGTGGAGCCAGGGCTGGGCGTAGTTCCGCATCCCGCGCGGGTCGTCGTAGACGACGTGCTCGAGCTTGGGGCACTCGGGCCGGATCTGGATCAGCTTGTCGACCTGCTCCTGGTCCTCGGCGAGCGCGAAGCGAACGTCGGCGTGGTCGAGGACGAAGGCCATCTCCTTGGCCACCGAGTCCTGATAGATCGGCACCGGCACGCCGCCGAGCGCTTGGGCCGCCACCATGCCCCAGTAGAGCCGCGGCCGGTTGTCGCCGATGATCGCGAGCTTGTCGCCGCGCTGGAATCCCAACGTCGCCAAGCCGCAGGCGAGCGCGCGGACCTCGTCGAGCACCTCGGCCCAGGTCCACGACTGCCAGATGCCGAGATCCTTCTCGCGAATCGCCGTACGATCGCCGTGCCGCGCCACGTGATCGAGCAGCAGCTTGGCGAAGGTGTCCGCCTCTCGCGGCGGCGTGCCGTCAGTCTGGCCGGCTTGCGCGTCGCGCCCCTGCATGTCCTTTTCCGTGCAGCTCCTCGCCGCATGGCCGCCCGCCCCCCGGCGGCCTTATCCGTCCTCCCTCCGCGCTTAAGCGCGCGAGCTCCGAAAAGATTGGGCGCCACGGCAAGTGCCGGATGCGCCCGCCGTCGCTTTAGCCGCACTTCTACCGCGCCCGCAAGCTGAACGGTCAAATCGGCGCGATGGGAGAACACACTACCCGGCCCCTGTTGTCAAGCGAGGCCGGCGTCGCCACCTTGAGTTGCTCCGACGCGATCCGGAGGAACCGCGACGACCGGTTCTTATGCGATGGGCCGCTCAAGGCGCGAAAGACGCAAGGAAAACGGTGAAGATAGGAGTGGAGACGACGATGAAGACGGTGCGGGTTTGGGACTTGCCGGTGCGCATCGGCCACTGGACGCTGGTCGCGCTGATCGCCATCGCCATGGCGACCGGCGAGGACGAAGGCGCGGTTTTGCGCATTCACCTCGCCGTCGGCTATCTGGCGCTCGTCATCTTGGTCTTTCGCCTCGGCTGGGGCGCGATCGGGTCGGAGCACGCGCGGTTCTCCGATTTTTTGCGGCCCTGGCCCGAGGTCCGGGCCTATATGCTGCGGCTGATCGCGGCGCGCCCGCCTTATCACCTCGGCCACAACCCGCTCGGCGGCTGGATGATCGTCGCGCTGCTCGCTACCCTCGCGGTGGTGGTCGCGACCGGGATCGCGGCCGAGGCCGGGCTGCCCGGCGCGGGCGGGATCGCGCGGCTCGTGCCCGGCTTCATCGGCCGCATGCTCGGCGAGGTTCACGAAGGCGCGGCGAACTTGCTCGTCCTTCTGGTCTTCGTCCACATCGGAGGCGTCGCGATCCACCGCCTTCTCACCGGCGAGCGCCTGGTCCGGGCCATGGTCACGGGCGAGAAAGAGGCCCCCGACCACGTCCCGGCCGCCGATTATCGGCCCGCGAACCCGTTTTTCGCGATCATCTGGGCGGCGCTCGTTCTCCTGTTCGCGCTCTACCTGTTCGGCGCGATCTGAACGGCGGCGTTTGGGGGTTTCGGAGGCCGCGCGAAGGGCATAGATTAGGGCCGCTCCCACCGACCCGCCCAATCAGAGGATACCTACCGTGACCGTCGGTCAAGACACGTTCAAGGTCCGCCGCACCATCGAGGCGGCGGGAAAACGCTACAGCTACTTCAGCCTCGCCGCCGCCGCCGAAAGCCCCGGCCTCGATGGCCTTGCGCGCCTGCCGCGCACCCTCAAGGTGTTGGCCGAGAACCTGCTCCGCCACGAGGACGGGCGCAGCGTGACCGTCGACGACATTCGCGCGCTCGCCGCCTGGCCGCAATCGGGGCGGATCGAGCGCGAGATCGCCTATCGCCCGGCGCGGGTCTTGATGCAGGACTTCACCGGCGTTCCGGCGGTCGTCGATCTCGCCGCGATGCGCGACGCGATGGCCGCGCTCGGCGGCGATCCGAAGAAGATCAATCCCCTCTCGCCGGCTGACCTCGTCATCGACCACTCGGTGATGGTCGATTACTTCGGCGCTCGGGACGCGTTCGCGCGCAACGTCGAGGCCGAGGTTCGCCGCAACGGCGAGCGCTACGCCTTCCTGCGCTGGGGCCAGGCCGCGTTCGACAACTTCCGCGTGGTGCCGCCGGGCACCGGGATCTGCCACCAGGTCAACCTCGAGCACCTGGCCCGCGTGGTCTGGTCGCGCGAGGCGGACGGCGGGATGCTGGCCTACCCCGACACGCTCGTCGGCACCGACAGCCACACCACCATGATCAACGGCCTCGGGGTGCTCGGCTGGGGGGTCGGCGGGATCGAGGCCGAGGCCGCCATGCTCGGCCAGCCGGTCTCGATGCGGGTGCCCGAGGTCGTCGGCTTCAAGCTCACCGGCGCGCTCCGCGAAGGGACCACGGCCACCGACTTGGTGCTGACCGTGACCCAGATGCTGCGCGCCAAGGGCGTGGTGGGCAAGTTCGTCGAGTTCTACGGCCCCGGTCTCGACCATCTGGCGCTCGCCGACCGGGCGACCATCGCCAACATGGCGCCCGAGTACGGCGCGACCTGCGGCTACTTCCCGATCGATTCCGAGACCATCGCCTATCTCAAGGCGACGGCGCGGCCGGCGGAGACGATCGCGCTGGTCGAGGCTTACGCCCGCGCGCAAGGGCTGTGGCGCGAGCCCGGCGAGGCCGAGCCCGTGTTCACCGACACCCTCGAGCTCGACATCGGGACGGTCGAGGCCAGCCTCGCCGGGCCGAAGCGGCCGCAGGACCGGATCGCGCTGTCGAACGCCGCGGACTCCTTCGCGGCCACGCTTGGCGAGATGGCGGGGGTCAAGGCCCCGCGGCGGCGCAAGGCCGCGGACCAGGGCTTCGAGCTTGCCGACGGGGCGGTGGTCATCGCCGCGATCACGAGCTGCACCAACACCTCGAACCCGAACGTGATGGTCGGGGCGGGGCTTCTCGCCCGCAACGCGGTCGCCCGCGGGCTCGCGGTCAAGCCCTGGGTCAAGACCTCGCTCGCCCCGGGCTCGCGGGTGGTCAGCGACTACCTCGCCCGGGCCGGGCTCCAGGACGCGCTCGACGCCCTCGGCTTCAACCTGGTGGGCTACGGCTGCACCACCTGCATCGGCAACTCGGGGCCGCTGCCCGAGCCGGTCGCCCGCGCGATCGCGGACGGCGATCTCATCGCCTGCGCGGTGCTGTCGGGCAACCGCAACTTCGAGGGCCGGATCAACCCGCTGGTGCGCGCCAACTACCTCGCCTCGCCGCCGCTGGTGGTCGCCTACGCCATCGCCGGCAGCTTGACGGTCGATCTCGTCCGAGATCCGCTCGGCGCGGATCGCGACGGCAACCCGGTCTATCTTCGCGACATCTGGCCGAGCAACCGCGAGATCCACGAAGCGGTCCGCGCCGCGATCACGCCCGAGATGTTCGCCGCCCGCTACGCCGACGTCTTCTCGGGCGACGAGACCTGGCGCGCGATGTCGGTGACGGGCGGGCTGACCTTCGACTGGGACGAAAAGTCCACCTACGTGCGCAAGCCGCCCTACTTCGACGGCCTCGCCCCGGAGCCGGCGCCGCTCGCCGATATCCGGGGCGCGCGGCCGCTCGCCATCCTCGGCGACAGCATCACCACCGACCACATCTCGCCCGCCGGCTCGATCGCCGAGGACAGCCCGGCCGGGCGCTACCTGATCGAGCGCGGCGTTCCCCGCCCGGCGTTCAACTCCTATGGCTCGCGGCGCGGCAACCACGAGGTGATGATGCGCGGCACCTTCGCCAACATCCGGCTCCGCAACGAGATGGCGCCGGGCACCGAAGGCGGCGTGACCCGCCATATGCCGGGCGGCGAGGTCATGACCATCTTCGACGCCGCCATGCGTTACCGCGAAGAAGGCGTGCCGCTGGTCGTGATCGCAGGGCGCGAGTACGGCACCGGTTCGTCGCGCGACTGGGCGGCCAAAGGGCCGAGCCTCTTGGGCGTCAAGGCGGTGATCGCCGAGAGCTTCGAGCGCATCCATCGCTCGAACCTCGTCGGCATGGGCATCCTGCCGCTCCAGTTCAAGGACGGCGCGAACCGCAAGACCCTGGGCCTCGACGGCGGCGAGACCTTCGACATCCTCGGGCTCGCGGACGGCATTACGCCGGGGATGGACGTCGCCTGCCGGATCGCCCGCGCCGACGGAAGCGCAGAGACGGTGACGCTCACCTGCCGCATCGACACCGAGGACGAGGTCGCGTACTTCCGCCACGGCGGCATCCTGCACTACGTGCTGCGGAGCCTGGCAAGCGACGCTTAACCGAAGGCGCAGGCGGCGGATTCCCTGCATTTCAGGCGATTAGACGCGGCGCGCGGCCGTCACCGAAAAGTGATTCGCAAGCGAGCGGACGCGCCGCCTATCGTCTGGCCATGGTTCCCCGCCCGCTTTTCGCCGCGGCCCTCGCGCTCGCCGTCGCCGCGTTCCATCCCGGCTCCGCCGGGGCCTCGGAGGACGCGCCGCGGCTGCTCGTCGAGCTGTTCACCTCGCAGGGCTGCGCGTCTTGCCGGTCGGCCGACGCCTTCATGGACGAGCTCGCGCGGCGCGACGACCTGATCGCGCTGTCGCTGCACGTCAACTACTGGGACTATATCGGCTGGAAAGACCCCTTCGCGAGCGAAGCGATCACCGCCCGCCAGCGCGGGTACAGCCGCAGGCTCGCCCGCGGCCGGGTGTTCACGCCCCAGATCGTCGTCGACGGCGTCGCCGACGCGATGGCTTCGGACCCGCGCGCGGTCGAGCGCGCGATCGCAGCGGCCCGAAGCGAGAATCGCTTGAAAATCGACATCGAGGCGCGGTTCGATGCGGACGGCGGCATGACCGTCCGAATCCCCGAGGCCGCGTTCGACGGCGACGCCGACGTCTGGCTCGCGCGCTTCGACCGGGAGCAGACCACGCCGGTCGCCCGCGGCGAGAACGCGGGCCGGACCTTGCGCAGCGTCAACGTGGTCCGCGCGCTCACCCATATCGGCATGTGGTCGGGCAAGGCGCTCGAGATCCGCCTTCCGAAAAGCGTGCTGATGGCGGGCGAAGGCGGCCGCGACGGTTGCGTGATCATCGTTCAGGCCGCCGACTTCGGCCCGGTTCTGGGCGTGCGCGAGGTCGCCCTTCCTAGCCGCTCGTAAAGCCGCGCGCGCTCGGGCGTTCAGCCCAGCCCTTTTTCGATCGTCGCCGAAAGCCGCTTGGCGAAGCCGGCCGGATCGGGCAGCGGCTCGCCTTCCATGAGCCGGGCCTGATCGAGCAAGAGCTTCGCCGCGTCGCCGACCGCGTCCGCCCCGCCGCCCGCCTTGAGCTTGCGCGCGAGCGCGCGGATCACCCCGTGGCGAGGGTTGATCTCGAGGATGCGCGGCGCGGTGCGGTCGATCTGGCGGTGCCGCTTGAGAAGCCGTTCCAGGCGGATGTCCATGTCGCCCTCGTCGGCGACCAGGCAGACCGGGCTTTCGGTCAGCCGCGAAGAGGCGCGCACGTCCTTCACCGCATCGCCGAGCGCGAGCTTGAAGGCCGCGATCAGGCTGTCGATCTGACGGTCGTCGAGCGCGCCCTCGCCTTCCTTCTCCGCCTCCTTTTTCTCCTCGTCCGGGGCGATGCGGTCGAGATCGAGCCTCCCGCGGGTCACCGAGCGGAAGGGCTTGCCGCGGTACGACCCCACCGCCGGCGTCCAGAACTCGTCGACCGGATCGGTCAGCACGAGGACCGCGACGCCGCGGGCGCGGAAGGCTTCGACCTGCGGGCTGCGCCGCGCCGCCTCCAAGGTCTCGGCGCTGATCGTGTAGATCGCTTCCTGGCCCTCTTTCATGCCGTCCACATACTCGGAGAGCCCGATCAAGCGATCGCCGTCGACCGTGTGGAAGCGGGCGAGCTCAAGCAGCGCTTCGCGGTTGGCTTGGTCCTCGTATAGCCCTTCCTTGAGCACCGCGCCGAAGTTTTCCCAGAAGGCCGCATAGGACTCCGCGTCTTTTTCGGCCTTCCTCTTGAGCGCGCCGAGCACCCGTTTGACCAAGCCCGAGCGGATCTTGGCCACGACGGGATTGTTCTGGAGCATCTCGCGGCTGATGTTGAGGGGGATGTCCTCGGAATCGACGACGCCGCGCAGGAAGCGGAGATAGCCGGGCAGAAGCTCGGGGCAGTCGTCGGTGATGAACACCCGCTTCACATAGAGCTTCACATGCCCCTTGCGCTCGGGGTGGAACAGGTCGAACGGCCGCGTCGAGGGGACGAACAAGAGATTGGTGTAAGACAGCTTGCCTTCGACCCGGTTGTGGATGGTGAGCCAGGGCTCGTCGAACAGATGGCTCGCGTGGCGGTAGAACTCGGCGTACTGCTCGGGCGCGATCTCGTTCTTGGGCCGGGTCCAGAGCGCGAGCGCGGCGTTGACCGTCTCCTC
>CAYYWV010000043.1:0-22078 GCA_964475385.1 uncultured Alphaproteobacteria bacterium | reverse complement strand
GGGGGCTCGGCGCGTTCGGCCTATCGGATACATTCGGGGCTGAGGGAACTGGGCCTGCGCTCGCGAATGCTGGTCGGCCACAGGTTCTCGGACGATGCGGACGTGCGCGCGATCGCCGAATCCTGGCCTGCGCGCCGCGCCGACCGGATCGCCGAGCGCGCGACCGCGCGCCTCGGCCTGCAATATCTGTGCCTGCCGTCGAACCTGGGGCTCGCCCGCCACCCTTGGGTGCGCGCGGCCGACGTGATCCAGCTTTTCAACATCCACGGCGGCTACTTCAACCCGCGCGTCCTGCCCCGGCTCGCGCGCCGCGCGCCGGTCGTCTGGCGGCTCTCGGACATGTGGCCGATGACCGGGCACTGCGCCTACAGCGGCGACTGCGAGCGGTGGCGGACGGGCTGCGGCGATTGCCCCGATCTCGCCGCTTATCCGGCGCTCGCGGTCGATACCACGGCCCGGCTCTGGCGCATGAAGCGAAGGCTCTGGCGCGCGGTCCGCCCGACGGTGGTCGCGCCCTCGTCCTGGACCGAACGCCTCGCCCGCGAAAGCCCCTTGTTCGCGGGCGCGGCGGTCCATCGCATCCCGAACGGAATCGACTGCGCGCTCTTCCGCCCCCGCGACCGCGCGCAAGCCCGCGCCGCGCTCGGCTGGCCTGCGGAGACCAGGATTCTCCTATTCTCGGCCCATGTCGCGGTCGACAATCCGCGCAAGGGCACGCTTACGCTCGAGCGCGCGCTCGCCCGCATTCCGCCGCGCGACGATCTGGCGCTCGCCGTCGTCGGCGAGCGGGCCGAGGACTGGCGCGCGCGCACGCAGCACCAAGTGATTCCGCTCGGCTATTGCGACGATCCCGAGACCGTCGCCCGCGCCAACGCGGCCGCCGACATCGCGGTCGTTCCCTCGACGGTCGAGAACCTGCCGAATACCGCCATCGAGGCGCTCGCCTGCGCGACGCCGGTCGTGGCCTGCGATGCGGGCGGCATGAAAGACGCGGTGATCGACGGCGAGACCGGGCTTGTGGTTCCCGTCGGCGACGATCAGGCGCTGGCGGCCGCGCTCGTTCGTCTGATCGACGACGGCGATGCGCGCGCGCGGATGGGCGCGGCCGGGCGCGATCTTGCGCTGCGCGCCTTCGACCGTACGCGCGAGGCGCGGGCCTTCGCCGCGCTTTACGAATCCCTGGTCGCGGAGCGGCGGCGATGAGCGCGCATCCCCGCGTCCTGTTCGTCACGCCGCACGCCTTCAACGCGTTGACCGGCGGCGGCGTCACGTTTTCGAACCTGTTTCGGGGCTGGCCCAAGGACCGGCTCGCCACGGTCCACAACGATCCCGTGCCGACGAGCGACGATGTTTGCGCCCATTACTATCGCCTCGGCGCGGACGAGATCGACCTCGCGCCGCCGCTCGCCTGGGCGCGGCGGCTGCGCCGGGCAAGGCGGGCCGCAGGCGACGCGGGCGAAGGCCCGCAAGAGCCCGCGCCCGATCCGCCTTCGGGCGGGCTCCTCGGCGGTCTTCTCGGCGATTCGATTCCTCAGGCCGCGCGGCTCACGCCCGCGCTCGAAGACTGGATCGCCGCCTTCCGGCCCGAGGTTCTCTACACCATCCTGGGGTCGAACGCGTTGATGGCGCTGATCGATCGCATCCGGCGACGCTTCGCTCTGCCGCTCGTGGTCCATTTCATGGACGACTGGCCTGAGATGGCGCACCGACGCGGGCTGTGCGCGCCCGTCATGCGCCGGCGCATGGACCGGCTGGTGCGCCGGCTCGCGGCCGAGGCGGCGGTCGCCATGGGGATCTCGCCCGCCATGTGCGAATGCTTCGCCGCGCGCTACGGCCGGCCCTTCGTCCCCTTTCAGAACACGGTCGATCTCGACCGTTGGGAAGCGGTTCTGCGCCGCGACGCGCAAGCGAGCGGACCGCCGTTCGACCTTCTCTACGTCGGCTCTGTGTTCGCCAACGCCCAGCTCGCCTCGCTCCTCGATGCGGCCGCGGCGGTCGAGGCGGCGGCCGAGGACGGCCTCGACGTCCGTCTTTCGATCGCGAGCCCGCCGTTTCTGATCGCGCCCCACGCCGCGCGCTTCGCGGTCTTTCCGCGGACCCGGATCCTGCCGCCGATCACCGACGACGACGCCTTCTTCCGCCGCATCGCCGCGGCCGACGCCCTTCTTCTGCCGGCGAATTTTGATGCGGACAGCGTCGGCTTCATCCGCTATTCAATGCCGACCAAAGTGCCGGCCTATCTCGCGTCGGGCACGCCGGTCCTGGTCTATGGGCCGGCGGAGACCGCGCAGGTCGCCTATGCCCGCGCGGCCGGTTGGGGCGAGGTGGTGGATACGCGCTCGGTGGAGAGACTGAAACAGGGCCTCGGCCGCATCATGACCGACCGGGATCGGCGCGACGCCTTGTTCCAGGCGGCGAAGGCGGCGGCGCGCGAGAACCACGACGCGGCGCGGGTGCGCGCGCGCTTCCGGGCGACGCTCGCCGAGGCCGCGGCGCGGAAGGGGGCGCGTCCGTGAAGCAGGTTCTTCTCACCCGCAGCGGGGTCGAGGTGCGTGAGGTTCCCGCACCCACGGTCGAGGACGGGACGGTCCTGGTCGCCGTGGTCAAGTCCTGCATCTCTGTCGGCACCGAGATGAGCGGCGTGCGCGAAAGCAATACGCCGCTTTGGAAGCGCGCCATGAAGCGCCCCGACCAGGTGCGCCGGCTCGCCGAGACCGCCATGCGCGAGGGCCTGCGCAACACCCGCAACCTGGTGCGCGGTAAGCTCGCCGAGAGCTTCCCGACCGGCTACTCGGCCGCCGGCCGGGTGATCGCCGTGGGCGCGGGCGTCGACGACATCGCGCCCGGCGATCCGGTCGCCTGCGCGGGCGCGCAATGCGCCCATCACGCCGAGGTAATCCGAGCGCCGCGCAATCTCGCGGTCCCGCTGCCCGAAGGTCTCGGCTTCGACGAAGCGGCGACCGTGACCCTGGGCGCCATCGCCTTGCAGGGCATCCGCCGCGCCCAGCCGAGCCTCGGCGAGACCTTCGCGGTCGTCGGCCTCGGTTTCATCGGCCAGCTCACGGTCCAGATGCTCAAGGCCAACGGCTGCCGGGTGATCGGCGTCGACCTCGACCGGGCGCGGCTCGATCTCGCGCGCGCGCACGGGCTCGATGCGGCGCTCCATCCGGACGACGGCGACGCGGCCGAGCGCATCGCCCGGCTGACCGACGGTTACGGGGCCGACGGGGTGATCGTCGCCGCCGCCTCGCCGTCGGACGAGGTGATCGCGGGCGCGTTCCGCATGTGCCGGCGCAAGGCGCGGGTGGTGCTGGTTGGCGACGTGGGCCTCGGGCTCAAGCGCGCCGACATCTACGCCAAGGAGCTCGATTTCCTGATCTCCACCTCCTACGGCCCCGGGCGTTACGACCGGACGTATGAGGAGCGCGGCCTCGACTACCCGCTGCCCTATGTGCGCTGGACCGAAAACCGCAACATGGCGGCCTATCTGGACCTTCTGGCCGCGGGGCGGGTGCGGCTCGACGGGCTGCTGGGCGCGGTCTACGAGATCGACCGCGCGGCCGAGGCTTACGCCGCGCTCGCCGACGCCGAGCGCCGCCCGCTGGTCGCGCTGCTCGCCTATCCGGGAGCCGAAGAGGCGGCGGCCGGCCGCCGGGTCGCGGTCGCCCCCGCCCGTCCGGCCGGAAAGGGACGGATCGGCGTCGCGCTGATCGGCCCGGGCGGCTTCGCCAAGGGCACCCACCTGCCGATCCTGCGCGCGCTCGACAAACGCTTTCGGCTCAAGGCGGTGGTCGGGCGCAAGGGGCACGAGGCGCTGTCGGTCGCCCAACAGTTCGAGATCGAGCAGGCGACCACCGACTGGCGGGCGACGCTCGACGATCCCGAGATCGACGCGGTCGTCATCGCCACGCGCCACGACACCCACGCCCGGCTCGCCCTCGAGGCGCTCGGCGCGGGCAAGCATGTGCTGGTCGAGAAGCCGCTCTGCCTCACCCGCGAGGAGCTCGCCGAGATCGAAGGCTTCTTCGCCGACGGCGGCGAAGGTAAGCCGATCCTCCTCACCGGCTTCAACCGGCGGTTTTCGCCCTGCGTGCGGGCGGCGCGCAAGCTGCTTGCCGGGCGCGCCGGACCGATGGTCATGCATTATCGGGTGAACGCGGGCCATATTCCCCGCGACCACTGGGTGCAGGGGCCGGAAGGGGGCGGGCGCAACCTGGGCGAAGCCTGCCACTTCTACGACCTGTTCACCTATCTCGCCGACGCCGAGGCGGAGGCGGTCGAGGCGATGGCGATCCGCCCCGCGAGCGCGCGCGACGCCCGCAACGACAACTTCGCCGCCGCCATTCGCTTCGCCGACGGCAGCCTCGCGAGCTTGACCTACACCGCGCTCGGCAGCCGCGAGCGCCCCAAGGAGCGGTTCGAGATCTTCTCGGACGGGCGGATTCTGGAGATCGACGATTATCGCCGCTTTGCGGCCTACGGCTGCAAGGCGCGGACGATCGATCTTTCCGCGCCCGACAAGGGCCACCGGGCCGAGATCCTGGCCTTCGCGGACGCGATCCGCGACGGCGGCCCCTGGCCGATTCCGCTTTGGCAGCAGCTCCAGGCGAGCCGCATCGCCCTCGACGTCGAAGAGCGCCTGGGCCGCTGACGATCCATGTGCGGGATCGCCGGCTGCATCAGCTTCACCGACGGCTTTCGGGTCGACGAAGCCTATATAACCCGCATGCGCGACGCCATGGCCCATCGCGGTCCCGACGGCGCAGGCGTCTGGATCTCGGACGATCGCGCGGTGGGGCTCGGCCACCGGCGGCTCTCGATCCTCGATCTGTCGGACGCCGCCGCCCAGCCCATGGGCTGCGACGACGCCCCGGTGCGGCTCGTCTACAACGGCGAGATCTACAACCACGCCGAGATCCGCCGCAGGCTCGAAGCGACCGGGCGACACCGTTTCCGCACCGACCACTCAGACACCGAGACGCTCTTGCGCGCCTATCTCGAATGGGGCCGCGACTGCGTGCACGAGTTTCGCGGCATGTTCGCCTTCGCCCTGTGGGACGGACGCAGCGGCGCGTTGTGGCTGGTCCGCGACCGGGTGGGCGTCAAACCGCTCTACTACAGCCGCCATAACGGACGGCTCGCCTTCGCCTCCGAGATCAAGGCGTTGCTCACCGACCCCGCCCAGCCCCGGCGCATCGACGAAGAGGCGATGTTCTACTACTTCTCCTTCCTCGCGCCGCCCGCGCCGATGACCATGTTCGAGGGCGTGCGCAAACTCGCGCCGGGAAGCTGGCTCGTGGTCCGCGCCGACGGCTCCGTCGAGGAGGCGCGCTACTGGGACGCGCTCGACACCCGCCACGATCTCGCGCGGCTTTCGGACGCCGAGATTTCCGAGCGCGTGCTCGACGAGCTGCGCGCATCGGTGCGGCTGCGCATGGTGAGCGACGTGCCGGTGGGCGTGTTCCTCTCGGGCGGCATCGATTCGAGCGTCAACGCCGCCCTGTTCTCGGAAGCGAGCGCGCGCCCGGTCAAGACCTTCTCGATCGGCTACGACCAGGACTACGGCAGCTATACAAACGAGTTCGCCTACGCCCGCAAGGTCGCCGAGCGGATCGGCGCCGACCACCACGAGCTGCGCCTTACGCAGAAGGACCTGATCGACTTCCTGCCCAAAATGGTCGCGCTTCAGGACGAGCCGATCGGCGATCCGGTCTGCGTGCCGGTCTATTACGTCTCCAAGCTCGCGCGCGACAACGGCGTGACCGTCTGCCAAGTGGGCGAGGGGGCGGACGAGCTGTTCTGGGGCTATCCGAACTGGAAGCGGGCGCTTCGTCTGCAACGGCTGAACGACCGCGCGCCGGTCCCCAACGCCTGCCGCCGGCTCGCGCTCTGGGCCTTGCGCCGGGCGGAGAAGGAGAACAGCCTGCCCTACGACTGGCTCGCGCGCGCGGCCGAGGACAAGCCGATCTTCTGGGGCGGGGCCGAGGCGCTGCCGCACAGCTTGCGCGCGCGCCTGCTTTCGCCCCGGCTGCGGGAGCGCTTCGCCGGGCGCGATTCCTGGGGGGCGATCGCCCCGATCCACGCGCGCTTTCGCGAACGCGGCGGGGGCGGGCCCCTCAAATGGATGCGTTATCTCGACCTCAACTACCGCCTGCCCGAGCTGTTGCTCATGCGGGTCGACAAGATGAGCATGGGGGTGAGCCTCGAAGGCCGGGTGCCGTTCCTCGACCATGCGTTCGTCGAGCTCGCGCTCTCGATCGACGAGGCGACGCTGACCCGCGGCGGCGCGCTCAAGGGCGTGCTCAAGCGCGCGGTGCGCGGCCTCATTCCCGACGAGATCATCGACCGCCCCAAGCAGGGCTTCGGCGTTCCGGTCCACGAGTGGATGATGGACGATCTCGGCGATTACGCGAGCGACGCGATGGCCGACTTCCTGCGCGAGACCGACTGCCTGGACGCCGAGGCGACGCGCGCCCTGTTCGAAACGGGCGGCGGGGCCTACCGTTGGAACCTGCTCAACCTCGCGCTCTGGTGGGGGGCCTATGTGAAATGACCGAGGCCCACAAACGGGCGGCGGTCGCGCAGTGGACCGCGACGCCCTGCGGCACCGGCGACTTTCTCGAAGGCATCGAGCCCGAGAGCCTCGCCTGGTTCGACGCCATCCGCCGCCACCGCTATGAGGTCAGCGATCGCTGGATGATGCGCGCGATCGACTTCGACGCCGCGCGCGGCAAAAGGCTTCTCGAGATCGGTTTCGGCCTGGGCACCGATCTTCTGACCTGGGCCGAGCGCGGGGCCGAGGTTCACGGCATCGATATGACCGAGGAGCACCTCAGGCTCGCGCGGCTGAACTTCGCGCTTCACGGGCGCGAGGCCGATCTGCGCCTGTGCGACGCCGCCGCGCTGTGCTTCGATGACGCGCGCTTCGACGTGGTGTACTCGAACGGCGTGCTGCACCACACCCCCGACACCGTGCGCTGCATCGGCGAGGCCTGGCGGGTGCTCAAGCCCGGGGGGCGGTTCATTCTCACGCTCTATCACCGCCACAGCCTCTATCACTGGGCGACGCTGATGGCCTATCGCGGGATCTTGCGCGGCGAGCTGCGCCGGCTGGGACGCGACGGGCTGCTCGCCACCGTCGAGCGCGGGGCCGACGGGGTGGCGATCAAGCCGCTGGTCAAGCTCTACTCGCGCCGCCAGCTCGCCTGGCTGCTCGAGGACTTCTCGCGGGTCTCGATCCGCGTCGCCCATTTCACGCGCGAGCAGCTTCCGGCGCGCGGGCGCTATCTGCCGCGGGCGTTCGAGCGCATCGCCGATCCCCGCTGGGGCTGGTATGTCATCGCCGACGCCGTCAAGTAGCGGCCGCGCCGTATGCGCCGCCGCGCCGCCGCTGCCGCCCGAGAACCTCTACGGGCACACGAAGAAGCTGCGCTACATCCTGGCCGCGATCGACCGCCGCCAGGCGGCGCTCGGCCGGCCGGTGCGGGTGCTCGATTTCGGCTGCGGCAACGGCGAGGCGGTCTCGCGCTACATCATCGGCCGCGGCGTCGACTACTGGGGCGTCGATGTGCACGAACCTTCGCTCGCCCACGCCCGCCGCCGGTTCGGAAGCGAACGCGCGCGCTTTCTCGCCGCCGCGCCCGGGGGCGTGGCCTTCGACCTGGTGGTCTACGCCGACTTTCTCGAACATGTCCCCGATCCCGGGCGATTCCTCGCGGCGCACGCGCGTCTGCTGGCCCCGGGCGGACTGATGGTGGGCTCGGTGCCCAACGGCTACGGCCCCTTCGAGATCGAGCAGCGCATCGACCGCTGGCTCCGCCTGAGCCGGGGGCTCGCGGCGCTTTCGCGCGCCAAACGCCGCTTCCGCGGGCAAGCGGACGCGCGGGCCGAGGATGCGTTGCCTTACAACTCCGACTCGGGCCATGTGGTGTTCTTCACCCGGGCGATGCTGGAGCGCTGCGCGGGCGCGGCGGGGCTGCGCGTGGCCGACTTCGCCAACGGGGCGTTCCTGGGCGCGTCGCTTTCCGGGATCGTCCTTGCGCGCTCGCCGCGCTTCATCGCCTGGAACGCGCGCATCGCCGACCGTCTGCCCTGGTGGATGGTCTCGACCTGGTACTTCACCCTAGAGCCCGCGGAACGATGAGCCGCCCGCCCGTCCTCGCCCTCACCCGCGCCGAGGCGGTCGCGCGCATCCGCCGTCGCGAGGCGCTGCGCGCCGAACGCTTGGAGATCGCCTGCGATTCGGTCGATGCGGTCCTCTACCGCGACGCGATCGCGCTTTACGCCCTTCTCAAGGGCGCGGGCGCGGTGGTCTGGCGCGACGCCGAGGGGCGCGAGCGGGCGGACGCAAGCCTCGTCGGCGCCGGGGCCGCGCTGCTGCGCGACGCGCTGGCTGCGCCTTTCCTTCTCGCCCGCGCGCGGCGCGATGCGCGCCGATTGCTCCGCGCCCGCAAGCCCCGGCGGGCGCGCGCGTTCCGGCCCCGGCGCGCGCTGTATCTCCGCTCGGACCACTGGTTCAACGTCACCGCCGGCGGCTCGGTCGGCCATGTGAAGGGCGTGATCGAGGGGCTGCGCGCGGGCGGCGTCGAGACCCATGTGCTCGCCAGCGACCGGCTCGCGGGCGTCGCCGAGGACGACCGCTTCACCCTTTGCCCGCCGGTCTATGGCCTGGGGCGAAACCTGCCCGGTCTGCCCGAGCTCGCCTACGACCGCGCCATGGCCGCCGCCGCCCGCCGCCTCGCCGCCGCGATCGCGCCCGATTTCATCTACCAACGCATGAGCTTCCTGAACGCGACCGGGGCGCGGCTCGCGGCCGAGACCGGCTGCCCCTATGTCTGCGAGTACAACGGCTCGATCCCCTGGATGGCGCGGCATTGGGACGGCCGCCCGGTGCTGTTCGAGCGTCTCGCCCTTCTCTACGAGGAGGCCGCCCTCAAGACCGCCGACCTGGTGGTTGCGGTCAGCGCCGCGAGCCGCGACGAGTTGCTCGCCCGCGGCGTCGCGCCGGAGCGCGTGCTCGTCAACCCCAACGGGGTCGATCTCGACGCCTATCGCCCCGACATCGACGGCCGCGAGACGGCCGCGCGCCTCGGGCTCGCGGGCAAGACGGTGATCGGCTTCATCGGCAGCTTCGGCCGCTGGCACGGGGCCGAGGTGCTGGCCGAAGCCTTCGCGCGGCTCCTCGCCCGGCGCGGCGATCTGCGCGCGGGCGCGCGGCTTCTCATGATCGGCGACGGGATGATGCGCGCCGAAGCCGAAGCGCGCCTCGCCGCCGCGGGGCTTTCGGACGCGGCGCTGTTCACCGGCCGCATCCCCCAGGCCGACGGCCCCGCCCATCTCGCGGTCGCGCGCATTCTGGTCGCGCCCCATGTACCGAACCGCGACGGCTCGCCGTTTTTCGGCTCGCCGACCAAGCTGTTCGAGTACATGGCCATGGGCCGGGCGATCGCGGCTTCGGACCTCGACCAGATCGGCGAAATTCTGAAGCACGAGCGCACGGCCCTTTTGGTTCCGCCGGGCGATGCGGCGGCGCTTGCGGACGCGCTCGAACGGCTGATCGACGATCCCGCGCTGTGCGCGCGGCTCGGCGCGGCGGCGCGTCGCGAGGCCGAGGCGCGCTACGGCTGGGACCGCCATGCGGCGCGGATACTCGACGCGCTCTGCGCGCGGCTCGCGCCGGAAGCCGAAGGGAAGGACCAGACGTGAGCGGCCCGGGCCTCGGCTTCCTGGTCCGCCGGGCGCTCGCGCTGCCGCCCCATATAGCGGCGCGCAAGGCCTGCGGGCATCTCGCGCGACGCGCGGCGGCGCGGCGGCTCCGCGCCCGCGACCACCGCGCGGGCAGCTACGGTCCCTTGCGTCCGGACGAGCGCCCGCGGCGGCTGGTCGATCTCGACCCGACGGCGGTCCCGGACGATCTCGTCCGCCGCCTCGCCGGGCTCGCCGAGAACCACATGGCGCACCGCTTCGACCTTCTCGGCTCGGGGCCCTGCGAAGTCCGCCACGGGGTCGTCTGTGAGGGCTTCTATCTGCGCTACTACCCGCCGGGCCCCGCGGTCGAGGCCGATCCGGCGGGCGACTGGCTCGCGGGCCGGATCAACCCTGCGAACCTTGCCGAATCCCAGCGATTGTGGGCCTTGATCGACGATCCCGCCTATCGGCCCATCGACTGGCAGCTCGACTTCCGGTCGGGCTGGCGCTGGCGCGAGGACGTCTACGCCTTCGACCAGCCGATCCCCGTCCACCGAGGGGCGGACGTCAAGGTTCCGTGGGAGCTTGCGCGGCTTCAGCACCTGCCCCAGCTCGCGCTGTGCGCGCTGCTCGCCGCCGCCGGGCGTTCGGGCCTGCGCGCGGCCGAGACGTACGCCCGCGAGGCCCGCGCCCAGATCCTCGACTTCCTCGCCGCCAACCCGCCGCGCTTCGGGATCAACTGGGCCTGCCCGATGGACGTCGGCATCCGGGCCGCCAACATGGCGCTCGCGGTCGATCTTCTGGCCGCGGCGGGAATCGCCGTGGATGCGCCCTTCGCCGCCGCCTTCTGCCGGTCCTTGCGCGATCACGCGCGCCATATCGCGAGCCATCTCGAATGGTCGGAAAGCGGGCGCTCGAACCATTACCTCGGCGACCTGATCGGCCTTCTCTGGGCGGCGGCGAGCCTGCCGGCGGACGCCGAGAGCGACGCCTGGCTCGCCTTCGCCGCGCGCGAGCTGATCGGCGAGTGCGAGCGCCAGTTCCTACCCGACGGCGGCAACTACGAGGGCTCGACCGCCTATCACCGGCTGTCGGGCGAGATCTGCGCCTTCGGGGTCGCGCTGATCCTGGGCATCGAGCGGACGCGCGCGGACGCTTTCGCCTCTTACGACAACCGGGCGGTCCGCGTCCGCCCGCCTTTCCCGCGCGCGCCGCTGCCGCGCCACCGTCATTCGGGAGGCAGGGAAAGCGTGGTCCCGCCGGCGGTGTTCGCGCGTTTGTGGCGCGCGGCCGCGCTCGCCCGGGCGGTGACGCGCGCGGACGGGCGCTTCGCGCAGATCGGCGATTGCGATTCGGGGCGGCTGTTCAAGCTCCACCCCGTGGGCGAGGAAAGCGCCGGGGGCTTTCGCGAGAACGCGCTCGATGCGGGCGGCTTCGTCGCCGCCGTCCACGCGCTGTTCGACGGCGAGAACGCGCCCGAGCCGCGCCTCGAAGGGGCGCTTGCGGCGGCGCTCGCGGGCGGCTTTCGCGCAGCCCCGCCCGAAAGCGCGGAACCTGCGCCTTTCGGCGATCTCGACGCCGCGGTCGCGCGCATCGCGACCCTGCCAGAGGAAGCGCGGCGGACCCGGCGCATTCCCTTCCCGCATCCCGTCCCGCGCGAAGCGTGGCGGCGCGCGGCCTTCCCCGATTTCGGGGTCTATGTCTTTCGCGCCGATGCGCTGTTCGTCCTGTTCCGTTGCGGCGGGACGATCCCCGCGACCGCGCCCACCGGACACCGCCACGACGACGATCTCGGCGTTGAGTTCCTGCTCGGAGAGGGATGCTACAGCTTCGATCCCGGAACCTTCGTCTACACCCCGGACGCGAGCGTGCGCAACCGGTACCGAAGCGCCGACGCCCACGACGTCCCGCGCGCCGAGGGCTGGGAGGTCGCGCCCCCCGGCGCGGACTTATTCGCGCTGCCCCGGCGAGGGACCGCGCGCTGCGTCGCCTGGGGGCCGCGCGGCGCGGCGGGGGTTCTGGAGACGCCCGAAGGACGGCTTCTGCGCGCGGTGGAGATCGCCGACGACGCGCTTCTGATCCACGATGGCGCGGAAGGGGCGGACGGCGCGCCCGCCCGGCTCCGCGACCTCGGCCCGACCCTTCCTTACAGTGACGGTTATGGATCGCAGACGGAAAATCCTTCTCGTTCTGTTTGAAGGGCTGCCCGAGACGGTGATCGATTCGCAGGTGCTGGCGCACGCGCGCGCCGTGCGCGAGCGCCTCGGCCTCGACATCGAGATCTGGGCCTTCGCCTGCACCCGCGAGATCCACGCCCATGCGCTCGCGCGGCGCGCGGCGGCCGAGGCGCTCGCCGGCTGCCCGGTGCGCGTGTTCCGCGGCCTGCGTCCGGCGGCGCCCGGCGCGCTCGTCGTCAACGGGCTCAAGGTCATGCGCCGGCTCGTGAAGCGGCCCGGCGAATTCGCGCTGATGCACGCCCGCACCGATTACGGCGCGGCGGCCGCAGGCTGGGCGGCGCGCGCGCTCGCGCTTCCGGTGCTCTGGGACTGCCGGGGCGACGCGCTCGCCGAGTTCGTCGAAAGCTATGGCGCGCGCGGGCCTGTCGGGCGCGCCGCCGGCGCGTGGAAGGCGGCGGCGATCCGCTTGCATCGGGCGCTCGCCGCGCGCGTCTGCCGGGCGGCGCTGTTCGTCTCCGCCCCGCTCGCCGCCCTGCACGAGGCGCGGCTCGGCGGCAAGCCCTTCGCGGTCGCGCCCTGCGTCGCCGACGAGACGGCGTTCTTCTTCGACCCCGCCTTGCGCGAGACGATGCGCGCGCGCCTGGGCTACGGCCCCGCGCAGCGGGTCTTCGTCTACAGCGGCAGCCTCGCGCCCTATCAGTGCTTCGACGAGACGGTCGCGCTGTTCCGGGAGATCCGGGCGCATGATCCGAACGCCCGGCTTCTGGCGCTGACGCCCGCGGTCGAAGCCGCGCGCGCCGCGCTCGCCGGTCTGCCCGAAGGAAGCGCGCGCGCGCTCGCGGCCCCGTTCTCCGAGATGAACGGTTATCTGAACGCCGCCGACGTGGCGATCATGCTGCGCAAGCCCACGGGCACCAACCGGGTCGCTTCGCCCACCAAGTTCGCCGAGTACTGCCTGTGCGGGCTGCCGATCATCATGACCGATGCGGTGATCGACAGCGCGCGCCTGGCCGGCGAGATCGGCAACCGGGCGACGATCGAGAACGGCCGGCTGGTCGCAGGATTCCCGGTCGATCGCGCGGCGGTGGCGGCGCGGGCGCGGGCGCGCCTGACCCGGGAGGCGGTGATCGAGGACTATGCGCGCCTTTATCGCGCCGCCGGCGAATGGGCGGCTTCGGGCTCGCGCGACGAGAAAAGGCGATTATGATCGGGGCGATGGACCGGCCGACCGATACCGCCTGGGCCAAGCTCCGCCGCGCCGACGACAAGACCGGCCCGGTCGTCGCCTGGCACAGCCTGCCCGCCCATTCGGCCGATGTCGCCGCCTGCCTGCGCTGTCTTCTCGATCTGCCGACGATCGAGCGCCGCCTCGCCGCCCTTGCCGAACGGGAGGCGCTGGACGGCCGCAGCAAGGAGCGGCTCGCCGCCTTCGCTTTCCTGCACGATATCGGCAAGGCCAACACCGGGTTCCAGGCGCGCTGGAACGCGACGGAGCGAGGAGAAGGTCATATCAAGCCGCTCGCCCCTCTCCTCGACGGAAGCGACCGGAGGCTCGGCGACCGCCTCTGCGCCGCGCTTCCCCTCGAGCGGATGCTCGACTGGTGCGGCGGCGATCAAGGCCGTTTCTACGATGCCTTGTGGGCGAGCATCGCCCATCACGGCGCGCCGCCCGACCTCAAGGGCGACGCCGCCGGCAGGGGTCGCGTCCTGTGGCGAGAGGAAGGCGCCTACGATCCGTTCCGGGCCCTCGAAAAGCTAGGTCGGGTTCTCACGGCCTCCTTGCCCGGGGCTTTCGTCGAGGACGGGCCGTCTCTTCCCCGAACGCCCGCGTTCTGGCACGCGATCGCCGGGCTCGTCATGCTGGCCGACTGGCTGGGGTCGGACCAGAGCGCCTTTGCTTACGCAAACGGAGAGGACGACGCGGACCGTTATGGCCGGGCCTGCGAGACGGCGCGCGCGCTTGTCCGCGCCATCGGCCTCGATCCGGGCGGCTTTCGTTCGCGCATCGCCGACGTCGCCGCGTTCGCGTCCGTCGCGCAATCCGGATTCACGCCCAGCGAGGCGCAGCGCGCCGCCGCAAACGCCGACGGGCCAATCGTCATCCTCGAAGCGGAGACCGGCTCGGGCAAGACCGAGGCGGCGTTGTGGCGGTTCGCACGCCTGTTCGCCGAAGGGCGGGTCGACGGGCTCTATTTCGCGCTTCCCACCCGGGCGGCGGCGAGCGCCTTGTTCGCGCGCGTGCGCGAAGCGGTCGCGCGGCTGTTTCCCGATCCCGACAACCGGCCGGCGGTCGTGCTCGCGGTCCCGGGCTATATCCGCGCCGACGATGCGACCGGCCGGCGGCTGCCGGGGTTCGATGTGTTGTGGGACGACCGGAAGGACGGCGCCGACCCGCACCGCGCCCGCTGGGCGGCCGAGCACCCCAAGCGCTTTCTCGCCGCCGCCATCGCCGTCGGCACCGTGGATCAAGCGCTTCTCGGCGCGATCAAGGCGCGTCACGCCCACATGCGCGCCGCCTCCCTTTTGCGCTCGTTGCTGGTGGTGGACGAGGTTCACGCCTCGGACCGCTATATGGAAACGCTCCTTCGCAATCTTCTTGCGCTTCACGCCCGCGCGGGCGGCGAGGCGATGCTGCTTTCGGCGACCCTGGGCGCGGCGGCGCGAGACCGGCTTCTCGACCCGACGCGCAGCGGCGCCGTCGCGCCCCCGCCGCTCGATGAGGCCCGGGCCTTTCCTTACCCGGCGGTGACCTCGGGCGGGCCGGGCCGCGCGCCGGCGATGCGGGCGGTCAGCGCGTCGCAGCGCGAGAAGATCGTTCGCATGACCGCCGCGCCCCTTCAGGACGACCCGGAAGCGCTCGCCGCCGAGGTTTGCGAGGCCGCCGCGCGCGGCGCGAAGGTCCTGGTGGTCCGCAACACGGTGCGCGACGCGGTCGCGACGGTGCGCGCTTTACGCGCGATCGGCGGGGACGCGGCCTATCTGTTCCGCTGCAACGGCGTCGTCACCCTGCACCACGGCCGCTTCGCGGCCGTCGACCGCGAGCGTCTCGACAATGCGGTCGAAACGGCGTTGGGGCGCAAGCGCGCGCCGGGCGGGCTGATCCTGGTCGGCACCCAGACCCTGGAGCAAAGCCTCGACATCGACGCCGATATCCTGTTCACCGACCTTTGCCCGGCCGACGTGCTGCTCCAGCGCCTGGGACGCCTTCATCGACACGACGAGCACGCCCGTCCCGAAGGTTTCGCGCGGCCCGCGGCCCATGTTCTGACGCCGAAGGCCGCCCAAACCCCCGCGGACTTCCGCGGCCACGGCATGGGCGGCGAGTCCAGCCCTTACCCCGACCTGCCGCCCTTGCTCGCGACCCGACGGTTGCTCGACCGTCATCCCGAATGGCGGCTTCCCGCCATGAACCGTTTCCTCGTCGAAGCGGCCACCCACCCCGAGGCGCTCAAGGCGTTGGTCGCGGAGATGGACGATCCGGCCGCCTGGAAAGAGGAGCTCATTAAGCTCACGGGACGCGAGGCCGCCAAGGCCACGCAGGCCGCGCAGGCACTGTTGCCCTGGGAGACGGCGCTTTCAGATCCCGATCTCGTCTTCCAGCGCGACGAGCCGGCGGCGACGCGATTGGGCGCGCGCGATCTCGTCGTGAGCTTCGCCGAACCTCCCCCAGGGCCCTTCGGCCTTCCGGTGGCGCAGTTGCCGCTTCCCGCCCACCTGTGGCGCGCCGGGAAAGGGGATGCGCCGCCCGATGAGCCGATTCCGCCCGCCGATGTCGAAAGAACAGACGACGGTTTCTTGTTCTCCTTCGGCGGACGGCGGTTCCGCTACGGTCCTTACGGTCTCGAGGCCGCCTGACGCCTTCCTCTCAAGTAGGACCGAATCTGACACGTCGGCGCGCCACAATGGCTCTCGCGGCGAGAGAAATCATCCGCGCGTTGCAACCGGAACAATTCCTTGTCAAAATTATGGTTAAGACTTCTCGCGCCAAGCGATAAAGCGCTTGAGAAAAACAGAATAAAGACACAGAAACAGGGAAAAATTCGTGGATACATGGAATCTCATTGACGAGCCGTTCATCGGCGTTATCGAAACCGGCGGCGCGCGAGCCGAGCTGACGCTTCCTCAAATCTATGCGCGGCTGATGGCCGACCGGATCGAGGCCTTTCCCGGCCTGCGCCCGCACCAAGCCCATCCCTGGCACGCTTTTCTGGTTCAGCTCGGCGCGCTCGCTCTGCGCCGGGCGAAGACCGACGCGCCGCTCGCCGATCCCGGCGCCTGGGACGCCGAGGCCTGGGCCGAGGCGATCCGCGCGCTTACGCCCGAGGCCGCGGACGATGCGCCCTGGCGCCTGATCGTGCCCGAGCCCGACAAGCCCGCCTTCTTGCAGCCGCCGTTGCCCGAAGGGCGCTTCGACGTTCTCGACAAGACCTGCCCGACGCCCGATGCGCTCGACATCCTGGTCACCGCGAAGGACCACGACGTGAAGAAGGCGCGCATGGTCCGCGCCCGGCCCGAGGACTGGCTGTTCGCCCTTCTCGCTTTGCAGACCTGCGCCGGTTTCGACGGCAAAAGCCTGTACGGTATTTCGCGCATGAACAGCGGCTACGGCAACCGTCCGTGCGTGAGCGTCGCGCCGCCGGGCGGACCGGGCGCTCGGGCGCGGCGCGACATCGCCCGGCTTCTGGAAACGCGCACGGATCTTCTGGGCGAAATCTATCCGGCCGAGGGCGGCTTGGCGCTTGTCTGGCTGCGGCCTTGGGACGGAAAGGACCAAATCGCCCTCGGCGAACTCGACCCCTGGTACATCGAGATTTGCCGCCGGGTCCGCCTGCTCGAAGCGGACGGGGCGATCCTTGCGCGACGGGCGGGAACGGACAAAGCCCGCATCCATATGGGCGGAGAACAGAACGGGCTCACCGGCGACCCCTGGACCCCGATCGAGATCGCCAAGGACGGCAACCGCAAGGCGCTGACCGTGGACCATCGCGGTTTCCACTACAGCCGGCTGAGCAATATTTTGTTCGCGCGCGGGTTCGCGCCCGCGCCCCTTCAAATGATTTACGACGCCGACGGAACCGAAGGGCTGAGCATGGTTTGCTTCGCCCTCGTTCGCGGCCAGGGAAAGACCGAAGGGCTGCACCAGCGCCGGGTGCCGATCTCGAAGCGCGTCGCCGGCCTTTTCAAGCGCGGCGAGACCGACGCGCTTGCGGCCATCGCCGCCGAGCGAATCGAGAACGCGGGCGATCTGCGCCGCCGCGTCCTGCGCTACGCCCTGATGGTTCTGTTCCAGAACGGTCCCGAGGGCGGCGATTTCGCCCCCAGGCATCCGGCCTCGGGAGACCGCGCCGAGACCTTCCTGCAACGCTTCGACGCCATCGTGGATCGGGACTTCTTCGACGCCTTGTGGCGCGAGGTCGAGGTCCACGACGACCCGGATGCGGCCCGGACCGCCCGCGCGCGCTGGATCGAAGGTTTGCGCGACGCCGCGCATGCGATCCTGCACGAGGCGGCCCTTGAGACCCCGTCGTCGGCGTTGCGCGCCTATCGCGCCCGGGTCCGCGCCGAGGGCGCGTTCTGGGGCGCTTTCCGCAAGCATTTCTCGTATCTGATGGAGGACCACCGTGCCGCCTGAACCCACGACCAAACCGCGCCCCGCCCGCCACGACGGCGACGGGATCGCCCGCACCCTCGACTGGCTGGCCCGGGCCGTAGACCGGCTCGACGAACGCGGGGCGACCGGCGATCTTGCCGCTTTGCGCCGGCTCGACCCCGACCGTCCCGACGCCGGGGCCTTCTTTCGCTTGATGGCGCTTGCGCCCGGCGACCCCCTCGACGGGCCTGGGGACCGCTTCCGACGCTGGGGGCTCGTGGTCTGGATGCTGGCCCAGACCCCGGGCCGGCGCAGCGACCAGGGGCTCGGCGACACGCTTGCGGAGGCGGGCTTCTCGGAGGTGCGCATGAACCGGCTGCTCGCCGCCCGCGGCGACGGCTTTCGCGCGCAAGCGCGGCGCATGCTGCGCTTTCTCGCCCACAAGGCGGGCGCCGTTCCTTATCGCGAGCTCGGCATGCTGATCCTCTGCGAAGGACGCAACGAGGACTGGGCCGAAAGCCTGCGCCTCAAGATCGCGCGCGATTACTGGCGCAGCGAAAGCCTTCGCGAGAACGGCCCCGAGAGCGCCCGCGCCGCCGATTCCGCAGCCGGCTGAACGCGCCGGCGCATCCCTTTTTTTGCAGGAGACGATCCGTGACCGAAACACGCTTTATCCAGATCCACAGCTTGCAGTCCTTTCCGGCCGCCCTTCTCAACCGCGACGACAGCGGGCTCGCCAAGCGCTTGCCTTTCGGCGGCGCCATGCGCACCCGCGTCTCGTCCCAGTGCCTCAAGCGTCACTGGCGGGTCGCCGAGGACGAATGGGGCCTCGACAAGCTCGGCGCGCCGCGCTCGGTGCGCTCGCGCATGGTGCCGGAAAGCCGCATCGGGGCGGCGCTGCGCGCCGAACGCGCGGCCGACGACGAGACCATCGACGCCGTGGTCGTCGCGTTTGCGCGGAACCTTTACGGCAAGGAGGCCAAGGACGTCGCCAAACGCCAGGCGCTCCTTCTGGGCGACCCCGAGATCGACCACCTCACCCGCCGCGCCCGCGAAATCCTCGCCGAGGTCGACGGACCGAAGGCGGCCGAACAGGCGATCGACGCGCTCTTCAAGAAGGACGAAAAGGCGAACCTGAAAGCGATGCTGGCGGCCAACCGCCTGAACGCCGGGCTCGAAGCGGCGCTCTTCGGCCGCATGGTCACCTCGGACCCCGAGGCCAACACCGACGCCGCCATCCACGTCGCCCACGCGTTCACCGTCCACGCCGAGGAGACCGAAAGCGACTACTTCACCGTGGTCGACGACCTTACCCGCGCGGCGGGCGAAACCGGGGCCGCCGGCCTGTTCGATACCGAGCTCGCCTCGGGGCTCTACTACGTCTATGTGGTGGTCGACGCGCCGCGCCTGACCGCCAACCTGGGCGGCGATGCGGCGCTCGCCGGTCGGGTGGCGGAGCATCTCGTGCATCTTATCGCGACCGTTTCGCCGGGGGCCAAGCTGGGCTCGACGGCTCCTTACGCCTACGCCGAGCTGATGCTGGTCGAAGCCGGCGGCCGCCAGCCGCGCACGCTCGCCAACGCTTTCCGCCGGCCGGTCGCGCCGCAGATCGCCGCCGCCGCCGACGCGCTCGACGACTATCTGAATCGCCTTGACGAGACTTACGGCCGCGCCGAATCGCGCCGCCACCTCTCGCTCGAAGGCCGCGCGCTCGCGGGCAGCGAAGGGCCGGTCGATCTCGACGCCTTGGCCCGGTTCGCGCGCGAGGCGATCGAGGATGCGGGCGATTCGGACGACGACGGGGGGCGTTCCGAGGCATGACCAGACGCCACGCGATTCTGCGCTTCGAAGCGCCGCTGCTCGCCTTCGGGGCCGAGATGATCGACGCCCGCGGTCCGATCCGACCGTTTCCGGCCGCCTCCATGCTCACCGGCCTGATCGCCAACGCCCTCGGCTGGCGGCGCTGGGAAGCCGAGCGCCACCAGCGCCTTCAGGCGCGCCTCGTCTTCGCCTCGGTCGTCGACGAGGACGCGCGCCCCTTGCGCGACTTTCAGACCGCGCAGCTCGACGGCAACGATATCGGCTGGACCACCCGCGGAACGGTCGAAAAGCGTGACGGCGGCGCCTTGACGTACAAGTCGCCCCATATCCGCTATCGCGACTATTGGGCCGACGCCTGCGTCTCGGTCGCCTTGCGCCTCGATCCCCCCGAAGAGAACGGCCAGCCCGGCCTCGACGCCGTCGCCCAGGCGCTCGACCGGCCGGCGCGGCCCTTGTTCATCGGGCGCAAGCCTTGTTTGCCGGCGGCGCCGATCTTCGCGGGCTTCGTCGAAGCCGCCGACGCGCTCGACGCGCTTCTGCGCTGGCTTGCGCGCGGCGACGAAGACGCGTTCTCGAACGGGCGGCGACGGGATTGGCGCATCGCGCTTCCGGGCCCGGCGGCCGCGGAGGCGGGGGAGCGACTCGTCCGGCCCGAGGAGATCTGGCTCACCGACGAGCGGGACTGGCGAAGCGGCGTTCACGCCGGCAGCCGCCGCGTGCTGGTGGGCCGCTGTGCGTACCCCGACACGCCGCCGATCGCCCAGGGAGACGCCCAATGACCTTTCATATGCTCCGCATCGGCCACGACCCGGCGCGGTTTTCCGCCTGGGCCGCTGCGGCCGGGCTGCTGCGGCCGGGTTGCGACCCGGGCTACGCCTGGCACGCGATTCTGCGCGCCGCCTTCGGCGAAGCGGCGCCCAAGCCGTTCCGTCTGATCGAGCCGGCCCGCGGCGCGCCCTATCTTCTCGCCTATTCGGATCGGGACGCCAATGCTTTGCGGGCGTACGCTTCCGCCAGAGCCGACCCTGCGGTCTCGGCCGCGCTCGATCTCGCGCGCATGGCCTCGAAGCCGATGCCCGATGCGTTTCCGAACGGGGCGCAGTTCGACTTCGAGCTTCGGGTGCGGCCGGTCCTCAGGGTCGATCGCAATGGCGACCGCAGACGCGCGCGCGAGCGCGACGCCTTTCTCGTTGCAATCGAGAAGGCGGGCGATGGCGAACGGATCGATCGCGAGGCGGTCTACAAGGATTGGCTGGCCGCGCGACTGGAAACCGCAGGGGCCACGGCGAAGATGAGCCGCCTGCGCATTCTCGCTCAACGTCGTTCGCGAATCTTGCGACGCAACCGCGACCGGGCCTTGACCGCGGCCGATGGCCCCGATGCCGTTATGTGCGGCAGGCTTACGGTGCGCGATCCGGCCCGGTTTCGAAACGCTTTGCGCAGCGGGATCGGACGCCATCGAGCCTTCGGCTTCGGCATGCTGCTGCTGCGCCCGCCGACGGCTGGATAACGCCATGCTGCTCGGCCGGCTTGGGTTGGAGACGGCGCGGATACCGCACGCCGACCGCCACGGACTCGTCTATCTCGACCGCGGGCGGCTCGGCGTGGAAGACGGTTGCCTGACCTTCGTTTGCGCCGGCGGCGGCGCGATTGCGGCGGGCAGCTACACCATTCCGCATCAGTCCGTCTCGTTGGTTCTGCTCGGGCCCGGCGGCAGCGTCACCCACGACGCGCTGCGCATCCTCGCCCGCCACGGCACCGGGCTCGCCGCGGTGGGCGAGGACGGCGTGCGCTTCTATACCGCGCCGCCGCTCGGCGCCGACGTCTCGCGGCTCGCGCGCAACCAGGTTCGGCTTTGGGCCGACGCGCGCCGCGGGCGGCTCAAGGTGGCGCGGCGGATGTATGCGATGCGGCTCGGCGAGGTTCTTCCCCATCGCGACATCGCCGTTCTGCGCGGGATCGAAGGCGCAAGGGTGAAAGAGAACTATCGCCTCACGGCCGAGAAGTACGGCGTCGCTTGGCGAGGACGGCGATACGATCGCGCCAATCCCCAGGCCGCCGACATGCCCAACCAGGCGATCAACCACGCCGCGAGCGCGGTCGAAGGCGCCGCCGCCATCGCCGTTTCCGCGACCGCTGCCATCCCCCAGCTCGGTTTCATTCACGAGGATTCCGGGATCAGCTTCGTGCTCGATATCGCCGATCTGTTTCGCGATTCGGTCACCGTGCCCTGCGCCTTCAAGGCCGCGGCGTTGGTCATGCGCGGGCGCGAGCCGTCGATCGAACGGGCGACGCGTCGGATCGTGGGCGCGCGGCTCCGGCGCGAGAGGATCATTCCCGCCATGATCGACCGCATCAAGGAGCTGCTCGACGAGGATACGGGGCGATGACCGGCGAGCGACGGGCGCCTGGGCGCTTCTGCGCCGACTCGGCGTCCTCGGAGGGCGGGAAGACGATGGGACGCGGCCGATGGCGATGACGGTCGTCGTAACCCGCGATGTGGCCGATCGCTACCGCGGCTTTCTCGCTTCCCTGATGCCCGAGGTCGCGCCCGGGGTCTATGTGTCGCCCAATCTCTCGCCGGCGGTGCGGAACCGGATGTGGGCCGTGCTGTCGCAGTGGTGGCAAGCGCGGGCCGGGGGCTCGATCCTCCTCGTATGGCGGGAGGCCGAAGCCCCGGGCGGATTGGGGCTCGCCAGCCTCGGCGTCCCGGTGCGAAGGCTCGCCGATCTAGACGGCGTTTTGGCCGGCTGGCGTTGAGCTTTTCCAACCCGCCGTTCTTTGATATTGTGAAGAAGTCCAA
>CAYYWV010000042.1:10961-22401 GCA_964475385.1 uncultured Alphaproteobacteria bacterium | reverse complement strand
ATCTGCCGCCGGGCACGGGCGACGCCCAGCTCACGCTCGCGCAACGGGTGCCGCTCACCGGCGCGGTGATCGTCTCGACGCCTCAGGACATCGCGCTTCTCGACGCGCGCAAGGGGCTCAACATGTTCCGTAAAGTGGATGTGCCCGTGTTCGGTCTCGTCGAGAACATGAGCTACTACGTCTGCCCCGAATGCGGCCACCGGGCCGAGATCTTCGCCCATGGCGGCGCGAAGCGCGAGGCCGATCGCCTCGGCACCACCTTCCTCGGCGAGATCCCGCTCGATATCGAGATCCGCGAGACCTCGGATTCGGGCGCTCCGATCGTGGTCTCGAAGCCGGCGAGCCCGCAGGCCGCCGCCTATCGCGAGATCGCGGCCCGCATCGCCGAAAAGATCGACGCTGCGGTCGGCGACGCCGCCCACACGGGCCCGCGCATCGTCATTCAATAGGCGGGGGCGGACCGCCGCATGGGCGGGGACGCCGACGCGCGATTCGCGCTTAGGCGCGCGGACGCGCGCGATCTCGACGCGATCCGCGAAGTCTGGCTCGCCGCCGAGCTCGCCGAGAGCGGCGCCGCGCCTGTACGCCGGCCGGCCCCTTCCTGCTTTCGCCACGAGATCGAGACCGGCGAGGTCTGGCTCGCCGAGCGCGCCGGCCGCGCGATCGGCTTCGGCTCGGCGCTGCCGCGGGCGGGCTTCGTTTATCTGGCCGAGCTTTTCGTCCATCCCGAGGCCCAGTCCGCGGGCGTCGGCCGCGCGCTTCTCGACCGGCTCGCGCCGCGCGACGGTCGCGCCTTCTGCACCTTCGCCTCGCGCGATCCGCGGGCGCACGCGCTTTATGCGCGGGCGGGCATGCGGCCGCTTACGCCGCGCTATACGCTGGCCGCCCCAGCGGGCGCGCTTGCCATCGCGACGGCGGGCGACATCGCGGCGGTGCGGGCGCAGGCCGATGATCCGGAGTTTCGCAGGATGCACGCCGAGATCGGCGGCCTGTTCGACGACCGCGACCACGACCACTGGCTTTCGGCGCGCGCGGCGGCGCCCTTGTGGCTGGTCCGCGACGGCGCGCGGATCGGCTGCGGCTACGTTCAGATGCGGGACGACGAGTCCTTCTGGCACCCCGACGCGGTGACCGTAGGGCCGGCGGGCGCGCTCGATGCGGCCGACGCCGCGGCCTGCGCGCTCGCCCTTCTCGCCTGGGCGCAGACCCGTGGGGAGCGGGTGCAGATCGCGCTTTGCGGACCGCACCCGGCGCTCGGGGCCGCGATCGCGGCCGGCATGCGGATCGAGTACGTCGAGATGGTCTTCACAAGCGGGCCGCGGCTTTGCGCCGACTTCGAACGCTACCTGATCTGAGCCCCGCTCATCCCTCGGAGCCGCGGCCCAAAAGGGCCATGAGCTCGCGCCACTCGCGCGCCGAAAGGCCGCTGTCCTCTTGCGCCACCGGCTCTCCCGCGAGCATCCGGCGCACCGCCGCGAGCGCCTGCGCCGAAAGCTCTGCGGCCCCGAGCCGGTAGTCGCAGAACGCCTCGTAGACCAGCGGCACCCAGCGCTTCACCGTCTCCATCATCGCTTGCGCGTAGGCGCGGATCTCGTACTGGGCGTGCGGATCGGCGCGAAGCGAAAGGAAGTGCAGCAGGTTGTGGAGATCGATTTTCCAGTACCACTGGGTGTAGAAGTTGAGGGTGAGGTCCATGCGCGCGAGCTCGCGCGCGAGCCCCGCCCGGCCGGGATCGATTGTCTCGCCGGCCTCGGTCTCGTTGAGCATCTCGACGTAGTGATCGTAGCAGCGCTCGGCGTCGGTGCGGAGAATATCGAGCACGCGCCGCGCCTCATCGCCTTCGAGGACCGCGCCGCGGCCCTGGCGGTTGCGCGCCGACTGGGCGCCGAGATGCTCGGGCGCGGGGATATAGAACTCGCGGTCGAGGATCGAGTAGCGGGCCGAGTACTCGTTGACGTTGGCGGTGCGATGGCGAATCCACTGGCGGGCGACGAAGATCGGCAGCTTGACGTGGTACTTGATCTCGCACATCTCGAACGGCGTGGTGTGCCGATGCCGCATGAGATAGCGGATCAGCCCGCGGTCGCCGCTCACCTTCTTGGTTCCGCGGCCATAGGAGACGCGCGCCGCCTGGACCACCGCGTCGTCGCCGCCCATGTAGTCCACGACCCGGATAAAGCCGTGGTCGAGCACCGGGATCGCGGTGTAGAGAATCTCTTCGAGGCCGGGGGCGACGCTGCGCCGGGTGGGCGCGGTGGCCGCGCGGCTTTCCTCGATCTCGGCCTGCTGTTCGGGCGTAAGGGCCATGGGATTCCCCGGCGTTTGGTGCTGCGCTCGCTCGCTGCCGCCGTTATAGCGCAAGATCCGGTCATATCGAACCGGAGAGCTGTGACGATCGCATCTTTCATCCGCCTCGCGGAAGCCCTATATTTGAGGTGTCGGCTCGGCCGACTATGGCGATAAACGCCGTTCGGAATAAACGTAGCGGACCCGGGGGCAGTACCCGGCGCCTCCACCAGTTTCGCCGCGGCGCTGTTGACGGCGGCCGCGGCATCCCAATGGGGGCGAAACAGGATCGACGCGCGTGGTAAAGGAACGGCTTTCGCCCGGCATGGTACCGCCGTTATCGGGCCACCTTAGAAGTGCCAATGACAACCATGAGTTGGCTCTCGCTGCCTAACAGGTAAGCGCGGTTCGGGGGGCGCCGGGCAACAGAAGCCCCCCACTTCCGACTTCGGCTGGAACGATTGGGAGTGGCCGAAATGGCCGAAGATTTGATGCGTTACGACCGCCTCGTCGACGAAGCGCTGCGCGGGGTCGTCGTTCGCGTGCTGCGCCGGGTCGCCAAGGAAGGCCTGCCCGGCGAGCATCACTTCTACCTTTCGTTCCGGACCAATCACCCGGGCGTCGTCTTGAGCGACGATCTCCGCGCCCGCTACCCGGAAGAGCTCACCATCGTCCTTCAGCACCAGTACTGGGATCTCGAGGTCGACGACGAGGCCATCGGCGTGACCCTGAGCTTCGGCGGGCGCCGTCAGCATATCGTCGTGCCCCTCGCCGCGGTGACCGCCTTCGCCGACCCGAGCGTCAAGTTCGGCCTTCAGTTCAGCGATGGCGGCGGCGCGCCCGCGACCGAAGACGCCGCCGAGGCTCGGCGAAATACCGAGGCGAGCAATGCGGCGCCGCCGTCCGAGGCGAAGACGGCCGACGACGCCGCTCCCTCGGGCGGGGCCGAGGTCGTCACCCTCGACGCCTTCCGCAAGAAGTAGAAGAAGCAGCGCCGCGGCCGCCCGTCCTTCGCTCGCCGACGCGCTCTCGGGGCGGGCCGAAGCGGCCTTCGCCGCCGCCGAAGGGCCGCGCGAGATCGCTAGTCGCCCTATCGGGGCCGTGCTATTTATGCCGCACCGCAACCAAGCTGAGGAGCGCGCGCATGGCACAGGACTCCAGCTTCCGCACCGAGACCGATTCCTTCGGCCCCATCGAGGTTCCGGCCGATCGCTACTGGGGCGCGCAGACCCAGCGGTCGTTGCGGAACTTCCGTATCGGCGAAGACCGCATGCCGCCGCCCGTGATCCGCGCGCTCGGCATCGTCAAGAAGGTGGCGGCGATGCTGAACGCCGAGTACGGCCGGCTCGACAAGCGCCTCGCCGACGCCATCATCCAGGCCGCCGACGAGGTGATCGAAGGCAAGCTCGACGACCACTTCCCGCTGGTGGTCTGGCAGACCGGTTCGGGCACCCAGTCGAATATGAACGTCAACGAGGTGATCGCGAACCGGGCCAACGAGATCCTGGGCGCGCCGCTCGGGGCCAAGTCGCCGGTCCACCCCAACGACCACGTCAACATGCAGCAGTCGTCGAACGACAGCTTCCCGACGGCCATGCACATCGCCGCCGCCCGCGAGATCCACGACCGCCTGATCCCCGGGCTCGAACGCCTTCATGCCGCGCTCGAGGCGAAGTCCCGCGCCTTCGCCGACATCATCAAGATCGGCCGCACCCACCTTCAGGACGCGACTCCGCTCACCCTCGGCCAGGAGTTCTCGGGCTACGCCGCCCAGGCGGCCTTCGGGATCGCGCGCGTGCGCGACGCCCTGCCGCGGCTCTACAGGCTCGCCCAGGGCGGCACCGCGGTGGGCACCGGGCTCAACACCAAGAAGGGTTTCGACGCCCGCTTCGCCGAAGAGGTGGCGAAGCTCACCGGGCTTCCTTTCGAGACCGCCGACAACAAGTTCGAGGCCCTCGCCGCCCATGACGCCATCGTCGAGATGGCGGGCGCGCTCAACGTGGTCGCGTGCTCGCTGATGAAGATCGCCAACGACATCCGCTTGCTCGGCTCGGGCCCGCGCTGCGGGCTCGGCGAGCTGCGCCTGCCCGAGAACGAGCCCGGCTCGTCGATCATGCCGGGCAAGGTCAACCCGACCCAGTGCGAAGCCATGACCATGGTCTGCGCCCAAGCGATGGGCGCGCATACGGCGATCACGGTCGCGGGCGCGAGCGGACATCTCGAGCTCAACGTGTTCAAGCCGGTCATGATCTACAACCTTCTGCACGCGATCCGCTTGATCGGCGACGCGGCCGTGAGCTTCACCGACAACTGCGTCGCCGGCATCGAGGCCAATCGCGAGCGGATCGAGCGGCTGCGCGACGACTCGCTGATGCTGGTCACCGCGCTCAACCCCCATATCGGCTACGACAACGCCGCCAAGGTGGCGAAGAAGGCGTTCGCCGAAGGAACCACGCTCAAGGAGGCGGCGGTCGCGCTCGGCCTTCTCACGCCCGAGCAGTTCGACGAATGGGTGCGCCCCGAAAAGATGGTGGGGCCAGCGCCCTGACCCGCGGGCCGACGCGGGGCGCGGCCGGGGGCGCGCTGCGCCGCCATTCGGTGGTCGTCGCCGGGCACCGCACCAGCGTCTCGATCGAGGACGCGTTCTGGGAGGTCTTGCGCGACGCCGCCGCCGCGCGCGGGGTTTCGCTCAACCGCTTGATCACCGAGATCGACCGGCGGCGCAGCGGCAACCTGTCGAGCGCGCTTCGCGTCTTCGCCGTCGAATGGCTCCGCGCCCGGTCGGGCGAGGCCGATTAATTCCCGACTCCTTGGAGAAGCCCTTTGAGCAGGCTTTCGAACGCCTTCTCTGGGCTCGGCGCAGGCTCCGGCTGGGGCGTCGCCGGTTGGGGCGCCGCCTTTTGGGGCGCGGGCGCGGCGGGCTCGGTCGGCAAGGGAGGCAGCGGCGGCATGGGCTCCGCCGGCTGAGGCGCGGCCGGCGCGGCGGGCTCGGCCGGCAGCGGCGGCAACGGCGGCATGGGCTCCGGGGTTGCGGCCGGCGCAGGCGCAGCCGTCGCCGCCGGAGCCTTCCCGGTCAACGCGTCGATCAAAGGCGCGATCGCGGCCCCCCCTTTGCCTTCGAGCTTGGGCGCGACCTTGCGGAGCACGGTGCTCGCGAGCCGGGTCGCGAGATAGCGCCTGAGGGCTTCGTCGCGGATCTCGCGGCGCGGGTTGTCGATCGGCCCCGAAAGCGCGATCCCGACCGCCGGGGCCTTGGGATGGTCCGCGAGCCGGAATTCGCTGTCGAGCGCAAGCCGCCATCGCGGGAGATCGACGGTCGCCTGCGCCTTGCCCGACCCGCCGTCGAGCCTGACCGCGATATCGTCGCTCTTGAGCACGCCGTCGCGGGCGGTGAAGCGGCCGTCGAGAGAGACGATGCGGGTCTCGCCGCCGGAAAGCGCGTTGCCGATCAGGCGAAGCGCGTCTTTCTCGTCGTTGATCGCGCCGAGGTCGGCGTTGAGCCGGGCGAGGTCGAAGCCCCGCAGCGCGCCGTCGCGGACCGCGACGCGGCCTTCGCCCGCGAGCGCCGAGACCATCTCGAACAGGCTGCGGCCGCTGGTCTCGAACCGGGCGTTGAAATCGAGCGCGCCGCTCACCGCATCCACGTCCGCCGCGGCTTTGAGAAGCGCTTCGACGTCGGCGCCCGCAAGGTCGACCGCGATCTCGGCCGTAGGCATCTCGGTCGCGGCGAGTCGGCCGGTGACGGCGGCGGACGCGCCGAACAGCTTGCCCGCGAGCTTCTCGATCGTGACTTCGCCGTCTTCGATGGCGAGCGCCAGCGTGGCCTCGTCGAAACGATAAGCGCCGAGACTGAGCGCCTTGGCGTCGAGCGTGACGCGCCCGTCGAAGGTTCGCAGGACGTCGAGGTCGAGCGGCTCGCGCGACCAGCGTTTGGAAGGCCCCTTCGCTTCCTCCGCGGGCGCGCCGGCCGCGCCGCCGCTCTCGCCGCCCCCGGCCGGGGGCCGCGCCGCCGCCGGGGCCAAAAAGGGATCGAGCGCAATCTCGCCCGCCGTGAGCGCGGCGTCGATCCGCGGCCGCGGCCCGGCCCATGTCGCGGTCCCCTCGCCCTGCACCCGGTCGGTCCCGACGGAAAGGTCGAAGTCGCTGATCCGCGCCTTGACGAGATCGCCGGTGACCCGCGCGCCGAGGTGAAGAGCCCCCAGCGACGAAGGCGGCGGCGCGGCGGCGGGCGAAAAGGCGGCGGCGAGCGCCGCGAAGTCGTCGTGGTCGAGGCTCAACGCGAAATCGTAGCTTGGCGCGCGATCGAGCTGGATCGCGATCCCGTCGAGGCGCGCTTTCCCCCCGGCCGCGGCGAGCGCGAGCCGAAGCGCGAGCCGCTCGGCCCCGCCCTCGATCTTGCCCTTGATGCGGAAGGCCCTGGCCGCGGACGCCGACATGGCGATGGGCAGGCCGAAGCGTTTGGCGCTTCGCGGCAGGTCGTCGCCGGCGAGATCGACGGCGAGGTCGACCTTCGGCGCGCGATCGACGTCCGAGACCGAGCCCGAAACCGACGCTCTGAGTCCGTCGAGCAAAAAGCGCGCATCGAGCGTCGCCGTGTCCGCGCTTCCCCGGACCCGCCCGTGGGCCTTGAGCGCGCCGAGCGCCTTGGCCGCCTCGATCCCGAACGCGCGGGCGAGCCGGTCGGCGTCGGCGGCGTCGATCCCATAGGTCACGTCGAAGGCGCGCGCCTTGGCGTCGAGCTTGCCGTTGAGCGCGCCGCGCGCGCCCGCGAAGTCCTCGAAGGCGAGGCCGCGCAAGGTCAGCTTGCCGCCGATGAGACCGGCGTCTACGGCGAGCCCTTTGATCGGCACGCCGCGATAGACGAGCTGGCCGACCCGGGCCTTGAGCTCGCCGTCGAAGGCGAGAAGGGCCGCGAAGGGGTTCGCCGCCGGCGCGCCGCCGGCCGCAGCCGTCTCTTGTCCCGTCGGGGCGGCGGCCTCGGCTCCAGAGGCCGCGCCTTCGGCCGCAGCCGGAAGCCCGGCCGGGAGATAGCCGTCGAGATTGAGCCGGTCGAGGCTGACGATCGCGTTAAAGGCGAACCGAGGGCCGAGCGCGACGTTGACGCCGCCGGTGATCCGCGACAGGTCGATCCTGAGATCCAGCGCCGAGATGCGGGCGAGCGCGGGCGTGACGTCGAGCTTGCTCGACAGGCTGAGCTTGCGCAGCCGGTCGGCGGGCACCGGCGGCGGCGGCAGCTTGAGCCAGTCGAGCACCGCGCGCAGGTTGTCGGACGAGGCCTCGACCTGGCCGGCGAAGTGAGGTTGGCCGTTCGCCGCATCGAAACTGCCGAAGACGGTCACGTCGGAGCCGCCGGGCAGCAGCGCGGAGGCCTCCTGAATGGTCAGAATCCCGTCGGCGAGACCGGCCGAGAGCTGGGCCTGGCGAATCACGGCCCCGTTGTAGATGACCGCGTTGGCGCGGGCGTCCAGGCTCGCCGTCACCCCTGCGGGCAACGCGAACCCGCCCGCGGCGGACGCTGCGTCTGCGCCGGCGTTGGCGGGCGTCGCCGCTTCTCGTCCTTGTCGGTCCGCAGCGCCCCCATCCGAGGCGGCGCGGCCGGCGAGCAGCCGGTCGAGGTCGAGGCGCGAAAAAGCGAGCGCGATATCGTAACGCGGCGCGCCTTCGAGCACCGCGTTGACCGCGCCGGTCCCCTGGAGCCCGTCGATCTCGAAGGCGATCTTGTCGACGGCGAGCGCGCGCGCCGACCCGTTCACCGTTCCGGTGAACGAGAAGGGCCGGTCGAGCGCAGCCGGAGCGCCCGCGCCGCCGAACGCCGCGAGCATTCGGGCGAGCGAGCCGCCCTTGGCGTCGAGCTTGCCGCGCAGCTCGGCGTCGGCCCGGGGCGCGGACAACGAGCCCGCGAACGAGACCGTCGCGCCCGCATCGGCGAGGCCGAGCTCGACCGAGACCGGGAACGGCGCGCCGGACAGCGCGCCGACCGCGAGCTTGAAGGCGAACGGCGCGCCGCGGGCGACGAAGCGGCCTTCGGCGCGGAACGGCCCGGCGAGCGAACGGGCGTCGGCGACCAGGTCGATGCCGGCGATGCGCTCGATCCGGCCCGTGCGCGCGTCGCGCCAGATCACCACCCCGTCGCGCACGGTCACCCGGTCGAGGCGGACCGCCGCGCCGGGCCCGCCGCCCGTCTCCGCGCCGGGCGCGGCGGAGGACGGCGCGCCCCCGGCCGCGCCTTCGAGACGCCCTCTTTCGAACCGCCAGTTCACCCGCCCGTCGGCGAGGGTCTCGAGCTCGAGCGTCGGCGCAACGAGGGCGAGGCTTTCGACCCTGAGCGCGAGCCGGAACAACGGCATCAGCGCGATCCGCGCTTCGAGCGCGCCGAGACGCAGGAAGTCGGGCGTCGACGCCCCGGCGACATTGGCCACCCGGACCCGGTTGACCTTGATCGTCGGCGCCGGCAGAAGCGCAAGCTCGATCGGGCCGTCGATCGCGATGTCGCGTCCCGTCGCCGCCTTGAGGCGGGCGGCGATCTCGCCCCGATAGTCGTTGAGGTCGACCAAGAAGGGCGCGGCGAGCGCAGCGCCGATGACGAGAACGACGAGCGCAACGATAACAAGGGCGAGCTTCTTCACGCGGCGCTCCCGGCGCAATATCCGCTCAGCCCGGACCGGGCTCTAAAGGCTGTCATGGCGCTGGGCTGCGATCACTTGCACGTCCGGTCATTTTCGCTAAGCTAATTTTCGAGGACGCCGCCGCAAACGAAATCGATCGAAGGGCGCGTCGCGGCCGCTCTACGGGGCTTGGACATGGGAGATGTAATTAATCTGAGCCGGTATCGCAAGCAGCGCGAGCGCGAGCGGGCCGAGCGTCGGGCCCGCGAGGCCCGGGCGCGCGCCGGCCGCACGCGGACCGAGCGCGACGTGAACCGGCGGGAAAGCGAGCGCCAGCGGCGCGAGCTCGACGGCAAGCGCATCGACGGCGGCCCCAAGGACGACGTCTGAGGCCGGCGCTCCGCACCTCAGAGCCGGATCACTTTTCCCGGATTCATCAGATTGTCTGGATCGAGCGTGCGCTTGATCGCGCGCATCACGGCGAGCGCCTCGCCGTGCTCGGCCTGTAGGAAATCGATCTTGCCGTAGCCGACCCCGTGCTCGCCGGTGCAGGTGCCGTCCATGGCGAGCGCGCGCATGACCATGCGCTCGTTCAGCCGCTTGGCCTCGGCGAGCTCGGCCTCGTCGTCCGGGTCGATCAGGAAGACAAGGTGGAAGTTGCCGTCGCCGACATGGCCGACGAGCGGAGCAAGGACCGTCGATTCGGCGAGATCCTTCTGGGTCTCCTCGATGCACTCGGCGAGCCGCGAGATCGGCACGCAAACGTCGGTGGCGAAGCCCTTCTTGCCGGGCTTGAGCGCAAGGGTCGCGAAGTAGGCGTCGTGCCGCGCCTGCCACAGCCGCGCCCGGTCCTCCGCCCGCGTCGCCCAGGAGAAGTCGCCGGCGCCGAACTCGGCGGCGAGCCCGCGCACGGTCTCGGCCTGCTCGGCCACGCTCGCGGCCGAGCCGTGGAACTCGAAGAACAGGGTCGGCGCGACCGCGTAGTCGAGCTTCGAGTACTTGTTGACGGCCTCCATCGTGAGCGCGTCGAGAAGCTCGATCCGCGCCACCGGCACGCCGGCCTGGATGGTGGCGACCACGGCTTTCGCCGCGGCCTCGATGGTCGGGAACGGGCAGACCGCGGCCGAGATCGCTTCGGGAATGCCATAGAGCCTGAGCGTGAGTTCTGTGATCACGCCGAGCGTCCCCTCCGAGCCCACGAACAGCCGGGTGAGGTCGTAACCGGCCGCCGACTTGCGGGCGCGGCGCGCGGTGCGGATCACGCGGCCGTCGGCGAGCACCACCGTAAGCGCGAGCACGTTCTCGCGCATGGTGCCGTAGCGGACCGCGTTGGTCCCCGAGGCCCGCGTCGCCGCCATGCCGCCGAGCGAGGCGTCGGCCCCGGGATCGACCGGAAAGAACAGGCCGGTCGCGCGGAGCTCGCGATTCAGGGTCTTGCGCGTGACCCCGGCCTCGACGGTGGCGTCCATGTCCTCGGGGTTGATCGCGAGAACCCGGTTGAGCCCCGAGAGGTCGATGCACACCCCGCCCGCGAGCGCCGCGATATGGCCTTCGAGCGAGGTGCCGGTTCCGTAAGGGATGACCGGCACGCGGTGGCGCGCGCAGATCGAGACGACCTGCGCGACCTCGTCGGTCGATTCGGGAAAGACGACCGCATCGGGGGCGTGGCCCGCGTGGTAGGAAACGTCGTCGCCGTGGTGCGCGCGCACAGCCTCCGCGGTCGAAAGGCGGCCGCCCAAAAGCGCGCGAAGTTCCGCTATCGCCTCGCCTGCGTTCATCCCCCGCGCGTTCATCGCTTCCCTTCTCCGTTGACCCTGACCCGCCAACTAGGGTAAGGCGGCGGCGGCGGTGCGGCAACACGCCGCCGTCGACACGCCATCATCGACGACACGGAACCGGGCGCATGACCATCGATGCCCCTCTTCGCCTTTACCAAGGCGCGGTTCGGCCCGAGTGGATCGACTACAACGGCCACATGAACGTCGCCTACTACGTCCTCGCCTTCGATTGGGCGACCGACGCCTTCTTCGCCTTCATCGGCGCCGACGAGACTTATGTTAAGGCGCGCGGAATGTCCCTGTTCGCGCTCGAGGCCCATGTGACCTACCAGCGCGAGCTGCGGGCGGGCGATCCCTTGCGGGTGACGACCCAGCTTCTCGGGTTCGATTCCAAACGCCTTCACTACATCCACCACATGCACCACGGGACCGAAGGCTGGCTCGCCGCCACCGGCGAGTGGCTAAGCATCCACGTCGACATGAACGCCCGACGCGCGGCTCCCTTTCCCGACGACATCGCCGAACGGCTCGCCGCGCTCAGCGAGGCCCACGCCGCGCTTCCCCGCCCGCCCGAGGTCGGCCGGGTGATCGGCCTTTCCGCCGGCCGCGCCAAGCCGGGCTGAGGCCGGCCGGCAATGGGTTTGACGCAACGGATCAAGGCGTCCACATTGGGGAACGCGGGTGGATACGACACAGCCACGCATAAGGCATTAGAAGAATGCCCGCTTTAGACGAAGAAATATAGACATGAAAGAGATAGCAACAACGGAA
>CAYYWV010000042.1:0-10861 GCA_964475385.1 uncultured Alphaproteobacteria bacterium | reverse complement strand
CTGGTCCGCACCTTCGCGCCCGAGGCGCGCGGCCACGGCGTGCCCGAGGTCATTTACGCAATCTATTACCGCGAAGGGCGCATCCGCCCGATCGTCGCCCTGGTCAAGGCGTTGGCTTCGGCGCTCGCGATCGGCAGCGGCGCGGCGGTGGGGCGCGAAGGGCCGATCATCCAGATCGGCTCCTCGGTCGGCTCGACCATCGGGCAGTGGCTCCGGCTTGCGCCCTGGCAGTGCATCACGTTGGTCGCGGCCGGGGCCGGGGCCGGGATCGCGGCGACCTTCAACACCCCGCTCGGCGGCGTGATGTTCGCGATCGAGCTGATGCTGCCCGAGGTCAGCACCCGGACTTTCGTGCCGGTGGTGATCTCGACCGCCACGGCGACCTATATCGGGCGGCTCTTCCTCGGGCTGCAACCTGCGTTCATCGTGCCGATCCCCGAGCTGACCGGCCTCGAGATGGTGAGCGCGACGGTCTTGTTCGCCGCCGCCGGCCTCGGGGTTCTGTGCGGCGTCGCATCCTGGGCCTTCGTCCGGCTCTTGAGCTTCATGGAGGATCTGTTCGAGCGCATTCCGGTCAACGACTATGTTCGCCACGCGATCGGGATGACGTTCGTCGGCGCGGCGATGTACGCCCTGTTCCGCTTTTACGGCCACTACTTCATCGAAGGCGTCGGCTACGCGACCATCCAGTCCATTTTGCAGCGCCACCTGACCGACCTTTCGCTTCTCGCCCTGATCTTCGTCGCCAAGCTGTTCGCGACCACGACGAGCCTCGCCTCAGGCTCTTCGGGCGGCGTGTTCTCGCCTTCGCTGATGCTGGGAGCGACGCTCGGCGGCGCCTGGGGCGCGTTGATAGCCGATCTGGTTCCCGACGGCTCGTTCGCAGTGGCCGAGTTCGCCATGATCGGCATGGCCGGCGTGGTCTCGGGCGCGACGGGGGCCGCGCTGACCGCGGCCGTGATGATCTTCGAGATGACGCGGGACTACAATATCATGGTTCCGATCGTCATCGCGGTGGCGATCGCGGTCGGGGTCCGCCGCGTGCTTTCGTTCGAAAACATCTACACGATCAAGCTCGCGCGCCGCGGCGTGAAGATCCCGAAAGAGCGGCACAGCAACATGTTCCTCGTCCGCCACGCCAACGAGATCATGGACACCGAGTTCGCGGTGCTGCCCGAGACGACCCTTCTGAGCGAGGCGATCGAGTCCCTGAAAGAAAAGGCGACCCGGCACGTGGTCTTGACCGACGGCGACCGAATCGTCGCGGTGCTGCGGCTCGACCGAAGCCTCTATGCGCTTGACGGGATCGAGGCGCGCACCACCTTGGGCGAGGTCGCCGAGGGCGGGTTCACGCTCTTGCGCGAAAGCGACACCGTGTTCGAGACCCTGAAACGCATGTCCCGGCACCGGGTCGGCAATGCGCTCGTCATCAAGAAGACCTGCCGCGGCGTGCCCCGGACCGGAGACATCGTCGGCGTGATCTCGAAGGAGGACATCGGCAACACGGTGGTCGACGAGTTCAACGCCTATCGTGCATGAGGCCGCATTATGACTGGGTTTTCCGATCGCGCCCCGTCCGGCGCGCCTCAACCGGCCCAAGAGCCCGCCTATCTCGCGCAGCTCAACGAGGCCCAGCGCAAGGCGGTCGAAACCACCGAGGGCCCGGTCCTCGTGCTCGCCGGCGCGGGCACCGGCAAGACCCGGGTGCTGACGACGCGGATCGCCCATCTTCTGGTCACAGGGCGCGCGCATCCCGGCCAGATCCTCGCCGTGACCTTCACCAACAAGGCGGCGCGCGAGATGAACGGCCGCGTCGCCCGGCTGATCGGACGCGGGGTCGAAGGGCTGTGGTTCGGCACCTTTCATTCGATCGCCGCCCGGATGTTGCGCCGCCACGCCGAGATCGTCGGCCTCAGGCCCGACTTCACGATCATCGACACCGACGACCAGCTTCGCCTTCTGCGCCAGGTGATGGCCGCCGAAGGCGTCGACGAGAAGCGCTGGCCGCCGCGCGGTCTTCTCACCCAGATCCAAAGCTGGAAGGACCGGGGCCTCGGCCCCGACAAGGCCGCGGCGGCCCCGGGCGCCGAGTTCGCCAACGGCCGCGCGCCCGAGCTCTACCGCGCCTATCAAGAGCGGCTCAAGACCCTGAACGCCGCCGACTTCGGCGACCTTTTGCTCCACTGCCTGACGATCTTCGTCGGCGACGCCGAGGTCTTGGGCGCTTGGCAGCGCCGGTTCCGCTACATCCTGGTCGACGAGTACCAGGACACCAACGTCGCCCAGTACCTGTGGCTCAGGCTGCTCGCGCAAGGACGCCGCAACATCTGCTGCGTCGGCGACGACGACCAGTCGATCTACGGCTGGCGCGGGGCCGAGGTCGGCAACATCCTCCGCTTCGAGGAAGACTTCCCGGGCGCCGCCGTCATCCGGCTCGAACGCAACTATCGCTCGACCGCGCCGATCCTGAACGCCGCCTCGGCGCTGATCGCCCACAACGAAGGCCGGCTCGGCAAGACGCTGTGGACCGACGCGCAAGGGGGCGAGAAGGTCGTGGTGCGCGGGGTCTGGGACGGCGACGAGGAGGCCCGCGTGGTCGGCGAGGAGATCGAGGCCCTGCGCCGCCGCGGCGAGCGCCTCGGCGAGATGGCGGTGCTGGTCCGCGCGGGCTTCCAGACCCGGGCCTTCGAGGAGCGCTTCATGACCATCGGCCTGCCCTACCGGGTGATCGGGGGCTTGCGCTTCTACGAGCGCCAGGAGATCCGCGACGCGGTCGCTTACCTGCGGGTGATCGCCCAGCCCTCCGACGACCTCGCCTTCGAGCGCATCGTGAACCTGCCCCGGCGCGGGCTCGGCGAGGCGAGCCTCAACGTGCTGCACGCGATCGCCCGGGCGGGGAACCTGCCGCTCACCCAGGCGGCGCGGGTCGCGGTCGAGACCGACGAGCTCAAGCCCCGGGCGCGCAAGGCGCTCGCCGACCTGCTCGCCGCCTTCGACCGCTGGCGCGGCCTTCTCGAAACCCTGCCTCACGCCGAGGTGGTCGAAATCGCGCTCGACGAGTCGGGCTACGCCGAGATGTGGCGCAAAGACCGCTCGCCGACCGCCCCGGGCCGGCTCGAAAACCTCAAGGAGCTCGTCCGCGCGATCGCCGAGTTCGAGACCCTGGGCGGCTTTCTCGAGCACGTCAGCCTGGTGATGGACGCCGACGACGCGGCCGACGGCGAGATGGTCAGCATCATGACGCTCCACGCCGCCAAGGGGCTCGAGTTCGACACCGTGTTCCTGCCCGGCTGGGAGGAAGGACTGTTCCCCCACCAGCTCGCGCTCGACGAGAACGGCGCCAAGGGCCTCGAAGAGGAGCGCCGGCTCGCCTATGTGGGGCTGACCCGGGCGCGCAAGCGGGCGCGGGTGCTGTTCGCCGCCAACCGCCGGGTCTACAACCAGTGGCAGTCGAGCCTGCCCTCGCGTTTCGTCGACGAGCTTCCCGACGAGGCGGTCGAGCGGATCGTCGAGACGGGCCTTTACCGCGGTCTTTCCGACGTCGGCGAAGCATATCTCGTCGCCGACGGCCGCGGCGAGCTGCGGCCGCGCCGCTGGCGGCGCGCCGCGCCGGCCGTCGACTATGCGCCGGTCGCGCAATCGGCGGGCGACTTCGCGGTCGGCGCGCGCATCTTTCACCAGAAGTTCGGCTACGGCCGGATCCTGGCCATCGACGGCGACAAGCTCGAGATCGCCTTCGACAAGGCGGGCGAGAAGAAGGTGATGGGCAGCTTCGTCCGCCCCGCGTGATGGGAACGCCCGATGCGACGCCCGCTCTCCTGTGGCGCGTCTCCTTCGTCGCGCCGGCGGACCAGCGCGACGCCTTCGCGGCCGCGGTCGAGGACGGGGCCTCGGCGGTCGCGACCTTCGAGACCCAACCCGGCGGCCCCTGGCAGGTGAGCGCCATCGTCCCCGGCCGGCCCGACCGGGCGGCCATCGAGGCGCGGCTCGCGGTGATGGCGGCGGCGCTCGGCGCGGCCGCGCCGGCGGTGGCGATCGAGCCCATCGCCGAGACCGACTGGCTGGCGGCGACGCGGACCGCCCTCCCGCCCTTGCGGATCGGCCGGTTCTTCGTTCACGGCGCGCACCTCGCCCCGCGCGGCCCGGTCGATATCGAGATCGACGCCGGCCTCGCCTTCGGCTCGGGCGCGCATGAGAGCACCCGCGGCTGCCTGATCGCGATCGACCGTCTGGCGCGAAGGATGACGCCTAGGCATGTGCTCGACCTCGGCTGCGGCTCGGGCATCCTCGCCATCGCGGCGGCCAAGGTCTGGCGGGCGCGGGTGATCGCCGCCGACGTCGACCCGCGAGCGGTCGCGACGGCGCGCGAGAACGCGGACCATAACCGGGTGGGCGATCGGATCGCGACGGTCTTCTCGGACGGCTTTCGCAACCCGGCGCTGGCGCGGGGCGCGCCTTACGATCTGATCGTCGCCAACATCCTGGCCGGGCCGTTGATCGCGCTCGCGCCCGCCGTCGTCCGCCATCTCGCGCCCGGCGGCCGGGTCGTGCTGTCGGGACTCATCGCGCGTCAGGAACGCGCGGTGCTCGCCGCCTACCGCGCGCGCGGGCTGCGCCTCGCCTGCCGCATCGCGCTCGGCAACTGGCGCACATTGGTGCTTCGCGGGATGCGAGAGATGGCCGCCCCGCCGGTCAGGCGGCGCCGGCCGCCTTCGAGACGATCCGCCGGGGCGGGAAGCGGACGGTCACCGTGGTGCCGACGCCGACCTCGCTTTCGAGCATGAAGTCGCCCCCGTGGAGCTCGACCAGCGCCCGCGTGAGCGGCAGGCCGAGGCCGGTGCCGTCGAACCGGCGGTTAATGGCGCTGTCGACCTGGCCGAAGGGGGCGAGCGCGCGCTCGATGTCTTCGGGCGCGATGCCGATCCCGGTGTCCGAGACCTTGATGACGAAGCCCCGGCGCGGTCCGGTGGCGACCTGAAGGGTGACGCGCCCGCCCGCGGGCGTGAACTTGATCGCGTTGGTCAGAAGGTTGAGCAAGATCTGCTTGAGCTTGCGCTCGTCGGCATAGAGTTTGGGCAGCGTCGCCGGAATCCGGCGTTCGATGGCGATTCCGGCCTCTTCGGCGCGTTCGCGCACCAACGTAAGGCAAGCCTCGATCGCCTCGGCGACCTCGACCTCTTCTTCGTAAAGCTCGAGCTTGCCCGCCTCGACCTTCGACAGATCGAGAATATCGTTGATGAGCTCGAGGAGATGCTGGCCCGAGACGTTGATGTCGTGAACGTATTCCAGGTACTTCGCGTTGCCGACCGGGCCGAAGGTCTGGCTTTCGATCAGCTCCGAAAACCCGATGATCGCGTTCAAGGGCGTGCGCAGCTCGTGGCTCATATTGGCGAGGAACTCGGACTTGGCCCGGTTGGCGAGCTCGGCCTGCTCTTTGGCGGCCATCAGCTCCGCCTCGGCGCGCTTGTGGGCGGTGACATCGGTGTACGTCGTCACCAGACCGCCCCCCGGCAGCGGCTTGCCGATGATCTCGAGCACCGTGCCGTCGGGGCGGACGCGCTCGAACCGGTGGGGCTCGAAGCGCTTGGCGAGCTCGACCCGCTCGCGCACCTGCTCGTCCACGTCGCCGGGGCCGTACTCGCCGCGCTCGGCGTTGAACCGGATAAACGCCTCGAACGGATCGCCTTCGTGGAATCGGTCGCGTGGGAAATCGAGAAGGTCGAGAAAACGGTCGTTGAACGCGACAACCCGAAGCTCGGAATCGACGAGGCTGATTCCCTGGTCGATGTTGGCGAAGGTCACCTCGAGCTGGGCCGTTTTGTGGGCGAGCTCTTGTTCGCGGCGCTTGATCTCGGTGATGTCGGTGCGCACCCCAACCACACCGCCGTCGGCGGTCCGCCGCTCGCTGACCCTCAACCAACGGCCGTCGGCCAGCAGCATTTCTTGAGATTCGCACGGGTTTCGGTGATGGAACAGACGCTCGCGAACCCATGCGTCATCCTGGTTCTGGGCTTCGGCGATCAACCCGCGCGCGACCGCCTCGCGGAGGATCGTCTCGAAGGTCTTGCCGGGCTGGGCGATGTCCGTATGTTCGCCGAACAGGTCGCGGTAACGCCGGTTGCACACGACCAGCCGGTCCTCGGCGTCGAACAGGGCGAAGGCCTCGGTCAGGCTTTCGATCGCATCGAGAAGCTGCTGGCGGGCCTGGGCGGCGTGGCGCTCGCTTTCGCGCAGCGCCTCTTCGGCGCGTTTGCGCTCGGTGATGTCGAGAGAGACGGTGACGATGTTCGTAATTCGCCCGCTGCTGTCGTGAAGCGGCACCTTGGTGGTCAGCCACGTGTGCCAGACGCCGAAAGCGTCGGGGTAGGATTCCTCGAAGTAAGGCAAAGCCTCGCCGCTCTCGATCACCTTCTGGTCGAGCGCGGCGGTATACGCGCCGTAGTCGTCGCCGAGAATCTCCGCCGCCGTGCGGCCCACCGCCTGTTCGGGCGAGATGCCGTAGAGCGTCGCCTGATAGCCGTTCATCATCACATAACGGCTATTGAGATCCTTGGTGTTGACGATCGCGGGAATCGAATCGATCACCGCTTCCAGGGTCTGGCGGCTTTCGCGAAGCGCGGCCTCGCGCTCCTTCAGCGCCGTGATGTCGGACCACACGACCACGGTGCCGCCGTCGCTCGTGCGCCGCTCTCTGATCCTCAGCCATCGTCCGTCGCGAACCTGCTCTTCGAATGCGCCTTCGGCCTTGCGATGGAGCGCGAGCCGCTCCTCCATTTTCGCCATGTCGGTGCAACAGAGCGCCCGCTCCGAGGCGACCCTTAGGAAGGTCTCGAAAGACGTGCCCGGTATCAGTACGTCGTCCAGGCCGGGGAACAGCTCGGCGCAGCGGCTGTTGGCGAGCACCAGCCGGTCGTCCCGGTCCCAGATCGCGAAGCCGTCGGGGATCGCCTCGATCGCGTCGAGAAGCTGCTGGCGGGCGTTGCGGGCCTCGGCCTCGGCGGCGCGCTGGGCGGTCACGTCGGTTCCGGTGCCGACGAAGCCGTCGAAGTCGCCCGCGTCGTCGAACAATGGCCGGCCGCTGAGCCGGATCCAGTGGACCTTGCCGTCGCGGAACGTGCGCCGGAATTCGAGATCGCGGAAGCTTCGCCGCTCCGCGAACGCCGCCATCAGGGCGGACCAGTCGTTGCCTTCGCGGTCCTTCTCGGCGATCTCTTGAGGGGTCAGGCCGAGGATGTTCTCGGGCGAAAGCTTCGAGATCTTGAAATAGCGATCCGAAAGGTAGCGAAAGCGGAGATCGCGGTCGAGCTGCCAGATCCAGTCCGACGCCGCCTCGGCCACCGCTTGGAACCGACGCCGGATCGCGCGTTCGGCGACCTCGGCCGCGCAGCGACGCACGGCGATCGCCACGACGTTTGCGATCGTACGGAGAAAAGCCGCTTCCTCGGTCGTGAAGGAGCGCGGCGTTCGCGCATACACGCCGAGCACGCCGTAAGGCCCTTCGTCGCCGAGAACGACGACGTTCACGCCGCTGACGATCCCGTGATCGAACAGATGGGGCGGGCCGTCGAAGCGCACGTCCTCGGCCAGGTTCTCGACCATCACCGGACGACAGAGCGCAAGCGCGCGGCCGGCCGGAGTCGAGGCCGCATCGGTCAGGCTCGCGCCGACAACGCCTTCGCGCCAGCCCGTTCCCGCCTGGACGACCAGAGCTTGATCGGCGGGATCGTGCGCGAGGAGTTCGGCGAACTCCACGCCCAACGCCTCGGCGACCACCTTGACGGTCTCGTCGAAGACGGTCTCGAGCGAGGCGCCCGCGAGCGCGATCTGGGCCAGTTCGGCGGCGATCGTCTGCTGACGGGCGCGGGCCGCGAGGTCGCTTTCGCGGCGCTTGTGCTCGGTAATGTCGTCGCACACCAGAACCACGCCGCCGGCGCGGGTCGGATGTTCTCTGACCAACAGCCAACGGTCGCCCGGAAGCGGCCGCTCGAAGGCGTTGGGCGGGTTGCGGTGCGAGGCGAGACGTTCGCGAATCCAGAGCTCGGCGTTCTCGACGCCGCCGGGAACGTTTCCGCTTTTCGCAAGCTGGCGGAGAAGGTCTTCGAACCGGGCCCCCGGCGCGAGAAGATCTCTGATCTCGGGAAAGAACTCTCGGTATTTCTCGTTGCACAGCACGAGGCGGTCGTCGGCGTCGTAGAGCGCGAAGCCGCTGGCGAGCGCGGCGACCGCGTCCTCGAGCTGGTCGCGGACCTCGCGGGCCGCCCTTTCGGCTTTTTCGAGACGCGCGATGTCCTGGCCGCGGCGCCGGAAATTGCGCTGGACCACCACCGCGACAACCGCCGCCGTTCCCAGCATCGCGGCAATGAGGACGGCGAGCAGGAGCCTGGAGTTGCGCGCGATCCGCGCCGCCATCGAGGCCACGTCGACATAGACTTCGATCGCGCCGCGATACGAACCCGCGGACACCGGCACGTAGGCTTCGGCGTAAACGGAAGGCTCGCCCTTGGCGCCGTCGCCCGCGCCCACATTAACGTAAGGCTTGGACGCGGCGATGATGGCCGCGACCTTTTTTTCGATCTTGCGGTCGGTCTCGGCGGGATCGCTCGAAAACACCACCCTGCCCCGGGCGTCGTGAATGCGATAGCGATAGACCTGTCCAAGCTCGGTCGCCAGCCGGAGCATGGCGGCGGAGCGCGGAGAGACCCGCCCCGAAGCGAGAATGGTCTCGAGGTCGTCGAGGTGGGCCTTGAGCGACTGCCCCCACACGAGCGCGGCATTCGTCGCTTCGCCGCGCAGAAGCTCGTCGCGGGCGCGCGCGGTAATCACGATCGCCGCAATGATGCCGGCCGCGCAGATGAGCCCGAGCAGCGCGAACAATCGGAGATCGGATCTCTGGAAAGATGGGGGCTTCATCGAGGGCACGATCCGGACACCGTGACTCCTTTCACTCGTCTTCGTCTCGCCTCGCGGGCCTGGTTTTTCCGGCTAGCGAGTCACGTCCTCCGGACGCCTGACCCGGGGGCGGGGCAGCCCCCGCCAAGCCGCGCCAGCGGTCAGGATTGACCCGACCGGCTAAGGTTCGGTTAACGAAGCCCGCGATAATGGTGGGCAGCCGGCCCCGCGGAAACCCGGGACGGGCGGCGAGGAAGGAAAGCGCGATGAAAACTTACAAGGGCCTACGGGGCGCAGAGGGCTGCCTGGTCACGGTCGATGGCGCGCCGCTCGATCCTCGCCACGATCTTCGGCGCTACTCCGAGGGAAGCTTCGAGTGGGGCTATGACGGGACGGGCCCCCGCCAGCTCGCGCTCGCCATCCTGGCCGAGCATTTCGGCGATTCGACCCGGGCGCTCGACTATCACCGCGTGTTCGCCGAAACCGTGATCGCCGAGCTCAAGAGCGACGAGTGGACCTTGACCGCGGATGCGATCCAGCGGGCGATCGATCAGGTCGCGGTGGTGCCGATGGACCTCGCGACGCTTCTCAATCGGGTCCGCGGCATTCGCTAGGCCCCTTACCGGCCGCGCCGGCGGCGGCCGCCGGAACGACGGGGATGCCGAGGGCCGGCGGCGAGAGAGACCGGTCCGAGCTCGGTCTCGATCCGGTCGAGGTCGGGACGGTCTCCAGGGACGTGGGAGGCCATCGCCTTGGCCATGGCGCGAAGGTGAACCGGCGTCGAGCCGCAGCAGGCGCCGACGATGCGCGCGCCCGCATCGAGCGCCATTCGGCCATAGCGCGCCATGATCTCGGGCGTGCCCGAGTAACAGATCTTGCCCTCGACGTAATCGGGAACGCCGCAGTTCCCCTTGGCGACGAGAACGTCGTCCTCGTCGGCGACGCGCGCAATCCCGATCAGGGCGTTGATCAGCTCGGCCGGCCCGTTGCCGCAGTTGGCGCCGTAGGCCGCCGGCGCCGGGTCGAGCCCGCGGCAGAAGGCCGCCGCCTCCTCGGGCGTCACTCCCATCATGGTCCGCCCGGCGGTATCGAAGGTCATGGTGCAAACGATCGGAAGCCCGGTCTCGGCCGCGCCGGCGACCGCGGCCAGAACCTCGTCGCGCGACGACATGGTCTCGATCCAGATCACGTCGGCCCCGCCGTCGGCGAGCGCGCGGGCCTGCTCGGCGAAGGCGGCCGCGCCTTCCTCGACGGAAAGCGGCCCGAGGGGCGCGAACAGCTCGCCCGTCGGCCCCATGTCGCCCGCCACCACCACGTCGCGCCCGGCGCCGTCGGCGACCGCGCGGGCGATGCGCGCGGCGGCGCGATTGATCTCGGCGACCCGGTCTTGCGCGTCGTGGAGCTTGAGCCGATAGCGGCTGCCGCCGAAGCTGTTGCTCAGAACGATATCGGCGCCGGCGTCGATGAAGCCCTGATGGACCGAGGCGACGCGATCGGGCCGCTCTAGGTTCCAGAGCTCGGGCGAGCCGCCGGTCTCGAGCCCCAGCGCGAACAGGCTGGTGCCCATGGCGCCGTCGGCGACCAGATAGGGCTTGCGCGCGAGAAGACGGGACAGAAGGTCGGACATCGGCTCAGTTTCGCGCCTCGGGTTTTAAGAATCGGTTTGCGTGCGAGACGCCTTCCTGCGACGGCGGGTCGCGCGCCGGACGGGAAGCCCGGCGGCGGCGCGACGCTCTTGCAGGCGATCGAGCAGCGCGCGCTTGGCCGCAAGCGAAAGGCCCTGCCAGGCGGCGATCTCGTCGAGGGTGCGAAAGCAGCCCCGGCACAGCCCGCTCGCCGGGTCGAGCGCGCAAACGCCGATGCAGGGCGATGCCAGATCGGCCGTCTCGTTCACCTTCGCGCGCCCGCCTTCCCGCTCACGCGGCGCATTCTGCCCGGCAGCGGCGGGATTGCCAAGCCGAACCGCGCATCG
>CAYYWV010000041.1:0-22439 GCA_964475385.1 uncultured Alphaproteobacteria bacterium | reverse complement strand
GATCGAGCTCAAGCTGACGACGCGGTGAACGTAATCGACGAAAAGGCCGCGGCCGCCGCGCGGACCCTCTCGTCGCTCGCCTCGGTCGCGTTCATGACCGCTCACGCGCATGGTTAACGCTTCCGCGGCTGCGGCGGCGAAAACATCGCGTCCGCGCGTGCCGGCCGGCGGCCCTAACGGTCTCGCTTTTCGGCGCACGCTCCCCTTGCCCCCGGGCGCGGGCTTCGCTATAACTCGCGCCTCGAATTTCGGGAGCAGCAGGATGAAAAAGGGCATTCACCCCGATTACCACGAGATCACCGTGGTGATGACCGACGGGACGAGCTTCAAGACGCGCTCGACCTGGGGCAAGCCCGGCGATACGCTGACCCTCGACGTCGATCCCAAGTCGCATCCGGCCTGGACCGGCGGCGCGACCCGGATCGTCGATCGGGCCGGCCAGGTCGCCAAGTTCCACAAACGCTTCCGGGACTTCGGCCTCAAGTAGCCGGGCGCGAGCGCGGAGGGCTCGCTCCGCGCGATTGACTCGGCCGCGCGCGGCTTCTATAGAGCGGTGCGGCCCGGCGCGAGCGCAATGCGGCCCGGCGCTGGTTCCGCTGAACCGATGGAGTTTGTCCCGTGAAACGTACATACCAGCCCAGCGTCCTTGTGCGTAAGCGGCGCCACGGCTTCCGCGCCCGCATGGCCACAGCCGCCGGCCGCAAGGTGCTGGCAAGGCGACGGGCCAAAGGGCGCAAGCGTCTGTCCGCGTAAGGCCCATGAGCGCAGGGATCGCGCGGCTCAAGCGACGGGCCGAGTTCCTTCGCGTCGCCGCGGCGCGGCGCAAATGGGCGGCGCCCGGTCTCGTCCTTCAGGCGGCCGAAAGCGAGGAAGCCCGCAAGGCGGCGGGCGGATTCCGCGTCGGCTTCACCGCGAGCCGCAAGGTCGGCTCGGCGGTGGCGCGCAACCGCGCCCGGCGGAGGCTTCGGGCGGCGGTCGAGAAGGCGATGCCGGAACGCGCGCGAAGGGGCTATGACTACGTGCTCATCGCCCGGCGCGAAACCCTGAATCGTCCCTTCGCGGCCCTCGTCGAAGACCTCGAAACCGCACTCGCCCGGGTCTCCTTACCGGCCAACCGGCGGCGGCCGAAGATACGGAAGGACGCCCGATGACCCCCTTGCGGACCCTTTTCTGCGGGTTGATCCGACTCTACCAGTGGGCGGTCTCGCCGTTCATCCCGCCGCGCTGCCGCTATCTGCCGACCTGCTCGGAGTATGCGATCGAGGCGATCGGCCGCTTCGGCGCGGTCCGGGGAGGATGGCTCGCGCTGCGTCGGATCGGGCGCTGCCACCCCTGGGGCGGATCGGGCTACGACCCGGTCCCCGAAGGCGCGGAACGCAATCGCGAGATCCGGCCCAGCGCGCATCGGGCCGGTTCCTGCCACGGTTGACGGCGGAGCTCATGAGCGACCAGCGCAACCTGATCCTCGCGATTGTCCTCTCTGCGGCCATCGTGATCGCCTTCCAGATGCTATATACGCCCGAGTTGCCGCGCCCAACGCCGAGCGCGCCTCAGGCCACCACCGCCGAAACGACGACCGCGCCGGGCGCGCCCACGGCCGGAACGAGCGCCGCGCCCGCCCCGCCGGGCGCGACGCAAGCCACGCCGGCCCTCGTCGGCAAACCAAGGGCGGCGTTGCTCGCCGCGGTTCCGCGCGTCACCATCGATTCGCCCCGCTTGCGCGGCTCGATCGCGCTCGCTGGCGGGCGGATCGACGATCTCGTGCTCAAGGACTACCGCGAGACCACCGATCCCGAGAGCCCCCAGATCACGCTCCTCAACCCGGTGGGCAGCCAAAACGCCTATTACGCCGAGTTCGGCTGGGTCGCCGCCGACTCCTCCGTCAAGGTGCCCGGCCCGGAAACGGTCTGGTCCGCCGACCGCGCGACGCTCGACGCGAAGACGCCGGTGACGTTGAGCTGGGACAACGGCGAAGGCCTGCGGTTCATCCGCCGGATCGCGCTCGACGACAACTACATGTTCACCGTGACCCAGCGGGTCGAGAACTACGGCGGCAAGGCGGTCACGCTTTACCCTTATGGGCTGATCAACCGCACCGGCACGCCCAAGACGCTGGGCTACTACATCCTGCACGAGGGGCTCTTGGGCGTCCTCGGGGATTCGCTGATCGAGGTCAAGTACAAGGACATTAAGGAGAAAAAGCTCAAGGCCCTCGAAAGCGCCGGCGGCTGGCTCGGGATCACCGACAAGTACTGGCTCGCCGCCCTGGTGCCCGACCAGGCGGCCAAGATCAAAGGACGCTTCGTCTACACCCAGCGCAAGGCGGTCGATAAGTACCAGGTCGACTATCAGCGCGACGCCGTCGTCGTGCAGCCCGGCGCCGGGGCCGAGGTCACCGACCGCCTGTTCGCAGGCGCCAAGGTGGTCAAGCTTCTCGATCAGTACCGCGACACTCTCGGCGTTCCGCTGTTCGACCGCGCGGTGGACTTCGGCTGGTTCTACTTCCTGACCCGGCCGATCTTCTTCCTGATCGACCTGTTCAACCATTGGCTGGGCAACTTCGGGCTCGCGATCCTTCTTCTGACGATCCTCATCAAGGCGCTGTTCTTCCCGCTCGCCAACAAGTCGTACAAGGCGATGAGCAAGATGAAGAGGCTCCAGCCCAAGATGACCGAGCTGCGCGAGCGCTACGGCGACGACAAGGCCCGTCTCCAGAAGGAGCTGATGGCTCTCTACAAGACCGAGAAGGTCAACCCGATGTCGGGCTGCCTGCCGATTCTGATTCAGATTCCGGTGTTCTTCTCGCTGTATAAGGTGCTGTTCGTCACCATCGAGATGCGGCACGCGCCCTTCTTCGGCTGGATCCAGGATCTTTCGGCGCCCGACCCGACGTCGCTGTTCAACTTGTTCGGGCTTCTGCCCTTCGACCCGCCGAGCTTCCTCCACATCGGGGCCTGGCCGCTCGCCATGGGGATCACCATGTTCCTCCAGCAGAAGCTCAATCCTCAGCCGCCCGATCCCACCCAAGCCAAGATCATGATGCTGCTGCCGGTCGTGTTCACCTTCATGTTCGCGCGCTTCCCGGCCGGCCTGGTGATCTACTGGACCTGGAACAACATCCTCTCGATCACCCAGCAGTGGATCATCATGCGGCGCATGGGGATGACGAAGCAGCCCGCCAAGAAGACCACCTGAAGCCCGAGGCTCGCCCGCGCCATGGCCGATCCGGCCGCCCCTTCCGGCGACGAGAAGGACCGCGCCGAGGCGCTCAGCGCCGGGCGCCGTCTGTTCGCGCAGGAGTGTCGATTCGTCGCCGGGGCGGCGCGCATGCGCGACCTGCCGGCGGCCCTCATTCCCGAGGTCGCCTTCGCCGGGCGCTCGAACGTCGGCAAGTCGAGCCTGGTGAATGCGCTCACCGGCCGGCGCACGCTCGCGCGGACGTCGAACACGCCGGGGCGCACGCGCGAGATCAACTTCTTCCTTCTCGGCGGCCGGCTGATGCTCGTCGATCTTCCGGGCTACGGCTACGCGCGGGCCGCCAAAACCCGGGTGCGGGAATGGACCGCGCTCGTCCAGAGCTATCTCAAGGGCCGGCCGAACCTGCGCCGCGTCTGTCTACTGGTCGATTCCCGCCACGGCCTCAAGGACTCGGACCGCACGGTGATGGCGGCGCTGGACGAGGCCGCGGTCTCCTATCAGGTCGTGCTGACCAAGATCGACAAGACCAAGCCCGGGGCGCTGGATACGCTGTGCCGGGCGCTCGCCGCCGAGCTCGCCCGACACCCGGCGGCGCATCCCGAGATCGCGCGGACCAGCGCCCGCAAGGGCGAAGGCGTCGCGGCGCTCAGGGCCGCGCTCGCCGCGCTGGCGGCGCCTTCGGACATCGGCTAGAGTGCGCGCCATGGCGGGGCCCGGGGGAAAGCGCGACATCAGGCACTGGCTGCGGACGGCGGAAACCATCGCCGAGGCGCTGCCCTATCTCCGCCGCTTCGCGGGCCGCACCTTCGTCATCAAGTACGGCGGTCACGCGATGGGCGAAGCGCGCCTGTCCCAAAGCTTCGCGCGCGACATCGTCCTTATCAAGCAGGTCGGGATCAACCCGGTGGTGGTCCACGGCGGCGGGCCGCAGATCGCCAAGATGCTCGAACGCCTCGAGGTCAAGAGCGCCTTCGTCGACGGACTCAGAGTGACCGACGCGGATACGGTCGAGATCGTCGAGATGGTGCTCGCAGGCCGCATCAACAAGCAGATCGTGACCTCGATCAACGCCGCCGGCGGCCACGCGGTGGGCATCTCGGGCAAGGACGGCCCGCTGATCGAGGCCCGCAAGCTGACCCGCACCAAGCGCGACCCCGAATCCAACATCGAGCGCGTGCTCGACCTCGGCTTCGTCGGCGAACCGACGCGGATCGACGCCGGGCTCATCGACATGTTCGCGCGCTCCGACGTGATCCCGGTGATCGCGCCCATCGGCGTCGGACCCGAGGGCGAAACCTACAACATCAACGCCGACACCGTCGCCGGCGCCATCGCCCGCGCGCTCGGCGCCGAGAAGCTGGTGATGCTGACCGACGTTCCCGGCGTCTTCGACGCCGACGGCGCGCTGGTTTCGCGAATGACGGTCGGCGAAGGCCGCGCGCTGATCGCCGAAGGCGCGGTCACCGGCGGCATGATCCCCAAGGTCGAGACCTGCCTCGATGCGGTCGAGGCCGGCACGGGAGCGGCCCATATCCTCGACGGGCGGGTGCCGCATACGCTTCTTCTCGAGATCTTCACCGCCCACGGCACCGGAACGATGGTGGTTCCCGGCTGAGCCCGAAGGCGGCGCGGCGTCAACGTCCGAACAGGTCGACGTGCCAGCGCAGCTCTTCTTCGCTTAGCGGGTAGTCGACGCCGTTCTTGGCGTTGAGCACCGACTTGGGCGGGATCTTGGCGACGCGAAGCTGGATCTGGATCGCGGTGCGCATGCTGAGCCCCGCCGCCCAGGCAAGCGCGGTCACCGCCTTGGGGCTTTGCGAATCGATGACCTTGCGCACTACGGCTTCGGAGAGATCGGCTTTGAGCGCGAGCGCCTTGGCCACGTAGTCGCGGTCGCCGCGCGCGATGGCGCCGGTGACCGCATCCTCGTCGAGCGCGCCTTCCTCGAAGGTCTTGGTCGCCTCGGCGCCGGCCCTGATCTCGCCGTCGACGCCCGCCTCTTGAATCCGGCGGACGACGGCGCGGCGGACCTCGGCGGCGGCCTCGGGCGGCAGGTCGTGGCGATCTTCGAGCACGCGCAGAAGCGCAAGCGCGACGAAGCTCGCGATGCGGCGCACGGCGCGGACCGAAAGATCGGGCCGGCGCACCAGCGGCGGATGCCAGCTCGGCTCGTCGGGCGCGCGGTCGAGCAGGCTGTCGAGGGTCTCCTCGCGGATCTGGGCGCTCGGATTGGCGAGCAAGGCGGCGATCGCTTCGACGTCGCCGCTCGCCGCCACCGCATCCGAGACCGTGTGGCTGACCCCCTTGCGCCGCGAGATCGCCGAGATCGCGCCTTGGACCGGCGGGCTCGCTATGATCTCGAGCAGATCCTCGTCGCTGAGCAGCGGCGAGTACTCGAGCACCGGGGCCGAAACGATCAGCTCGATATCGTGGGCGAGCGTGCGGATGATATCCCGAGGAACGGTCTCGCAGTGCTTGATCTCCTCGGCGATGATCTGGCGGACCTGGGGAAGCTGGTCGCGGGCCAGGATCGCGAGAACCTCGAAGGTGAGCTCGCGGACTTGGTCCTTCTGCTCGGCGCTGAGCTGGGGGACCAGCCGGCCGATCTTGAGCGCGAGGTCGCGGCGGACCTCGTCGTCCACGTCTTCGGCGAGCAGGCGGTCGGCCTGACGCGGGGTGTGGGCGTTGCCGGCGATCACCCGACGCACTGCGGGCGATTCGTCCTCGGCAAGGTAGTAAAGGATCTCGGGCCGCACGTCCTCGCGCGCGGCGAGCGCCGCGCGGACCTTGACGTCGTCGTGGCGAGCGAGCGCTTTCGCGGCCTCGTAAGTGAGCCGCTCTCCGCCCCCGTCGCCGTCGCGGCGCAGCACCCGCTTCAGCAATCCGCCCATCAAACGCCCCTTTCGTTTTCGGCCCCCGCCGACGCCGGCGGCGCAACGGCGATGGTTCCCTTGCCCCCGCGCTTGGCCGCGTACATGGCGGCGTCGGCGCGGGCGACCAAGGCGTCGAGCGTCTCGCCCGAGGCCGGATCGAAGACCGCGATCCCGATCGAGGCCCCCAAGGGCCGCGTCGGGTCTCCCGAGTAGCGTTCGAGCGCCGAGGCCGCCTGAAGGATGCTCTTCGCCTTGGCCCGCGCGCCCGCTTCGTCGGTGTCCTCGAGCCAGACCGCGAATTCGTCGCCGCCGAGCCGCGCAACCACGTCGCCGGCGCGCGAGTACCGGTTGAGCGCGGCGGCCCAGCCTTTGAGCACGGCGTCGCCCTGCTTGTGGCCGTGGACGTCGTTGACGCTCTTGAAGTTGTCGAGATCGACATAGAGCACCGCCGCCGGCCGTCCCGAACGCCGCGCCATGTGGTAGCGATTGGTCAGTTCGTCGGCGAAAGCGCGCCGGTTGAGAAGCCCGGTGAGTTCGTCGGTCCGCGACAGGCGCTTGAGCCGTTCGTGGTTGGCGATCTGCGCGATGGCGATGCCGAGATGCTCGGCGACCGCGCCGAGAAGCGCGCGCTCGTCGTCGCCCCACCCATCGCGTCCGGCCATCCGGCCGATCGCGACCGCGCCGTTGGCGTCGCCGTGATGCCGGGTGAGCGCGGCGAGCAAATGAAAGCCCGGGATCGGCATCTCGACCGGCGTCTCGGACTCGGCAAGGGTCGGAAGCTCGCTCGCGAGAAAGCCGATCGGTCCCGTCTCGTCGACCACGCCATAGCGCGCCGCGCACTGGTAAACGCCGTCGGAACCACGTCGGAAGACCTGACAGAGATCGGCGTCGAGCGCGCGCCCGGTCGCATCCGCCGCGCGGCCGAGCAGGCGTTCGGGATCGACCTCCTCGCGGATGCTGTCGATGATCCGGGCGAGCAACCGCTCGCGGGCGCGAGCGCGAGCGAGCGCCTCGTCGCGGGCGCGGGCCTCGGTGATGTCGCGGCAGACCCCGCGCGCCCCGCGCCAAATACCCGCCTCGTCAAGACACGGAACGCAGGAGATCGACAGACAGGCCGGCGCGCCGTCGGCCCGGCGCAACCAGGCGATCGCGCCGTCGCGCGGCTCATGGCTCTCGAAGGGAAGCGGCGCCGCGGGGTCTTGGCGCTCAAGGGCGATGAGTTCGCGCGGGCGGCGCCCGACGAGCTCGGTCGCCGTGTACCCGAGCGCGCCTTTCGGCGAGACGAAGACGAAGCGCCCGTCGGGCCCAGTCTCCCAGGCGAAGTCGCTCGAGCACGCCACGATGTCCTTATACCGGCTACGCGATTCGACCAGAGCGTTGTGGAGGTTGCGCTCGAAGGTGAGGTCGCGCGCAAGCGCGAAAACCCCTCCGCCGACAAGAGGAAACAGCGTGAGATCGAAGACATGCCCGTCGGCGATCGTCACCTGCCTGCCGTGCGCGCCTTCGGCCAACGTCGCGGCGGCGAGCGCTTCGAGCTGTCCTTCGCGCGCAAGAGCTTCGGCGAGCGGGCGGGCGGCGGCGCTCGCTTCGACGCGGTCTCCCGCGTGGTCGAACACCAAGGCGAGCCCGTCGAACTCGTCGAGCGCGGCCGCAGTCGGGATCGCAAGCGTCTCCGCGGCCGGCTCGGTCGGCGTCTCCGGCGGCAGCACGTGAACGGCGCGGACCCGACGCGCCCGCGGCATGGCCTAGCCCGCTTTGCGCCCAAACGCCGCGACCGCGGCGCTATCGGGCCGGATAATGAACCCCGGTTTCTTCCCGGCGTTGTTCTTGGCGGGGCCGGCGCCCGGATTTTTCGCCTCCTGCTCGCCGGCCGAGGCGAGCGCGGGCTTGCCGAACAGATAGCCCTGGCCGAACTGCACCCCGCAGGCGCGCAGGAAATCGACCGTTTCGCGGTCTTCGATCATCTCGGCCACCACATCGACGCCAAGGTCGGCGCACAGCCCGGCCATCGCCTTGAGAAACGCCTTGCCGTTGGGCGCGGTCAGCGCCTCGCGAACGTAAGAACCGTCGATCTTGACGAGGTCGACGTCGAGCGCGCGCAGATACTGGAACGCCGCCGAACCGGCGCCGAAGTCGTCGAGGCAGACCGGGTGGCCGGCGCGGCGCAGGTTCTGAATTAGCCGGTTGGTCGCTTCCAGATCGTTGATATGCGCCGATTCGGTGATCTCGAACCACAGGCGATTGCGCACCGTTGGGTTGTCCTTGAGAAGGCGCAGAAGCTGCTCGATGAAGGCGTGGTTGCCGAGCGAATAGCCCGAGAGGTTGACGGCGAGCGTAAGGTCGTTGCCTTCGTCCCTCGCCTTCTTCATCAGCGCGACCACGCGCTCGGTCATGGCGTAGTCGAACTCAGAGATCACGCCGACCTCTTCGGCGAAGTTGATCAGCGCATAGGGCGAAGCGACGCCTGCGGCGTCGAACCGGGCCAGCGCTTCGTAGTGGTGGATCCGGCTGTTTTCGAGATCGACGATGGGCTGGAGCGCGACCTTGAACGCGCCTCCGTTGATGATCTTCTTGAACTCGGCGATCTGTTCGATGGTCTCTTCCACCATCATGGTGCAGCCTTCGGACAGGCTCGCGATGGTGAAGTCGCCGCCCTGGGTCTTGGTGAACTTGTTGATGGTGTAAACCACGGCCTTGGCCGTGTCCTCGGGCGTCGCGCCGGCCGCCTCCGCGTCCAACGTCGCCGTGCGCACGTCGAGCCCGCGACCCTCGGGATCGAGGCGGCGAGTCATCGCGGAAATATGGGCCTTGAGCTCGACGACGTTCAGGGTCTCGTCGTGAAGAACGCCGTAGGTGTCGTCCTCGAACCGCCCGGCGCTGTCGCCGCCGACGGAACTCGCCCGCAGGGTATCGCCCACGTGGCTGATGAAGGACCGCGCCACGTCGGCATTCACGCGCTCGAGAAGATCGCTGAAGTCGCGCAGATCGATCAGGGTGAGCTCGTAGTGCTTTCCTTCGGCCTTGGCCTCCTTGAGGCGCTCGCCGACCAAAGCGCCGAAGGTGTCCTTGTCGAACAGGCCGGTCTCCTCGTCGCGCCCGGACTCGGCCGGCGGCGGGGGCCTGAGCGTCGGCTTCTCGACGCTCAGCGCGAGATAGTAGGTCTCGCCTTTGTCGGCGACGTCCGCACTGGAGAGGTGATAGCCGGCGGCGAGCACCGGCGGTCCTTTCCCGCCGTTGAGGCGCAAGGTGACGGGCCGCATCCGCGCCCCCGGCGGCGCCGCGGCCAGCGCCGTGCGAAGGCGATCCCGATCGTCCTCGATGACAAGGTCGAACAACCCCTTGCCGACCAGCGCATTGGCCTCGCGCCCGAGCAAGGCTTGGGTTGCGCCCGCCGCGTAACGGATGCGGAAATCACGGTCGAGCTCGATCAGAACGTCGGCCGCGGCGAAGGCGAGCGCGACGAAGCGGTCGCGCTCCTTTTTCATCTGATCAACCGTCGCCCGAGTGTTCACCGAACGTTCTAGACCTCCGCTTGCCGTCGCGGGAACGGCGCGACCATCCCTTTCGATCGATGCCCAGGAACCCCTGCGGCCCGGCCCGGCGCATCCTGTCGACGATGCGCGCGGGGTTCTGGCAATTCTGGTCCGAGTTGCTTAAGAAAGACTTGCGCTCGACTGCTGCGTGAACCCGGAGCTTCAAGCCCGACCATGCGTCCTCGGCCCTTCAATCGCGTCGAGACCTGGATCTTCGATCTCGACAACACGCTGTACTCGGCGCGCTACAACCTGTTCGAGCTGGTCGAACGACGGATCGGGGCCTTTGTCGCGGGCGTGCTCGACATCGACCGGGCCGAGGCGCGACGGGTCCAGAAGGACTACTTCCGGCGTTTCGGAAGCACGCTTCGCGGCATGATGATCAATCACGGGGTCGATCCCGAGGTCTTTCTGGCCTATGTCCACGACATCGACGTGAGCCGGGTGCCGCCGAGCCCGCGGCTCGCCGCCGCGCTCGATCGCTTGGCCGGACGCAAGCTCGTGTTCACCAACGGCTCGGTCGCCCACGCCGAGCGGGTGATCGCCCGGCTCGGGATCACGAATCATATCGACGGCATCTTCGACATCGCCGACGCCGACTACATCCCCAAGCCCCACCGGGCGGGCTACGAGGCGTTGGTCTCCGCCTTCCGGGTCGATCCCCGCGCCGCGGTCATGGTCGAAGACATCGCCCGCAACCTCGTCCCCGCCGCCGCGCTGGGCATGGGCACGGTCTGGGTGCGGACCGGCATCGGCTGGAGCGACGAGGGCGGCGACGGCGACCACATCGACCTGGTGATCGACGACCTCGCCGACTGGCTCGCCGATCTCGTCCGGCTCGACGCCGAGGGTGGTTGACACCCCTGTCCCCCCGGCTAGGCTGAGCGCCCATTCGATCCGGGGGAGGACAGCATGACCGACGCCGAGCTGCAATCCATCATCGACGAAGCCTGGGAGCGCCGCGAGACCCTTGGCCCGGATACCGGGGGCGAGGTCCGCGCCGCGGTCGAGACCGTGCTCGACCGGCTGGACGCGGGGAGCCTGCGCGTCGCCGAGCCGACGGACGACGGCTGGCGGGTCAACGCCTGGGCCAAGAAGGCGGTGCTGCTCTCGTTCCGGCTCACCGACATGACGATGATTCCGGGCGGCCCGGGAGAACGCAGCGCCTGGTTCGACAAGGTGCCGTCGAAGTTCGCGGGCTGGGACGACGCGCGCTTCCGCCAAGCGGGCTTTCGCGCCGTGCCGGGCAGCATCGTGCGGCGCTCGGCCTACATCGCGCCCGGCGTGGTGCTCATGCCCTCTTTCGTCAACGTCGGCGCCCGGGTCGAAAGCGGCACCATGATCGACACCTGGGCGACGGTGGGAAGCTGCGCCCAGATCGGCCGTAACTGCCACATCTCGGGCGGGGCGGGCATCGGCGGCGTGCTCGAACCCTTGCAGGCCCAGCCCGTGATCATCGAGGACGATTGCTTCATCGGCGCGCGCAGCGAGGTCGCCGAAGGGGTGATCGTCGAGACCGGGTCGGTGCTTTCGATGGGCGTGTTCATCGGCGCCTCGACCAAGATCGTCGACCGGGCCACGGGCGAGGTGTTCCAAGGCCGGGTGCCGGCGTATTCGGTGGTGGTCCCGGGCGTTCTGCCGGCGCGGCGCGAGGGCGAGCCCGCGCTCGCCTGCGCGGTGATCGTCAAGCGGGTGGACGCGCGGACCCGGGCCAAGACCTCGATCAACGAGCTGTTGCGCGAATGAGCGCGCCCATCGACCCCGCGGCGCTGGCGGCGGCGCTGATCCGCTGCGAAAGCGTCACGCCAAAGGATGCGGGCGCGCTCGATACGCTTGAAGCGGCGCTCGGCCCGCTCGGCTTCGCCTGCGCCCGCCTCGCCTTCGGCGAAGGCGCGGCGCGGGTCGAGAACCTTTACGCCCGCCTCGGCGATGGCGCGCCCACCTTCTGCTTCGCCGGCCATACCGACGTTGTGCCCGCGGGCGCGCCCGAGGCCTGGTCCCGCGATCCCTTCGGCGGCGCGCTCGCCGACGGCTGGCTCTACGGCCGGGGCGCGGCCGACATGAAGGGCGCGGTGGCGGCCTTCGTCGCCGCGGTCTCGCGCTATCTCGCCGACGCGGGGCCTCCTCGCGGCCGCATCGTCCTTCTGATCACCGGCGACGAGGAAGGCCCGGCGGTCAACGGCACCCGCCGGGTGCTCGAATGGATGCGCGCGAAAGGAGAGCGGATCGACGCCTGCCTGGTCGGCGAGCCGACCTGCCGCGAGCGCCTCGGCGACACCATCAAGATCGGGCGGCGCGGCACGATAACCGGCCGGCTCCAGGTCCACGGCGCGCAGGGCCACGTCGCCTATCCCGAGCGCGCCGACAACCCGATCCCGCGGCTGGTGCGCACGCTCGCCGCGCTCGACGGAACCGCGCTCGACGAGGGGACCGAGCATTTCGAGCCCTCGAACCTCGAGATCACCACCGTCGACGTGGGCAACCCGGCGGCCAACGTGATCCCGGCGGCGGCGCGGGCGACCTTCAACATCCGCTTCAACGATCGCCACACGGGAGACAGCCTCGCCCGCTGGCTGCGCGAGATCTGCGCCGCCCACGCCGGCGCGCACGAGCTCGACATCGAGATCGGCGGCGAATGCTTCCTCACCCCGCCCGGGCCGCTGAGCGAGCTCGTCGCCGGCGCGGTCGAGCGCGTGACCGGCCTTCGGCCCGCGCTCAGCACCGCAGGCGGCACTTCTGATGCGCGCTTCATCAAGGACCACTGCCCGGTGGTCGAGTTCGGGCTGCCGGGCCAGACCATGCACAAGATCGACGAGCGCGTCGCCCTCTCTGACCTCGAGGCTTTGACCCGGATCTATCGGGCCGTCCTCGACGACTACTTCGGCCCTTAATGCCGAACGCGCGCGAGGTCGCCCGGGCGCTTTACGCCGCTTGGCGGTTGATGCGGTTCGATCCCCAGGGCTTCGCCTGGTTCGACCTCTCGGCCGACGGGTTTTGGCGCTCGTTCTTCGCCGCCGCCCTGGTTGCGCCCGCTTATCTCGTGATCATCGCATTCGAGTTCAGCGAACGCTCGATCGATTCGAGCGCGGTCTGGGTGACGTTCGTGTTTCTCGTCGCCTACGCCCTCGAATGGATCGTCTGGCCGCTCGCCGCCATCCCGATCACCCGGCTTCTCGGCCTGTCCACGAACTATGTGGCGCTGATCGTCGCCACCAACTGGATCAACGTGCCCCAGTCGCTGCTCGTCGCAGGCGCGGCCGTTCTCGATCAGTGGGTGGGGCTCGCCGGCGTCATAGGGCCCTTCCTGACCCTTGGGACCACGCTTTACGTTCTGATTTATCAGTGGTTCGCGACCCGGGTCGCGCTCGATACCCAGGGACTCACAGCGGCCGGGGTCGTGATCCTTCAGGTGCTGATCACCGATCTCGTCCACATGGGCGCGCTCAGCCTGCTCTGAGATCCTGGAAACAGGGTTAAACTGTCGGTTTTCTTTACAGTTTGCAAACCATAAGGCCGACGGCGGGACGCCTTGGCGGACGCCCCTTGCGCGGAATGCGGCGGACCGGGCTATCCCGGTCCCGCCCCCGAAGAACGGTTAATTCCCGTCTCGAAGCGCTCCGCCGCCGCCCGTCATCGATCCAAAAGAAGACTACAGCCCGTTGATTCTCGATTATTTTTTCAGGATACCGCGACAACGCCTCTCGATCGCCTGTCGGCGACCTTTACAGTTTCGCACAATGCGGCGCGGCCTCTTTCCGCAATTCCTTGGAAAAAAAGGATTCTCCTTCTTGGCACTGATCTTGCATCGAGTCCAGCGCCAAGCAAAAGGGCAACGAGGCCGCCGTCGTCAGCTCCGGCGAAGAACCGGAGGAACGGGCCAAGCGGCCGGGAATCGAGGAGGACCAAGCCGTGTCGTCGAGAACCAAGCGCGCTTTCGTGATCGCCGCGCTCGCGATCGCCGGGGCCGGGTTGTGGCTCGCCGTGGCGGGCGGGCTGATCGCCGCGCCGCCCGAGCAACGCGTGATCCGGGCTTTCATCCTGGCCGATGCGACGGCCGCAAGCCGGCTTCTATAGCAATTTCGCGTTTCGACGGCGCCTGCCGTCTGAACCAGCTCAGTAGCGGACGGCGACGAGGTAGAGCCCTTCCGCCGGCGCCGTCGGACCGGCGGCGGCGCGGTCGCGGGCCTCGAGCGCGCGGGCGACGTCCTCGACCGTCCAGCGCCCCTCGCCCACGAGCTTGAGGGTGCCGACCATGTTGCGCACCTGGCGATGCAGGAACGACCGCGCCCGGGCGGTGATGGCGATGGTTTCGCCGTCGCGCGCGATCGACAGCGCATCCAGCGTCTTGACCGGGGAGTCGGCCTGGCAGTCGGCGGCCCGGAAGCTGGTGAAGTCGTGGCGGCCGACGAGAACCCGCGCCGCGGCCTCCATCGCCTCCGCATCGAGCGGCCGGGGCACCCACCAGGCGCGGTTGCGCTCAAGCGCGAGCGGCGCGCGGCGGTTGACGATGCGGTAGCGATAGATCCGCTCGACCGCCGAGAACCGGGCGTGGAAGTCCGGCGGCGCGGTCTCGGCCTCGCGCACCACCACCGCGGCGGGGCGCAGGTGATGGTTGAGCGCGTCGCGGACCACATCCGGCTTCCAGTCGCGCGCGAGATCGATATGCGCCACCTGGCCGATCGCATGGACGCCCGAATCGGTCCGCCCGGCGGCGAAAGCGGTCACCGCTTCGCCTGCGAAACGGGCCACCGCGTCTTCGAGGACGGCCTGCACGCTCGGCCCGTTGTCCTGGCGCTGCCAGCCGACGAAGCCCGCGCCGTCGTACTCGAGGGTCAGCTTGTAGCGCGGCATCGCTCAGCCCAGCCGCGCGCCGGGGGCGATTCGGAGCCCGCGCAAGCAGGCGGCCCCGTCGGTCGCCGCCCGGCCCGGACGCTGCACCCGAAGAAGCCTGAGCGCGCCGTCCCCGCAGGCGACCGTGAATGCGGCGTCCAGCACCGCGCCCGGCGCGCCGCCGCCCTCCGCAGGCTCGGCGGCGAGCAGCTTGATCGTCTCGCCCGAGAGCCGAAAGCGCGCGCCGGGCTGGGGGCTCAGCGCGCGCACCTGGCGATCGAGCGCAGCGGCCGGCCGGGTCCAGTCGATCTCGCGGTCGGCGGCCGTGATCTTGGCGGCGTAGGTCGCGCCTTCATCGCCTTGCGGGCGCGGCGCGATCCGCCCGGCCGCGAAATCGGCGAGCGTCGAGACCACGAGCCGCGCGCCGCGGGCGGCGAGAAGGTCGTGGAGCGCGCCCGCATCCGCGCGCTCGGGCACGGGCGCGCGCTCGACCGCGAGCACGGGGCCGGTATCGACGCCCTCGTCCATCAGGATGATGGTGACCCCGGTCTCGCGGTCGCCGGCCTCGATGGTGCGGGGAATGGGCGCAGGCCCGCGCCAGCGGGGAAGGAGCGAAGGATGGATGTTGAGGCAGCCGAGCGCGGGCGCCTCCAGCACCGCTCGCGGCAGGATCAGCCCATAGGCGGCGACCACCGCGGCCTCGCAGCCGAGCGCGGCGAAGGCGCGCGCGGCCTCGGCGTCGCGCAAGGTCTCGGGCGTGCGCACCGGGAGCCCCAGCCGGTCGGCCGCCTCGTGCACCGGGCTCGGCCGCAGTTGGTGGCCACGGCCTGCCGGCCGGGGGGGCTGGGTGTAGACGCAGACGATCTCGTGGCCTGCGGCGGCGAGCGCTTCGAGCGCCGGCGTCGCGAACGCCGCCGTGCCCATGAAGGCGAGACGCATGGAGGACATCTCAGGCGCTCTTGAGCGCCTTGCTCTTGCGCGCCTTGAGCAGCTTGCGAAGGATGATCGAACGCTTGACCGCCGAGAGGTGGTCGACGAACAGGATGCCTTCGAGGTGGTCGAGCTCGTGCTGGATGCAGGTCGCGAGCAGCCCTTCGGCCTCGAGCGTGCGGCGGCGGTTGTTCTCGTCCGTATAAGCGACGACGATCGAGGCCGGGCGGCTGACCTCGGCGTACTGCTCGGGCAGCGAAAGGCAGCCTTCCTCATAGGTCGCGAGATCGGCGCTGACGCGCAGGATCTCGGGGTTCGCCATCCGCAGCGGCTGGCGTTTCTCGCCGTCGTCCGCGACGTCGATCACCACCACGCGCTTCGGAATCCCGACCTGGATCGCCGACAGCCCGATCCCGGGCGCGGCGTACATGGTCTCGAGCATGTCGTCCATCAGCCGGCGCAACGCGGCGTCGACCGTCTCCACCGCCTCGGAGCGGACCTTGAGCCGCGGGTCAGGCGCGGTGATGATGGAAAGAAGGGCCATGAACCGTCCCAGGCTTCGTCCAAGCGCGACAAACCGCCCGGCCGCCGCCGGCCGGGGTCCGCCCGTTAAGGTATTTTCGCGCTCCTCAAGCGTCAAGAGAGGGCGGCGTCCGGAATCGCGACCCCATGACAGGGCCTCGGCGGCCTGCTAGGCTCGGCGGCTATGGACCCGGTCGCCAACCCGATGCTGGTGGGCCTGTTGGCCGCGCTCGCCGCGGTGGCCATCGTCGGCGCGCTCGCCGCGGCGGCGCTGATCCGCTCCGCCCGCGCCCGGCGCGAGGCCCAGGGGCTTTCCGCCCAGCTCGTCCGTCTCGCCGAGGGGCTGACCGCAAGCCAGAACGACCTCGCCGGCCGGCTCAAGCAGATCAGCGAGATGAGCGCCGCCCAGCAAGCGGCGCTCGCCGAACGGCTCCAGGCCCAGGAGCGCCAGCTCACGCGGACCCTCGAAGAGCGGCTCGCGGACCTTTCGCGCCGGGTCGGCGAGAGCCTCGAGAAGACCACCGTTCAGACCCACAAGACCATGTCCGAGGTCCGCGAGCGGCTTGCGGTCATCGACGCGGCGCAGAAGAACATCGCCGAGCTGTCGGGCCAGGTGGTCTCGCTCCAGGAGGTTCTGAGCAACCGCCAGGCGCGCGGGGCCTTCGGCGAGATCCAGCTCAACGACCTCGTCACCAGCATCCTGCCGCCGTCGGCCTACGCCTTCCAGGCCACCCTCGGCAACGGGCTCCGGGTCGACTGCCTGCTGCGCCTGCCCAACCCGCCGGGCGCGATCGCGATCGACGCCAAGTTCCCGCTCGAGAGCTATCACGCGCTCCGCGCAGCCGAGGACGACGCCGCCCGCGCCGCGGCCCAGCGCGCCTTCCGCGCCGCGATGATCAAGCACATCACCGATATCGCGTCCAAGTACATCCTGCCCGGCGAGACCGCTGAGTCGGCGCTCATGTTCCTGCCCAGCGAAGCGGTCTACGCCGAGCTTCACGCCAACTTCCCCGATGTCGTCGAGCGTTCGTACCGGGCGCGGGTCTGGATCGTCTCGCCGACCACCCTGATGGCGACGCTGAACACCGTGCGCGCGGTGCTCAAGGACGCGCGCATGCGCGAGCAGGCGGGCGTCATCCAGGCCCAGGTGCTCGCCATGCTCAAGGACGTGGCCCGGCTCGACGAGCGGGTGGCCAAGCTCCAGCGCCACTACGAGCAGGCGGGCGAAGACCTGCGCCAGATCCGGATCTCGACCGACAAGGTCACGCGCAAGGCCGAGAAGATCGAGGAGATCCAGATCGCCGACGACGGCCGGACCGAGGACAAGGACGGGATCGGGCCTGCGCTCGTCGCCCCCGGAACGCGCGAGGCCGGAGAGTAAGCCGCGCGCGCATGGCCGTGACCGCCGCTGCCGCTCCTCGCTCTGCGACGCCGCCCCATGCGCCCTTGATCGAGGTCCGCGACCTCGCCGTGGCCTTCCCCGGCCCATGCGGCCCGCAGCGCGCGGTCGACGGCGTCGCTTACAGCATCCGCCCCGGGCGAACGCTTGGGATCGTTGGCGAATCGGGCTGCGGGAAGACGGTCGCCGCGCTCGCGCTTCTGCGGCTGGCGCCGCCGCCGGGCTGGATCGCCGGCGGCGCAGTGATCTTCGAAGGGCGCGACCTGCTCGCGCTTTCGCCGTCCGAGATCGAGGCCGTGCGCGGCGACCGCATCGCCATGATCTTCCAAGAGCCGAGCACCGCGCTCAACCCGGTCTTCCCAATCGGCGACCAGATCGCCGAAATGCTGATCGTCCATCGCGGCGAACGCCCGCGCGCGGCCTGGGACGCGGCGGTCGGCCTTCTCGACGCGGTCGGCATCGCCGACGCCCCGCGCCGCGCCGCCGACTATCCGCACCAGCTTTCGGGCGGCATGCGCCAGCGCGCGATGATCGCGATGGCGCTCGCCTGCGGGCCGGCGCTCCTGATCGCCGACGAGCCGACGACCGCGCTCGACGTCACGGTCCAGGCCCAGATCGTCGAGCTGCTCCTACGCCTTCAGAGCGAGACCGGCATGGCGATCCAGTTCATCAGCCACAACCTCGGCGTGATCTCGGAGATCGCCGACGAGGTCGCGGTGATGTACGCGGGCCGCATCGTCGAACGCGGGCCGGTCGCGGCGCTGCTCGCCGCGCCTTTGCACCCCTATACCCGCGGGCTTCTCGAAACCGTGCCCCGGCTCGGCCGCCGTCTGCGCCGCCTTCCGGCGATCCCGGGCGGCGTGCCCGCGCCCGGCGCGCACTTGCGCGGCTGCGCCTTCCGCGACCGCTGTCCCCGCGCCCGCGCCGCCTGCGCCGAGGCCGCGCCGCCGCTCGAGCCTGTCGGCGAGGACCGCTGGGTCGCTTGCTTCGCGCCCGGAGACGAGCCGTGAGCGCGGCGCCGCTTCTCGAGGTCCAGGGTCTGACTAAGCGGTTCCGCCTACGCGGCGGCGGGACCGTCCATGCGGTCGAGGACGCGAGCTTCGCCATCGCGCCCGGAGAGAGCCTCGGCCTCGTTGGCGAATCGGGCTCGGGCAAGACGACGCTCGCCCGCCTGATCGCCCTTCTTTACCGGCCGAGCGCCGGAACCATCGCCTTCGACGGCCGCGACGTGGCCTCGCTGTCGCGGCGCGAGATCAAGGGTCTCAGACGCCAGATCCAGATGATCTTTCAAGACCCATTCGGCGCGCTCGACCCGCGGATGACGGTCGAGGCGATCATCGCCGAGCCCTTGCGCATCCACCGCCGGGGGAGCCGCGCCGAGCGCGCCCGGACCGTGCGCCGGCTGATGGAGGCGGTCGGGCTCTCGCCCCGGCTCGCCGAGCGTTACCCCCACGAGTTCTCGGGCGGCCAGCGCCAGCGCATCGGGATCGCGCGCGCGCTCGCGCTCGACCCTCGGCTCGTGATCGCCGACGAGCCGGTCTCGGCGCTCGACGTCTCGGTCCAGAGCCAGGTGCTCAACCTTCTGTTGGACCTGCGCGAGGCCCGCGGGCTCGCCTACCTGTTCATCGCCCACGACCTCGCGGTGGTCGAGCAGATGGCCGACCGGGTCGCGGTCATGTACGCCGGCCGCATCGTCGAGATCGCGCCGCGCGAGGCGTTGTTCGCCGCGCCCGCGCACCCTTACACCCGGGCGCTGATCGCCGCCGCGCCCAGGCTCGGCGCGGGCAAGCGGCGACCGGGCGACGCGCCCCCGGGCGAGCCGCCGAGCCTGATCGCGCCGCCGCCGGGCTGCGCCTTCCATCCCCGCTGCCCGCTGGCGGAAGCGCGCTGCCGGGTCGAGCGGCCGGCGCTCGCGCGGGTCGCGGACGACCACCGCGCGGCCTGCCACTTCGCGCCCCGACCGAACGCGGGAAGCACCTGACCATGGGCCGCTATATCGCCGGCCGGCTTCTCGAAACCCTGATCGTGCTCGCGATCATGAGCTTCGTGATCTACGCCCTGATGGGGATGATGCCGGGCGATCCGATCGACATCATGGTTCAGGCCGACCCCAACCTCACGCCCGCGGACGCGGCGCGGCTCAAGGCGCTCTACGGCCTCGACAAGCCGTTGATCGAGCGTTACGGCAACTGGCTCGCAGCGGCGCTCGAAGGCGATCTCGGCTACTCGCGGGCGTTCAACCGACCGGTGATCGAGGTGTTGCTGCCCAGGCTCGGCAACACGCTCGCGCTGATGGGGCTGAGCTTCGCGCTCTCGCTCGCGGTCGCGCTGCCGATCGGGATCGTCTCGGCGCTCCGCCCCTACCGGGCGGGCGATTACGCGATCAACTTCGCCGCGCTCGCCGGCATTTCGGTTCCGACCTTCTGGCTCGCGCTGATGCTGATCTATCTGTTCTCGGTCTCCTGGGGGGTGCTGCCCGCGGGCGGCGTCGCGAGCGTCGAGGGCGGGGGGCTGCTCGACCGGGCGCGCTACCTCGTCCTTCCGGTGCTCACGCTGAGCGTGGCGAGCGCCGGCGGCTTCACCCGCTACGTGCGCGCATCCATGATGGAGACCTTGCGCCAGGACTACATCCGCACCGCCCGCGCCAAGGGTCTGCCCGAGCGCCGGGTGGTCCTGCGCCATGCGCTGCGCAACGCCCTGATCCCGGTGGTGACGATCGTCGCGCTCTCGTTCGGGAGCCTGTTCTCGGGCGCGCTGATCACCGAGACCATGTTCTCCTATCTCGGCATGGGCAAGCTCACCTACGATTCGATCATGGGCAACGACTACAACCTTGCGCTCGTCTCCCTTCTGTTCGCGACTTTGGTGACGCTTTTGTCGAACCTCGCCGCCGACCTGGTCTACGCCTGGCTCGATCCGCGCATCTCCTACCGCGGGGAGCGGGCGCGATGACCGACGCCGCCGCTGCGCGCCCCGCCGCCTCGATCGGCGCGCTCGCTTGGCGGCGGTTCCTGCGCCACCGCCTGGCGGTGGCGAGCGCGGTTCTCTTGATCGTAATGGCGGCGGCGGCGCTGGCGGCCCCGCTGGTCGAACGCGCGCTCGGGGTCGACGCCGCCGCGGTCGACCTTCTGGCCCGTTTCGAAGGCCCGAGCGCGGCGCACCCGCTCGGCGCCGACGAGCTCGGCCGCGACGTGCTGGTGCGGCTTCTCTACGGCGGACGGGTCTCGCTGTTCGTGGGCCTGGTGACGGCGCTCGCGGCGGCGCTTATCGGCACCGTGATCGGGCTCGCCGCGGGCTATTACGGAGGGCTTGCGGACGCGGTGCTGATGCGACTCACCGACGGGGTGATCGCGCTGCCGCTGCTCCCCCTTCTCATCGTGCTCGCCGCGGTCGATCCGGCGCGGCTGCCCCTGCTCGGCGAGGCGCTCGGCGGCGACGGCTCGGGCCTTTGGCGCATCGTCGCGATCATCGCGCTCGTGGGCTGGACGACGGTCGCCCGGCTCGTGCGCGGGGCGGCGCTCACCTTGCGCGAGCGCGAGTACGTGCTCGCCGCCCGCACCATGGGCGCAAGCGCCTTGCGCATCATGGCGACCCATATCCTGCCCAACGCGGTCTCGCCGATCGTGGTCGCGACCACGCTTTCGGTCGGCAACATCATCCTGTTCGAATCGGTCTTGAGCTTTCTCGGCCTCGGCATCCAACCGCCGCTGCCGAGCTGGGGCAACATGCTGTCGAACGCGCAGGAGCTGATCTACGAGGCCCCGGCGCTCGCCTTCTATCCGGGGCTTGCGATTTTCGCGACCGTGATCGCCTTCAACTTCCTCGGCGACGGGCTTCAGGACGCGCTCGACCCGCGCGCGACCCATTCCCGCTGAGCGGACGCTTTCCTGCTCGACCGCTTGCGCCCCAGGGCCTTTGCGGGATAACTGTGGACCCAGACGCTCTCGTCCTCTGAAACGAGCAAGAAAGGAACCGCCATGCCCGTCATCAACAGCATCGCCGAGCTCGCCGCCGAGATGACCGCGTGGCGGCGCGACCTGCACGCCCATCCCGAGATCGCCTTCGAGGAAGAGCGCACCGCCGGGATCGTCGCGGAGAAGCTCGCCTCCTGGGGAATCGAGGTCCATCGCGGGCTGGCCGGGACCGGCGTCGTCGGCACCCTCAAGGGCGCGCGCGAGAACGGCCGCGCCATCGGGCTCCGCGCCGATATGGACGCCCTGCCCATGGACGAGAAGAACGACTTCGCCCACCGTTCGACCGCGCCCGGCAAGATGCACGGCTGCGGCCACGACGGCCATACCGCGATGCTTCTGGGGGCGGCGAAGTACCTCGCCGAGACCCGCAACTTCGACGGCGCCGTGCACTTCATCTTCCAGCCCGCCGAGGAGAACGAAGGCGGCGGCCGCGCGATGGTCGAGGACGGCCTGTTCGAGCGCTTTCCGGTCGAGGCGGTCTACGGGCTCCACAACATGCCGGGCCTGCCGGCGGGCCGGATCGCGCTGCGCGCCGGCCCGGCGATGGCCGCCTTCGACATCTTCGAGATCGCCATCAAGGGAAAAGGCTGCCACGCCGCCATGCCCCATCTCGGCACCGACCCGGTCGTGATCGCCGCCCAGGCCGTCACCGCGCTCCAGTCCATCGTGAGCCGGGCCAGCGATCCCATCGATTCGGTGGTCGTCAGCATCACCCAGATCCACGGCGGCGACACCTGGAACGTGATCCCGGACGAGGTGGTCCTGCGCGGGACGGCGCGCTGCTTCGACCGCCGGATTCACGAGACCCTCGAATCGCGAATCCGCCGCGTGGTCGAAGGCGTCTGCGCCGCCTTCGGCGCCGAGATGGCGATGCGCTACGAGCAGCGCTATCCCGTCCTCGTCAACACCGAGGCGGAGACCGCGCTCGCCGCCCGCGCCGCCGCCCGGGTCGTCGGCGAGGAGAACGTCGAAGTCGGGGCCGAGCCGCTGATGGGCTCGGAGGACTTCGCCTTCATGCTCGAAGCGCGGCCCGGCTGCTACATCTGGCTCGGCAACGGAAGCGAAGGCGAGAAAGGCGGCTGCGCGGTCCACAACCCCCATTACGACTTCAACGACGACATCCTGGCCATCGGCGCGAGCTATTGGGCGAGCCTGGTCGAGCAGATTCTCGCCCGCGACG
>CAYYWV010000040.1:0-22973 GCA_964475385.1 uncultured Alphaproteobacteria bacterium | reverse complement strand
AGGACGCCGGCAAGATCGCCGGGCTCGAGGTTCTGCGCATCATCAACGAGCCGACCGCCGCCTCGCTCGCTTACGGGCTCGAGAAGAAGGGCTCGGGCACGGTCGCGGTCTACGACCTCGGCGGCGGCACCTTCGATATCTCGATCCTCGAGATCGGCGACGGCGTTTTCGAGGTCCGCGCCACCAACGGCGACACCTTCCTCGGCGGCGAGGACTTCGATCAGCGCATCATCGACTACCTCGCCGACGAGTTCAAAAAGGACCAGGGCATCGACCTGCGCGAGGACCGGCTCGCCCTCCAGCGCCTCAAGGAGGCCGCGGAGAAGGCCAAGGTCGAGCTCTCCAGCGCCATGCAGACCGAGGTCAACCTGCCGTTCATCACCGCCGACGCCTCGGGGCCGAAGCACCTCAACATCAAGATCACCCGCGCCAAGCTCGAGGCCCTGGTCGAAGACCTGATCCAGCGCACCATCGAGCCCTGCAAGAAGGCGCTCAAGGACGCGGGGCTGACCGCCGGCGAGATCGACGACGTCATCCTGGTCGGCGGCATGACCCGCATGCCCAAGGTGATCGAGGCGGTGAAGACCTTCTTCGGCCGCGAGCCCAACAAGGGCGTCAACCCCGACGAGGTGGTCGCCATCGGCGCCGCCATCCAGGGCGCGGTGCTCAAGGGCGAGGTCAAGGACGTGCTGCTCCTCGACGTCACGCCGCTGAGCCTCGGCATCGAGACCCTGGGCGGCGTGTTCACCCGGCTGATCGAGCGCAACACGACCATTCCGACGCGCAAGAGCCAGATCTTCTCGACCGCCGAGGACAACCAAAGCGCGGTGACCATCCGGGTCTTCCAGGGCGAGCGCGAGATGGCCGCCGACAACAAGCTGCTCGGCCAGTTCGACCTGGTCGGCATCCCGCCCGCGCCGCGCGGGGTGCCGCAGATCGAGGTCGCCTTCGACATCGACGCCAACGGCATCGTCAACGTCTCGGCCAAGGACAAGGCGACCGGCAAGGAGCAGCAGATCCGAATCCAGGTCTCGGGCGGCCTCTCGGACGAAGAGATCGAACGCATGGTCAAGGAAGCCGAGGAGCACGCCGCCGAGGACAAACGTCGGCGCGAGCTCGTCGAGGCCCGCAACCAGGCCGATGCGCTGATCCACACCACCGAAAAGAACCTCAAGGAGTATGGCGATAAGGTCGGCGAGGATGAGCGCAAGGCGATCGAGGCCGATATCGCGGCCCTGCGCGGCGTGCTCGAGGGCGACGACATCGACGCCATTCGCGACAAGACCGCGGCGCTCACCCAGTCGTCGATGAAGCTCGGCGAGGCCATGTACAAGGCCCAGGCGGCCGAAGGGGCGGCCGAGCCGGAAGCGACAGCGGCCGAGCCCGAGGCGGGGAGCGGCGGAGAAACCGTGGTCGACGCCGACTTCGAAGAGGTCGACGACGACAAGAAAAGCAAGTCCGCCTGATACGGCGACGGGGCGGAGACGAGGACGAAACGGGCCGTCCCGCGGCGTCGGGACGGCTTGTTCGTGAATAAGGCGCGCGATGGCCAGAAAGGACTACTATCAGATCCTCGGCGTCGATCGGGGCGCCAGCGCGGACGAGATCAAGAAGGCGTACCGCAAGCTGGCGATGAAGTATCACCCCGATCGCAATCAGGGGGATAAGGACGCCGAACGCAAGTTCAAGGAGGTCTCCGAGGCCTACGAGGCGCTCAAAGACCCCGAGAAACGCGCCGCCTACGACCGCTTCGGCCACGCCGCCTTCGAGCAGGGCGGCCCCGGTCCCGGCGGCTTCGACTTCAACTTCACGACCAGCTTCGCCGACGCCTTCGAGGATCTGTTCGGCGAGTTCATGGGCGGCGGCCACCGGCGCAGCGGGCCGCAAGGCGCGATGCGCGGGTCCGATCTCCGCTACAACATGGAGATCACCCTCGAAGAGGCGTTCCGCGGCAAACGCGCCAAGCTCCGGGTGCCGTCGATGGTGATCTGCAGCGACTGCGGGGGCACGGGCGCCGCCGAAGGCGCGCGGCCCGAGGCCTGCCCGACCTGCCGCGGCATCGGCAAGATCCGCACGCAGCAGGGCTTCTTCACGGTCGAGCGGACCTGCCCCGCCTGCCAGGGCGCAGGACGGGTCATCAAGAACCCGTGCCGGACCTGTCGCGGCAGCGGCCGGGTTCAACGCGAAAAGACGCTTTCGGTCAATATTCCGCCCGGGGTCGAGGACGGCACTCGGATTCGGCTCGCCGGCGAGGGCGAGGCGGGCCTGCGCGGCGCGCCGCCGGGCGATCTCTACATCTTTCTCACCATCAAGCCGCACCGGGTGTTCCAGCGCGACGGCCTCAACATCCACTGCCGGGTGCCGATTCCCATGGTCACCGCCGCGCTCGGCGGGACCATCGAGGTGCCGACCATCGACGGCGGCCGCGCCCGGGTGAACATTCCCCCGGGAACTCAGACCGGGCACCAGTTCCGACTCAAGGGCAAGGGCATGACGCCCATGCGCGGCAGCGGCCGCGGCGACATGTACATTCAGGCGGTGGTCGAGACCCCGGTCAACCTGACCAAGCGCCAGCAGGAGCTCCTGCGCGAGTTCGAGCGCGCCGGCGGCAAGAACACGAGCCCCGAATCGGAAGGCTTCTTCCGCAAGGTCAAGGAGCTGTGGGAGGATCTCCGCGAGTAGCGCGGTTTCGTATTTGGAAACGCCGCGCCGAGGCGGGAGGCGAAGACAGGGGGACGCCATGACCGAAATGAGAATTGGCGTGGTCGGCTGCGCCGGCCGCATGGGACGCATGCTGGTGCAGGAGGTCCAGGCGACCGAAGGCTGCGCGCTCGCCGGCGGGATCGAGGCCCCGGGCGCGGCGGCGGTCGGCGGCGACATCGGGCGCCTCGCCGGGATCGGGACGCTCGGGATCGCGGTCGGCGACGACGCCCGCGCCCTGTTCGAGACCTGCGACGCGGTGCTCGAGTTCACCACGCCCGACGCCAGCGCGGAGCACGCGGCGCTCGCCGCCGAATGCGGCGCGATCCACGTGATCGGCACCACCGGGCTCGAGGCCCGCCACCGCGCCGCGCTCGAAGCCGCGGCCGCGAAGACGCCCATCGTCTGGGCGCCCAACATGAGCCTCGGGGTCAATCTTCTGATCGGGCTTACGCGCATGGTCGCCCGCGCGCTCGATTCCGACTACGACATCGAGATCGTCGAGATGCACCACCGCCACAAGGTCGATGCGCCCTCGGGCACGGCGCTTGCGCTCGGGCGCGCGGCGGCCGAAGGGCGCGGGGTCGACCTGGACGCGGTCGCGGTGCGCGGCCGCGACGGGTTGACGGGACCGCGCCCGCGCGGCGCGATCGGCTTCGCGGCGCTCCGCGGCGGCGACGTGATCGGCGACCATGCGGTGGTCTTCGCCGCCGACGGCGAGCGGATCGAGCTCGGCCACCGGGCCTCGTCGCGCGCGATCTACGCTCGCGGCGCGGTGCGCGCGGCGCTCTGGGCGCGCGGCCGGCCCCCGGGGCTCTACGGCATGGACGACGTGCTCGGCTTTAAGAGCTGACGTCGGGCTTCTTCGCTCGCCGGTTGGCCAGCGCAACGCCCGCGAGGATCAGACCGAGCGCCGCAAAGGCGCGCAACGGCGGCCGCTCGCCAAGCACTGCGGCGCCCCAGGCGATTCCCGACAAAGGCACCAGATAGTTGACCAGCGCGGTCGTCGTCGCGCCGGCCGAGCGCACGAGGGCATAGAAGATGAGCATGCCCCCCGCGGTCGCGCCGAGGCCGAGCGCGGCGATGGCCCACAGCGCGGTCGCGTCGGGCGCAAGCCGCCAGGGACGGTCAATGATCAGGCTCGCGGGCAGGATCACGACGAGGGCTGCGACCATGGTCGCCGTCGCCGTCGCCACCGGGGGCCGGGGGCCGAGCCGGCGGGCGTAGACCGCGTTCCCGGCATAGCACAGCGCCGCCGCGACGACGGCGAGCTGGCCCGCGAGCTGATCGCCGAGCCCGGCGAGGGCGTCGCCGCCCACCAGAACGATAAGTCCCGCGAAACCCAGCGCGACCCCCGTCGCTTTGGCGACGGTGAGCCGGTCGTCGTCGGTGAAGACATGGGCGAGCGCCGCGGTCGCGAGCGGCATGACCCCGGTGAGAATCGCGGCGAGCGCGCTGTCGATCCGGCGCTCGCCCCAGCCGATCAAGGCGAAGGGGAGCGCGCTTGAGAGCAGGCCGAGCGCCAGATACGGCGCCCAGCCGGCAAGGTCGCGCGGCAGCCGCACCCCCGCGATTCTGGCCGCGCCGGCAAGCGCGGGAACGGCGATGGCGATTCGCGCCGCCGCGATCGTGGTCGGCGGCACGGTCCCAAGGGCAAGCTTGATCAGCATGTAAGAGCCGCCCCAGATCGCGGCCAGGAGCATAAGCAGAAGAAACGCGCGCGGCTCGATTCCGAAGCGCATCACCGCGTCGGCTCCGGCCGCGCGCTCAGGCCTGGGGAAGCGGCTCGGGAAGGCAGCGCAGCCGCCGAAGCGCCGCGCGCAGCGCCTCGGCCAGCTCGCGGCGTTCGTCGGCGGTGAGAAAGGCGCCGATCGTCAGCCGGCGTCCGTGGGAGGCGAGCGTCAGCCGACAGTCCGGCGCGCAAGGGTTCTCGACCTCGACCCGCAACCAGTAGGGTTGGAAGCGCCACTCGCGCATGCGGCCCGAAGGCTGGATGCGGCGCACGACGAGGTCCGCAGGCGTCAACGCCAGGGTCTCGTACAGCCGTCCCGACCGGTAGTTGAGGCGAAAGGCGAGCCATACCAGCGCTACGTCGAGACCGAGAAAACCGGCGATCGGCCAGGCGCCGGCCAAGTAGAAAAGACAACTCATCACCGCGCAAGGGAGCGCGACCAAAGCCATCACCACGGCGAACCCGCGCCGCGAAAGCGAGCGATGCGGCACGAGGACCGCGTTGAACAGAACGCGCGCATCCTCGGCCGGGCCGGCGGACGGTGTCTGTGTCATGGTTCTCATTCGCATTATAGCGCATTATTCGTCCGGTTCGAGCCGAAGCGCTGACCGCGGGCGGCCGGCGCGGCCCATGTCGCGATTCGGGCGGCCGCGCCGAGCGCTTGTCGGCGCGCGCGCGAAGCGTATGATCGCGCCCATGACGCCCGCTGAGATCGAGGAGATGTTTCGCCGGTTCGAGGCCGCCGATCCGTCCCCGCGGACCGAACTCGCCCACTCCGACCCTTATACCTTGCTCGTCGCCGTGGTGCTCGCCGCGCGGGCGACCGACGCCTCGGTCAACAAGGCCACCAAACGCCTGTTCGCAATCGCCGACACGCCCGAGAAGATGGTCGCTCTCGGCGAGGAGCGGCTCGCCGCGATGATCAAGGCGATCAGCCTCTACCGGAGCAAGGCGCGCAACGTGATCGCGCTGAGCCGGGCGTTGGTCGAGCGCCACGGCGGCGCGGTGCCGCGAACGCGCTGCGCGCTCGAACAGCTCCCGGGCGTCGGGCGCAAGAGCGCGAACTTCGTGCTCGCGACCGCTTTCGGCGAGCCGGTGATCGCGGTGGATACCCATGTCAGGCGCGTCGCCGAACGCACCGGGCTCGCTGAGGGCAAGACCGCGCTCGCCGTCGAGCTCGCCCTCGACCGCCTCGTCCCCGAGCGTTGGAAGTCGCGGGCCTCGGCCTGGCTGGTGCTGCACGGGCGCTATGTCTGTAAGGCGCGCAACCCCGATTGCGCGCATTGCCTGATCCGCGACCTTTGCGCCTGGCCGGGCAAGACCGGGAGCAAGAAGAAGCGCGAATGACGCCCAAGTCCTTGCATCAATGGGCTCAATAGGCGGCGATCTCGATCAGGTTGCCGTCGGGATCGCGGATATAGACCGAGACGATCGGCCCGCAGGCCCCGGTCCGTGCGACCGGGCCCTCTTCGATGGCGACGCCCTCGGCCGCAAGATGGGCGATCGCGGCCTCGATGCCGTCTTCGACGATCAGGCAGACGTCGGCCGAGCCCGGGGCGGCGCGCGCGGCCTTGGGTTCGAACGGGCGCGCGGCGGGGTGCAGGTTGATCTTGTGGCGGCCGAAGCGCAACGCCAGGCGGCCCTCGCCGAAGGCGACCCGCTCCATGCCGAGAACGCGGGCGTAGAACGCCGCGCTCGCCTCGACGTCGCGAACGGTGAGCACGAAATGGTCGATGCGGTCGATCTTCATCATCCGTCGATCATAGCGCAAAAGCGCCGCCGTCCTCGGCGATTGAGGGGGCGCGCCCGCACCGCTATGCTGGCCGGCCATGAAACGCGCCGACATAGACGAGTTCTTCCGCCGCCTCGCCGCCGAGAACCCGGCGCCGCGATCCGAGCTCGAATACCACACGCCGTATACGCTGCTGGTCGCGGTCGTGCTCTCCGCCCAGGCGACCGACGCCTCGGTCAACAAGGCGACCGCGCGCCTGTTCAGAGACGCGGATACGCCCGAAAAGATGGTCGCCCTCGGCGAAGAGGGCCTGCGCGATTACATCAAGACCATCGGGCTCTACAACGGCAAGGCGCGCAATATTATCGCGCTCAGCCGCATCCTGCTCGAGCGCTACGGGGGCCAGGTGCCGAACGACCGCAAGGCGCTCGAGGCGCTCCCCGGGGTCGGGCGCAAGACCGCGAGCGTGGTGCTCAACACCGCCTTCGGCGAGCCTACGATCGCGGTGGATACCCATGTCTTTCGGGTCGCCAACCGCACCGGGCTCGCGCCCGCCAAGACCCCGCAGGCGGTCCAGGAGCGGCTCGAGCGCGTCATTCCGCCGGCCTGGCGGCGGCACGCCCATCACTGGCTCATCCTCCACGGGCGCTACGTCTGCAAGGCGCGCAAGCCCGAATGCTGGCGCTGCGTGGCGCGCGACCTTTGCGCCTGGCCGGCCAAGACCGAAGCCCCGCCGCCGGACCCGAAGCGCGCGTCTAACCCGGCTCGGCCGCGCCGAGCAGCGTCCGAAAGCACCGCCGTTCGCCCGCGGGATCGAGCCGCTCGCCGCGGAACTCGTAGTAGGTGACGCGGAAACGCCCGTCCGCCTCGCCATAGAGAAAAACGTCGAGCACGCAGTCCCGCAGGCGGTACTGCCAGACCTGCGCGCCCGCCTCGCGGCGCGTGAACCCGGGCGCGCCGAGAAGCGCCGCGAGGCCGGCGCGGTCGAGCCCCATCACCTGGTCGGGGTCGTCGTCGACCGGCGGCGGTCCCGGCGGCAGAGAGGCGAGCGTAGTTTCAGGTTGTGAAACCCCCGCCTCCTTAGGCGCGGGCGCGGCGTTCTCGGAGCCGGGCTGCGCCGCTTCCGCTTTCGCAACCGGTTGTTCCGCAGGAGACGCCGGCGCGGCGCTATCCGCGCTTTGCGGGGCGGGCGCGCCCTCCGGGACGGGCGCGGCGGCGGCCGTGTCCTCGGTCTTGGCCTCGGTCTTGGCCTCAGGGGCAGGGCTTGCGGCGTCTCGAGGCGCGGCCGAGGACGCCAATGGCGGCGACGACGGGACGGCGGCCGGCGACGACGAAGCGTTCGCGGGCGCGTCAGTCGCCGGCGGCGGGGCCGCGCACGCCGCGAGCGCGAATGCGAGGACCATGGCGGACGCTCCGCCGAGACCAACGCGCGCCGACCGCGTCGGCGAACGCAAAGCGCGGTCAGTCGGTCTGCGCCGGCGCACCGGTTCCGGCTCCGCGCGCGGCGGGCAAGGCGGCGGCCTCCGTCGCCCCGGGCATCGCCATGACGATATGGACCATCGCCGCCGCGGCGACGATCGGCGCGACCAGGTTGAGGACCGGCAGCGACATCAGCACGGTGACGATCAGCCCCGCCGCCAGAAGCCGGCCGCGGTGACGCCGGCGCAGCCGTCCCATGGCGCGCGCGTCGAGCCTCCGCATGGCGACAAGCTCGAAGTTCTCGCGGCCCAGCAGGTAGCCGTTGAGCGCGTAGAACACCGCGAGGCCGACGGTCGGGATCAAATAGAACGGCAACGCCAAGAGGTTGAGCGCCACGAGCACCCCGAAGAACCGCACCGTCGCGGCCAGGGTCTCGGCGACGCCCGGGCTGCGCGCGGGCGGCAGGTCGGGGTAGTGGCGGGCCTCGACCGCGGCGATCACGCGCTCGAGGTAGAAGCCGCTCACGAACTGGACGATCGAGGCGAACAGGAGCCAGAACAGGGCGAAGACCACGAAGCCCCCGATCACCGCGACCACGAAGCCGACCGTCGCGACCAAGGGTTCGCGCAGCCAGTCGTAAGGGATGAAGGCGAGGCTCGACGACGGATCGAAGCCCGAGATCAGAGACCACAGCCCCCAGCCGAGGGCCGCGAAGATCAGCGCCGTCCACAGCGCGACCCGCCAGATCACGGCCCGGATGGGAGGATCGCCGAGTTGACCGAGGGCGGTCGCGAACGCCGAGATCATGGGCGGGATCGCTCAGGTTGGACGGGCGTTCTATGTAGCCGCTCGCGCGGGCGTGAGCAACGGCGTTTCGCCTTGTCGCCGCTCAATCTCTATCTCCGTCGCTCAAGGACCGAGGGCCTGCGGCTCGGCTCGCGACCGCGGCGCAATGGGCAGGGCGCGCGCGATGCCGGTCGCGGCCTCGAACAGGGCCCCGGCGGCGAGCGCCCGGGCCTCGCCCCTGGGCGGGCCCACGATCTGGAGGCCCACCGGCAGGCCCGCCGCGGTGAAGCCCGCGGGCAGCGCGAGGACCGGGCAGGCGGTGAGCGTGAGCGCGAAGGTGATCGCGAGCCAGGCGACATAGTCGCCCTCGTCGAAACGGTGGCCGGCGATCTCGGTGACATAGCGCTGCTCGACGGGGAAAGGGGGCGCGGCGGCCGCCGGGCAGACGAGCAGGTCGTAAGTCTCGAAGAAGGAGATCATGCGGCGGTGGAGCGCGCCGCGGGCGCGCATCGCCCGGCCGATGGCCTCGGCGTCGAGCGCCAGCCCCTTCTCGATGTTCCAGACGATCTCGGGCTTGAGCCGGTCGCGCTCGGCCGCGAGCAGGGGGGCCATGGCGGCCGCGAACTGGGCCGCGCGCAAGGTCTGGAAGGTCTCGACCGCATCCGAGAAGTCGGGCTGCGCCTCTTCGACCGCGGCGCCCATGTCGGCGAAGCGCGCCGCGGCGCGGGCGCAGATTTCGGCGACCTCGGCGTCGATCGGGGTGACGCCGAGATCGCGGCTGAACGCCACCCGGCGCGGGGCCTCGGGCGCTTCGGCCGCGGCGAGGAAGGGCCGCCCGGGCGCAGGCAGACTCAGCGGGTCGGCCGGGTGCGCGCCGGCCAGCGCATCGAGCATCAGCGCCGCGTCGCCCACGGTGCGCGCCATCGGCCCTTCGACCGAGAGCGTGCCGAAGGGCAAGGGCGCGGGCCCGCGCGCGACCCGCCCCGGGCTCGGCCGCAGGCCGACGACGGCGCAGAAGCTCGCCGGCGTGCGCAGGCTGCCGCCGAGGTCCGAGCCCGAGGCGAGCCAGACCTCGCCGGTCGCGAGCGCGACCGCCGACCCGCCCGACGAGCCCCCGCAGGTCATTCGCAGATCCCAAGGGTTGCGCGTCCGCCCGAAGACCTCGTTGAAGGTGTTGGCCCCGGCGCCGAACTCGGGCGTGTTCGACTTGCCGATCACGATCCCGCCGCGGGCCTCGAGCGTTTCGACCAGAATGTCGGAGCGCGCCGGCGCGTGATCGGCGTAGATCGGCGAGCCGTAGGTCGTGCGCACGCCGGCGACGTCGACGAGATCCTTGATTGCGAGCGGCAGCCCGGCGAGCAGGCCGCGGTCTTCCATGGGGCGCGCCATCAGCCGCCGCGCGCGCTCCCGGGCGCGCTCGAGGCACAGCGTCGGAAGCGCGTTCACCCGGCCCTCGACCGCCTCGATTCGCGCCTCGGCGGCGGCGATGAGCTCGAGCGGCGAGACCGCGCCCTTGCGCAACAGCGAGACGGCCTCGCGGGCCGTGAGCGAGACGAGATCGGACATGAAGCGCTCCCCTGGCCTGAGGCGAGTATCGCCCGCCCGCCCGGTTCCTGTACAGAGAGCGGTTGCCGCCGCGCCGCGGCCGATTATGCTAGCTCCCTTTGGAGAACGGAGGAGGGAGCCGCATGGGCGAGACGCCGCTCGATGTCGTCGGCATCGGCAACGCCATCGTCGACGTGCTCGCGCACGCCGACGAGTCCTTTCTCGTCGAGCACGATCTCGCCAAGGGCGCGATGACCCTGATCGACGCCGAAAGCGCCGAGCGGCTGTACGCGGCCATGGGGCCGGGGATCGAAATTTCGGGCGGCTCGGCGGCCAACACCATGGTCGGGCTTGCGGCCTTCGGCGGCCGGGCGGGCTTCATCGGCAAGGTCCGCGACGACCAGCTCGGCGCGGTCTTCGCCCACGATCTCCGCGCCGCCGGCGTCGCTTTCGAGACCCCGCCCGCGGCCGACGGCCCGCCGACCGCGCGCTCGCTGATCCTCGTCACTCCCGACGCCCAGCGCACCATGTGCACCTATCTCGGCGCCTGCGTCGAGCTCGGCCCGGACGAGATCGACGAGGCCCGCATCGCGGCGGCCGCGATCACCTATCTCGAAGGCTATCTCTGGGATCCGCCGGCCGCCAAGGAGGCCTTCCGCAAGGCCTACCGCATCGCCCACGAGAACGGCCGCCGGGTCGCGCTCACGCTTTCGGACCCGTTCTGCGTCGACCGCCACCGCGACGAGTTCCGCGCGCTGATCGACGATCACGTCGATATCCTGTTCGCCAACGAGGCCGAGATCATGTCGCTTTATGAGGTCGGGGACTTCGATTCGGCGCTCCAGAAGGTGCGCGGCCGCTGCCCGATCGCGGCGCTGACGCGGGGGCCCAAGGGCTCGGTGATCGTCGCCGACGGCGAGGTCCACGTGATCGACGCCGAGCCGGTGGCCCGGATCGTCGACACCACCGGGGCGGGCGATCTCTATGCGGGCGGCTTTCTCTACGGGCTCGCCCGCGGCCTCGACCTGGCCCGCTGCGCGCGCCTCGGCGGGCTCGCCGCCGCCGAGGTGATCGGCCATATGGGCGCGCGGCCCGAGGCCGACCTCGCCCGGCTCGCCGCATCCCTGCTCGCGTGAAGGAGAGGCTTGTGTACTACGAACCCGAACAAGGCGATCACGGGCTGCCCCACAATCCCTTCAAGGCCCTGATCGCGCCGCGGCCGATCGGCTGGATCTCGAGCGTGGACCCCGCGGGCGTGGTCAATCTCGCGCCGTACTCCTACTTCAACGCGGTCGCGACCGACCCGCCGATGGTCATGTTCTGTCCGGGCGGGCGCGCCGCCGACGGGGGCCTGAAGGATACGCGCCGCAACGTCGAGGCGACCGGCGAGTTCGTGGTCAACGTCGTGCCCCACGCGCTCCGCGAGGCGATGAACGCGACCTCGGCCGAGGTCGGCCCCGGGATCGACGAGTTCGCGCTCGCGGGACTCGAAACCCTGCCGTCGCGCCGGGTGCGCCCGCCGCGGGTCAAGGGCGCGCCGGCGCATCTCGAATGCGTCTATCTTCAGACCGTAACGTTGCCGCCGGCGCGCGACGGCACGTCCAACGCCCTCGTGTTGGGCCGGGTGGTCGCGGTCCATATCGACGATTCGGTCATCGTCGACGGTCGGGTGGACGTGCGCCGCTTCCGCCCGGTCGCCCGGCTCGGCTATATGGACTATGCGAGCGTCGAGGAGGTCTTCGAGATGATCCGCCCCGGAGCCGTCAAAACATGAAAGACTCTAAAACCTTCGCGCCGGTGTTCGTCTCCCACGGGCCGCCGAGCCTGATCGAGGACGAGGTTCCCTGCCGCGCCTTCCTCGCCGGGCTCGGCCGCGCGATCGGACGGCCGCAGGCGATCCTCTGCGTCTCGGCCCACTGGGAGACCGACGAGGTCCGGCTTTCGAGCGCGGCCCGGCCCGAGACCATCCACGACTTCTACGGCTTTCCCGAGCGGCTCTACCGGCTCCGTTACCCGGCGCCGGGCTCGCCCGAGCTCGCCGAGCGCGTCGCCGCGCGGCTAGCGAAAGCGGGGATCGTCGCCGCGCTCGACCCCGCCCGCGGGCTCGACCACGGGGCCTGGGCGCCTTTGATGCTGATGTACCCGGACGCCGACGTTCCGGTGGTCCAGCTTTCGATCCGCCGCGGCGGCGACGCCGGCTGGCACCTCGCGCTCGGCCGCGCGCTCGCCGGGCTGCCCGCGGAGGGGGTTCTCGTGCTGGCGAGCGGGAACGCGACCCACAACCTCGCCGAGCGCGGCGCGCGCGACGACCCGCCCCGCGACTGGGCGCGGGCGTTCGACGACTGGCTCGCGGCCGCGGTCGAGAACGGCCGGACAGACGCGCTCGTAGACTGGTGGACTTGCGCGCCCGCGGCGCGGCGCAATCACCCGACGCCCGACCACTACCTTCCGCTGCTTACGGCGCTCGGCGCGGCGGGCGAAGGCGCGCGCGGCCGCCGCCTTCACGCGAGCTTCCTCTACGCGACCCTTTCGATGGCGGCCTTCGCCTTCGACTGAGCCGCCGCCGGCCGCGAGTCCGCGCCCCATTCGCGGCGTTCCGCGCGCGGCCGTTTCCCATCTGGCTGAGCGCGCGAAAACCCCTGTGGCCAGACGGCGATTCGGGTTGACCGCCCTCTAGCGCTGGATCATCTTCCGGGCGCCCGCCGGTCGTCGTCGGGTGGAGGACAGCGCGTGAGGACAAGATGCTTATTGGCGTTCCCAAGGAGATCAAGACCCACGAGTATCGCGTCGGACTGACGCCGTCGAGCGTGCGCGAGCTCGTCCACCACGGCCATCAGGTCATCGTTCAAACCGATGCCGGCCACGCCATCGGCCTCGACGACGACGATTATGTCAAGGCCGGCGCCGAGATCGTCGACAGCGCGGAAGAGGTCTTCGCCCGCGCCGAGATGGTGGTCAAGGTGAAGGAGCCCCAACCCAACGAGTGCAAGATGCTGCGCGAAGGGCAGGTTCTGTTCACCTATCTGCACCTCGCCCCCGACCCCGAGCAGACCCGGCTGCTCCTGGAATCGGGCTGCGTGGCCATCGCCTACGAGACCGTGACCGACGACCGCGGGGGCCTGCCCCTTCTTGCGCCGATGAGCGAGGTCGCGGGCCGGATGTCGATCCAGGCCGGCGCCCACTGCCTCGAGATGGAGCAGGGCGGGCGCGGCATGCTGCTCGGCGGGGTGCCGGGGGTGGCGGCCTCGCGGGTGGTCATCATCGGCGGCGGCGTGGTCGGCACCAACGCGGCGCGCATGGCGATGGGGCTCGAGGCCCACGTCACCGTGCTCGACAAGTCGGTCCGCCGGCTTCAGGAGCTCGACATGCAGTTCGGCCCGATGCTCAACACCATCTACTCGACCGTCGAGGCGATCGAGCGCCACGTCGAAGGGGCCGATCTCGTCATCGGCGCGGTTCTGGTGCCCGGCGCCGAAGCGCCCAAGCTGATCACCCGCGAGATGGTCTCGGCGATGAGGCGCGGCTCGGTGATCGTCGACGTGGCCATCGACCAGGGCGGCTGCGCCGAGACCAGCCGGCCCACGACCCACGCCGACCCCACCTATGTGGTCGACGACGTGGTGCATTACTGCGTCGCCAACATGCCGGGCGCGGTCGCGCGGACCTCGACCTTCGCGTTGAACAACGCGACCCTGCCGTTCGCCGTGGCGCTCGCCGACAAGGGCTACAAGCAGGCGATGCGGGACGATCCGCATCTCTTGAACGGGCTCAACATCCACCACGGGCACGTAACCTACGAGGCGGTGGCCCGCGATCTCGGCCACGACTACCTGCCGGCGGCCGAAGCGGTCGCGGCGTAAACCCGCCGCCGGCGCTCAGCCGCCGCCGAACAGGCGCGAGACGAAGCCGCGCCGCGCGGGCGCGTCGTCCTCGCCGCCGCGCCGGGTGTTGCGGATCGCGTGCTCGTTGAGCACGTCGTAGTCGAACACCGGGAGGTCTTCGTCGGCGGTCGGGCCGCGGCCGTTCTCGCGCGCAGGCCGGGGCGGGGGCTCGATCACGGCGACCGGCGTGGTCTCGTCGACCCGCGAGGCGAGCTCGTCAATCGAACGCTTGAGCGCATCGAGCGCGCGGGCGAGGTCGTCGGCGGTCACCTTCGAGGCCTGCTCGGCCGCGCGGCGGTCGATCTTCTGGGCGAGCACGTTCATGGCGCTCGCAAGGACGGCGAGCCTTTGCTCGTTCTTGCGCTCGTTGGCGACCAGACGCTCGGCGATCGCGAGCAGCCGCCGATCGCGGCGGTCGAGATCGGAAAACCGCGCCGCGAGCGTTTCGAGCGCCCGGGTGGCCCGCGCAACCCCGTCGAGCCGCTCGACGATCGCGACGACCGCTTCGCCGGCGGCCTCCGCCTTCTCGATCTTGCCGCTCAGCATGGTCAAAGTCTCGGCGAGCGCGCCGTCTGCGGGCGCGGCCGCGAGCGCGCCGCCCGCGCCCGAAGGCGCGGCGGGAGACGCCGGGGCGGAGGTCGCTCCGGAAAACGCTTCCGTCGGTCGCGGGCCGCCGCTGCCGAGCTCGGCGTTGGCCGCCGCGATCAACGTGGTGTCGACCCATTCGCCGATGGTCATCCGCCGCCGCTGGGCGGCCTTGGCGGCTTTGGCGCGGGCTTCCTGGCTGACGCCGCGAACCGACCAGGGCGGCTGGTGCTTCCGCATGGGCTGACCAGATCTTGTGGCTGGCAATTCTGCCTCCACTATATACACATGTCACACGGCTGTCATACCCGTGTCGTACGGTCTTAGCACCGGTATCGTTAACCGTTTGTTAACGCAGCGCCTTTCGGGGCGGCCCGGAGAGGCCCGAGAGCGCGGAGCCGCGATCAGTTCTCGACCTCGGCGCCGGCGAAGGCGGCGAGGTTCAGGAGGTCCGAGACCGTAGCGCCGAGCTGCACGATCTGGGCCGGCCGCTCGAGCCCCATCAGGATCGGCCCGATCACCGTCCCGCCGCCGAGCTCCTGGACCAATCGCGACGAGATGTGCGCCGCGTGCAGCCCCGGCATCACCAGCACGTTGGCCGGCCCCGACAGCCGGCAGAACGGGAACAGCGCGCGGACTCCCGAATCGAGCGCCACGTCGGCGCCCATCTCGCCGTCGTACTCGAAGTCGACCCCGCGCTGGTCGAGGATCGCGACCGCCTCGCGCACGCGGGTCGCCTTTTCGGCGCGCGGGTAGCCGAAGGTCGCAAACGACAGAAGCGCGACCCGGGGCTCGTGGCCCATCTCGCGCGCCTTGGCCGCGCTCTGGACCGCGATGTCGGCAAGCGCCTCGGCCGACGGAGTTTCGTTGACCGCCGTGTCGGCGACGAAAACGGTGCGCCCGCGAGCGAGCAGGATCGAGAGCCCGAACAGGCGGCAGCCCGGCCGCGGGTCGAGCACCCGCAGCACCTTGTCGAGCGCCCCCCAGTAGCTGCGCGTGAGCCCGGTGACCATCGCCTCGGCGTCGCCGGCGGCCACCATGCAAGCGGCGAACACGTTGCGGTCGTGGCGAATCCAGCGTTGGCAGTCGCGTTTGAGCGCGCCGCGGCGCTGGAGCCGGGCGAACAGCATATCCACATAGCGCGACGAGACCTCTTGCGCGCCGTTGCGGACCTCGAAGGGCTCGACGTCGCCGAGGCCGATCGCCTCCATGGTGGCCCGGATTCGGTCCTCGTCGCCGACGAGGACCGGAGTGCCGTATCCGCCCGAGCGCCACAGGAGCGCGGCGCGGATGGTCTTCTCCTCCTCGCCCTCGGCGAACACCATACGGACCGGCCGGGCGCGGACCTTCTCGAACATGAGTTGAAGGCTGGAGGCCGCCGGGTCCAGACGCGCGCTGAGCTCTTGGCTGTAGGCCTCCATGTCGACGATCGGCCGCCGCGCGACCCCGCTTTCCATCGCCGCCCGGGCCACCGCCGGGGGAACGCGCGAGATCAGGCGCGGATCGAAAGGCTTGGGCAGGATGTAGTTAGGGCCATAGCGGAGCCGGCTCGCCGAGTAGGCCGCCGCCACCTCGTCGGGCACGTCCTCGCGGGCGAGCGCGGCGATCGCCTCGGCCGCCGCGATCTTCATGGCGTCGTTGATGGTCGAGGCCTGCACGTCGAGCGCGCCGCGGAAGATATAGGGGAAGCCGAGCACGTTGTTGACCATGTTCGGGTAGTCCGCGCGCCCGGTGGCGACGATGGCGTCGTCGCGCACCGCGGCGATCTCCTCGGGCGTGATCTCGGGCTCGGGGTTGGCCATGGCGAAGATGATCGGCTGGTCCGCCATCGAGGCGACCATCTCGCGGGTCACGGCCCCCTTGATCGAGAGCCCGATCATCACGTCGGCGCCTTTGAGCGCGTCGGCGAGCGTGCGCGCCTTGGTGTCCACGGCGTGCGCCGACTTCCACTGGTTCATGCCTTTGGCGCGGCCCTTGTAGATCACGCCGCTGGTGTCGCACAGGATGATGTTCTCGGGCCTGATGCCCATGCTTTTCATCAACGCCGCGCAGGCGATTCCGGCCGCGCCCGCGCCGTTGATCACCACCCGCGTGGCCGCCAGCTCGCGCCCCGTCAGGTGGACGGCGTTGATGAGCGCCGCGGCGACGATGATCGCGGTCCCGTGCTGGTCGTCGTGGAACACCGGAATGTCGAGAAGCTCGCGCAGGCGTTGCTCGATGACGAAGCACTCGGGCGCTTTGATGTCCTCGAGATTGATGCCGCCGAAGGTCTTGCCGAGAAAGCGCACGCAGTTGACGAACTCGTCCACGTCCTCGGTCGCGACTTCGAGGTCGACCCCGTCGACGTCGGCGAAACGCTTGAACAGGACCGACTTGCCTTCCATCACCGGCTTGGCGGCGAGCGCGCCGAGATTGCCGAGCCCGAGCACCGCGGTGCCGTTCGAGACCACCGCGACCAAGTTCCCTTTGGCGGTGTAATCGTAAGCGGCCGAAGGATCGTCTCGGATCGCAAGACAAGGGGCGGCGACCCCCGGCGAATACGCGAGCGACAGGTCGCGCTGGGTGGCGAGCGGCTTGGTCGGCGCGATCTCGAGTTTGCCGGGCCGGCCGCTCGCGTGCATCCTGAGCGCGTCCTGATTCAGGCGCTCGTCGCTGTCGTTGGGCTTGTCCATGGGCGCATCGCCCCCGACCGGTTGTGGCGGCCGGCGGCCGGCCTTCCTCGTTTTTTTCGTCTTCCCCGATGCGCTTTTGGCGGTCATGGCTCCCCCGCACGGCGATTTTTGTTGTGATGGCACGCAAGCTCTCGAAACCTACTGTAATGGAGCGTTTCCGCTCGCGTCAAAGCGAACCGTCGCCGCGCCCCCGTTCCGCTTCCGGCCGGCGGCGGCGGGCTGCGCGCGCGCAGACGATGTGCTAGCTTCGCGGTCCGGATTCGCCCGAGTTTAAGGAGAGAGACGGCCGTGCCCCATCGTCTCGAGCCGCCCCGCCGTTCGCCGCCATGAGCGCTCCCCGCGCGCGCGAACGCGTCGCCGAGGCCCGCGCGACGCCGATGATGGCCCAGTATCTGGAGATCAAGGCGGCGCATCCCGACTGCCTCTTGTTCTACCGGATGGGCGATTTCTACGAGCTGTTCTTCGACGACGCGGTGGCGGCGGCCGAAGCGCTCGACATCACGCTGACCAAGCGCGGGCGTCACGACGGCGCCGACATTCCGATGTGCGGGGTGCCGGTCCATTCCCACGAGGGCTATCTTGAACGCCTGATCCGCAAGGGCTTTCGGGTCGCGGTCTGCGAGCAGGTCGAAGACCCGGCCGAAGCCCGCAAGCGCGGGGGCAAGGCGCTGGTCCGGCGCGAGGTGGTGCGGATCGTCACCGCCGGCACGCTCACCGAGGACTCGCTGTTGGACGCGCGCCGGCACAACTACCTCGCGGCGATCGCGCGCGCCGGCGGCGCGATGGCGCTCGCCTGGCTCGACATCTCGACCGGGGCCTTCGCCGTGCGCGGGGTCGACCGAGACGGGCTCGCCGCCGAGCTCGCCCGGCTGCAACCCGGCGAAGTCCTGGCGCCCGAGGGGCTGGTCGCCGAGCCGGCCGTGGCCGCGGCGCTCGACGAGCACAGGGCCGCGCTTACCGTGCAACCCGCGGCGCGCTTCGATTCGACCGCCGGCGCGCGGCGGCTCAAGGCGCTCTACAAGGTCGCCTCGCTAGAGGCCTTCGGCGGCTTCACCCGGGCCGAGATCGCGGCCTGCGGCGCGCTCGTCGCCTATGTCGAGCTGACCCAGAAGGGCCGCCTGCCCAGGCTCGAGCCGCCCCGCCGCCAAGAGGCCGCGGCCGTGATGGCGATCGACGGCGCGACCCGGCGCAACCTCGAGCTCACGGCGACGTTCGCGGGCGAACGCGCGGGCAGCCTTCTCGGCGTGATCGACCGCACCGTCACCGGCCCCGGCGCGCGCCTTCTCGCGCGGCGACTCTCGGCGCCGCTCACCGATGTCGCGGCGATCAACGGACGGCTCGACGCGGTCGCCTTCTTCGCGGGCGATTCCCGGCTGCGCGCGGAGCTGCGCGCGATCCTCAAGGGATGCGCCGACATGGAGCGCGCGCTCTCCCGGCTCACCCTCGGCCGGGCGGGGCCGCGCGATCTCGCGGCGCTGCGCGACACCCTGGGCGCGACGGCGCGGCTCAGGGCGCTGTTGGGCGCGACGCGCGATCCGACGCCGCCCACGGTCGCGGCGCTCACAGAGGCGCTCGGCGAGCACAGCGCGCTCGTCGACCGCCTAAGCCGCGCGCTCAAGCCCGATCCGCCGCTCGCCGCCCGCGACGGCGGCTTCATCGCGCCCGGATACGCGCCCGCGCTCGACGAGCTCGTGATTTTGCGCGACGAAAGCCGCCGCCTGATCGCGGCGCTCCAACGGCGCTATCAGGAGGAGACCGGAATCGCCTCGCTCAAGGTCCGGCACAACAACGTGCTCGGCTACTTCGTCGAGGTCACGCCCACCCACGCCGACAAGCTCGGCGCGCCTTTCATCCACCGCCAGACCCTGGCGAGCGCGGTGCGTTTCACGACGACCGAGCTCGCCGACCTCGAGTCGCGCATCACGCAGGCCGCCGAACGCGCGCTCGCGGTCGAGCTCGCCCTGTTCGACGAGCTCGTGGGCGCGGCGGTCGCGCGCGCCGACGCGATCGCCGAGGCCGCGCGCGCGCTCGCCGGGCTCGACGTCGCCGCGGCGCTCGCCGAGATCGCGGTCGAACGCGACTACGTGCGGCCGGTGGTCGACGATTCGCTCGCCTTCCATATCGAAGGCGGCCGCCATCCGGTGGTCGAGGCGCTGTCCTCGGACGGCCCCGCGGGCTTCGTCGCCAACGACTGCGACCTCGGGCCCGAGCGCCGGCTGTGGCTGGTCACCGGCCCCAACATGGCGGGCAAGAGCACCTTTTTGCGCCAGAACGCGCTGATCGCCGTGCTCGCCCAGGCCGGCGCTTTCGTGCCCGCGGCCAAGGCCCATATCGGCGTCGTCGACCGCCTGTTCAGCCGGGTCGGCGCGGCCGACGACCTCGCCCGCGGGCGCTCGACCTTCATGGTCGAGATGATCGAGACCGCCGCGATTCTCAACCAGGCGGGGCCGCGGGCGCTCGTCATCCTCGACGAGATCGGGCGCGGCACCGCGACCTTCGACGGGCTGTCGATCGCCTGGGCGACGGTCGAGCACCTGCACGAGGTCAACCGCTGCCGGGGGTTGTTCGCGACCCACTATCACGAGCTCACCGCGCTGGCCGGGCGGCTCGATGCGCTCTCTTGCCATGCGATGCGGGTCAAGGAGTGGAAAGGCGAGGTCGTGTTCCTTTACGAGGTCGGCCCGGGCGCGGCCGACCGTTCTTACGGGATTCACGTCGCCCGTCTCGCCGGCCTGCCCGAGGCGGTGCTCGCCCGCGCCGAGGCGGTGCTCGAAACCCTCGAGCGCGGCGAGCAAGGGGGCGATCTTGCGCGGCTGGCCGAAGACCTGCCCTTGTTCGCGGCCGCCCCGGCGGGGCCTGCGCCCGCGCGCGGGCCTTCGCCGGTGGAGGCGGCGCTCGCCGAGGTGCTGCCTGACGAGCTCACGCCGCGCGAGGCGCTCGATCTCGTCTACCGCTTGAAATCGCTGCTCGAGGGGGACAGCTAAGCGCCATGACCGCGGCCTTGGATCGTCCCGCGCCAACGCTCGCCGAGCGGCGGCGGATCATCGACCGGCGGGCGCTCGCCGGCGCGTTGGAGGCGCTTTCGCCCGAAGGAAAGATCCCACCGCGCGATGCGGTCCTCGCCGTCTTCAAGGACGCGCTCGCCGCCGGCCGGGCCGAGGTCCGCCGCCGGTTCGAGGCCGGCGAGACCGGGGCCTTCGTGGTCGCCGCCAACAGCTATCTGATCGACCAGATCCTGCGCAGCCTGTTCGATCTTGCGGTCGGCCGCGTCTACCCGCGCGCCAACCGGACCACGGGCGAGCGGCTCGCGGTGGTCGCGACCGGCGGTTATGGCCGCGGCGAGCTCGCGCCCTACTCGGACATCGACGTTCTGTTTCTGACCCCCGCCAAGCCCACCCCCTGGGTCGAGCAGGTGGTCGAGTACATCCTGTACATGCTGTGGGACTTGGGCCTCAAGCCCGGGCACGCGACCCGAGCGCTGGATGAGTGCCTGCGCCGGGCGAAGCGCGACGACACCATCCGAACCGCGCTTCTAGAGGCCCGCTTCGTCGCCGGCGACGGCGCGCTGTTCGAGACGCTCCGCCGCCGCTTCGCCGCCGAGCTGGTCGCCGGCAACGGCCCCGCCTTCGTCCGCGCCAAGCTCGCCGAGCGCGAGAAGCGCCACCAGAAGATGGGCGATTCGCGCTATGTGCTCGAGCCCAACGTCAAGGACGGCAAGGGGGGATTGCGCGATCTGCACACCTTGTTCTGGATCGCCAAATTCGTCTACCGGGTCGACGAGGTGGCGGCCCTGGTCGACCGCGGGGTCTTGTCCGCCGACGAATACGCGCGCTTCGCCAAGGCGCAGACCTTCCTGTGGACCGTGCGCTGCCACCTTCACTACCTCGCCGGCCGCGCCGAGGAGCGGCTGACCTTCGACGTTCAGCCCGAGATCGGCCGGCGCATGCGCTTCGGTTCGCGCGCCGGCGCAAGCGGGGTCGAGCGCTTCATGAAGCGCTATTTCCTCATCGCCAAGGACGTGGGCGACCTCACCCGCATCTTCTGCGCCGCGATCGAGGCCGAGCAGCGCCCCGCGCCCCCGCGCCGCCTCGCCCGGCTCGGCTTCCGCAAGCCCGCCCTCGAAGGCTTCACCCTTATCGGCGGCCGGCTCGGGGTGGCCGACGCGGAGATGTTCGCGCGCGAGCCCGCGGCCATGATCCGCCTGTTCCATGTCGCCGACGCGCGCGGGCTCGACATCCATCCCTGGACGTTGCGGCTTCTCACCCAGAACCTCAAGCGGATCGACCGCCGGCTGCGCGCGGACCCCGAGGCCAACCGCCTGTTCATGGAGATCCTGACCTCGCGCAACGATCCCGAGACCGCGCTCAGGCGGATGAACGAGGCCGGCGTGCTCGGCCGCTTCATCCCCGATTTCGGCCGCGTGGTCGCCCAGATGCAGCACGACATGTACCACATCTATACGGTGGACGAGCACAGCATCCGGGCGATCGGCGTGCTCGCGCAGATCGAGAAGGGCGCGCTCGCCGACGTCTTTCCGCTCGCCACCGAGCTGGTCCGCGCGATCCTGTCGCGACGCGCGCTCTACCTCGCCGCCTTCCTCCACGACATCGCCAAGGGGCGCGGCGGCGACCACTCGGTCCTCGGCGCCGAGGTCGCGCGCCGGCTGGCGCCGCGCTTCGGCTTCGCCGCCGAGGAGACCGAGACCGTGGCCTGGTTGGTGCGCAACCACCTTCTGTTCAGCAACACCGCCTTCAAGCGCGACCTCAACGACATCAAGACCGTGGGCGACTTCGTCGCGCGCGTGCAGTCGCTCGAACGGCTCCGGCTTTTGCTCGTGCTCACCGCCGCCGACATCCGCGCCGTCGGCCCGGGCGTGTGGAACGGCTGGAAAGGCGCGCTTCTGCGCCAGCTCTATGCGCTCGCCGCCGAGGTGCTCTCGGGCGGGCACGCCGCCGAGGCCAAGCATCGCCGCGTCGCCGCCGCCAAGGAGGCGCTGCGCGCCCGGCTCGCGGACTGGGACGAGGACGCGATCGAGCGCCACATCGCCCGCCTCTACCCGCCCTACTGGCTGAGCTTCGACGCCGAGACCCACGCCCGCCACGCCGCGCTGATGCGCGAGGCCGAGCGCCGCGGCGAGGCGATCGCGCTCGACACCCGGGTCAACCGCCGCCACGCGGTCACCGAGGTCACCCTGTTCACCCCCGACCAGCCGGGGCTGTTCGCCAAGGTCGCGGGCGCGATGGCGCTCGCCGGGGCGACGATCGTGAACGCGCGCATCTTCACCACCGCCGACGGGATGGCGCTCGACATCTTCTGGGTCCAGGACGCGGCGGGCGGAGCCTTCGCCCGGTCCGACCGGCTCGCCCGGCTCGCGGCGCTGATCGAAAAGGCGCTTTCCGGTCTCATGGACCCGGGCAAGGCGCTCGCCGGGCGGCGCAGCCTGTCGAGCCGGGCGGCCAAGGTGTTCACGGTCGAGCCCCGGGTTCTGATCGACAACCGCGCCGCGACCCATCACACGGTGATCGAGATCAACGGCCGCGACCGGCCCGGGCTTTTGCACGACGTGACCCGGGCGCTCGCCGATCTCGGCCTCTCGATCGTCACCGCCCATGTCGCGACCTTCGGCGAGCGCGCGGTCGACGTGTTCTACGTCAAGGACGTGTTCGGGCTGAAGGTCGAGCACGAAGGCAAGCTCAAACGCATCCGCGAGCGCCTGCTCGCCGTCCTCGCCGAGCCCGCCGCCGCCGAGGCGGCCGCGCGTTAGGCGCGCCGGCGCGCGTCGACGCCTCGGTTCTTTCCCGCCCGCCCGATTTCCTTTACATCTTGCGGCCATGGCGCTTCTTCGCTCCGCCGCGACGGTCGGCGCATACACGCTGGCGAGCCGGGTGCTCGGCTTCGTTCGCGACATCCTGATCGCCGCG
>CAYYWV010000039.1:9384-23147 GCA_964475385.1 uncultured Alphaproteobacteria bacterium | reverse complement strand
CCGCCCAAATCTCGCCACATTGCTCGGCTACGGATATTGGTTCCCCCGACCACTTTATGTGGTATTCATTAGGCCGACTTTCACAACATACTCGATTCGCAAAGGATAACGGTTACGCGCGAAGATGGCCGGTCACTCCCAGTGGAAAAACATTATGTACCGCAAGGGCGCGCAGGACGCCAAGCGGGCCAAGCTGTTCACCAAACTCATTCGCGAGCTCACGGTCGCCGCCCGCGCGGGCCTTCCCGACCCGGCGGCGAACCCGCGCCTGCGCACCGCTATCCAGGCGGCCAAGGCGGCCAACATGCCCAAGGACACGGTCGAGCGCGCGATCAAGCGCGGCTCGGGCGCCGGCGAAGGCGCCGACTGGGAGGAGGTCCGCTACGAAGGCTACGGTCCAGGCGGGGTGGCGGTGATCGTCGAGGCGCTGACCGACAACCGCAACCGGACCGCGGCCGAGGTCCGCGCCGCCTTCACCAAGGTCGGCGGCTCGCTCGGCGAGACCGGCAGCGTGACCTTTCTGTTCGACCACGTGGGCGCGATCTCGTATCCGCCCGAGGCGGCGAGCGCCGACGAGATGCTCGAGGCGGCGATCGAGGCCGGCGCCGACGACTGCGAGTCGGGTCCGCACGGCCACGAGATCACCTGCGCCCCCGAACGATTGAACGAAGTGCGCGACGCGCTCGAGGAGCGGCTCGGCCCGGCCCAGAGCGCGCGGCTTGTCTGGAAGCCCCAGACCACCGTTCCCCTCGACGAGGCGCAGGCGGAGAGCATGTTCAGGCTGCTCGAACTGCTCGACGATTCGGACGACGTGCAATCGGTCTCGGCCAACTTCGACGTGCCGGACGATGTCATGAAGAAACTCAGCGCCTGATCAGGGCGAGTCCTCAAGGCGGGCGCGGGATGAGCGCGGCATGAGCGCGATATGAAACTGCTCGGGCTCGATCCGGGGTTGCGCGCCACCGGCTGGGGCGTGATCGAGGCGGACGGCAATCGCCTGCGCCACGTCGCCCACGGCGTGGTCAGAAGCGATGGCGCGGCGACCTTGGCCCAGCGGCTGATGCAGCTTCACGACGGCCTTCGGGCGGTGATCGAGGCGTATGCGCCCGAAGCGGCCGCGGTCGAGGAGACCTTCGTCAATCGCAACGCCGCCTCGACCTTGCGCCTCGGCCAGGCGCGCGGGGTCGCGCTTCTGGTTCCGGCGCTCTGCGGGCTGCCGGTCTGCGAGTACGCGACCAATCTGGTCAAGAAGTCGGTCGTCGGCACGGGCCACGCCGACAAGCGCCAGGTCGCCGAGATGGTCCGCCGCCTGCTTCCGGGCTGCGTGCCCGAAGGAAGCGACGCGGCCGACGCGCTTGCGGTGGCCATCTGCCACGCCCACCACGCCGCGACCCGGCGGCGTTGGTCGGCGGCGGAGGCCGCCCGGTGATCGCGAGCCTCGCCGGTCTGGTCGAGGCGCTCGCCGACGACCACGTGGTGGTCGACGTCGGCGGGGTCGGCTATCTGGTCCAATGCTCGGGGCGCACCTTGGGCGCGCTTCCGCGCCCCGGCGAACCGGTCAAGCTTTTGATCGAGACCCATGTCCGCGAGGACCGGATCGAGCTGTTCGGCTTCACCGACCCGGCCGAGCGCGAGTGGTTCCGCCGCCTCCAGACCGTCCAAGGGGTGGGGGCGCGGGTCGCGCTCGCGATTCTCGGCGTAATGGGCGCCGACGAGCTCGCCCGCGCCGTCGCCACCGGCGACCGGGCGCTGGTGAGCCGGGCCAATGGGGTCGGCGCCAAGCTCGCGCAGCGGATCGTGACCGAGCTTCGCGACGCGGCGGCCGAGATCGTGGTCGCCATCGACGGCGATGCGGTTCTCGGCGCGGCCGAAGGCGGGGTCGAACGCGACGCGGTCTCGGCCCTGGTCAACCTCGGCTACCGGCGCAGCGAGGCGGTCTCGGCGATCGCCGCCGCGGCCCGGCGCGCGGGCGCCGACGCCGGCATCGACGCCTTGATCCGCGAAGGGCTTAAGGAGCTCGCCCGATGAGCGAAAGCCGCATCGCCGCGCCGGACTTTCGCGAGGAAGACGCGCCCGAGCGCGGCCTGCGCCCGCTCACCCTCGACGAGTTCATCGGCCAGCGCCAGGTGCGCGAGAACCTGCGCGTGTTCATCGAAGCGGCGCGCGGCCGCCGCGAGGCGCTCGACCACGTTCTCTTGGTCGGCCCGCCGGGGCTCGGCAAGACGACGCTCGCCCAGATCATCGCCCGCGAGCTCGGGGTGGGCTTTCGCGCGACCTCGGGGCCGGTGCTGGCGCGCGCCGGCGATCTCGCCGCGCTCTTGACCAACCTGGAAGCGCGCGACGTTCTCTTCATCGACGAGATCCACCGCCTGAACCCGGCGGTCGAGGAGATCCTCTATCCTGCGCTCGAAGACTTTCAGCTCGACCTCATCATCGGCGAAGGCCCGGCGGCGCGTTCGGTGCGGCTCGATCTGCCGCCGTTCACCCTGGTCGGCGCGACCACGCGCGCGGGGCTGATCTCGACGCCGCTGCGCGACCGCTTCGGCATTCCCTTGCGTCTCGGCTTCTACTCGGCGGACGAGCTCGAAGAAGTGGTGCGCCGCGGGGCGCGGCTTCTCGGCGTCGCGCTCGAGCCCGACGGGGCCGCCGAGATCGCGCGCCGCGCCCGCGGCACGCCCCGGGTCGCGGGCCGCCTCTTGCGCCGGGTGCGCGACATCGCCGCGGTCGCCGGCATCGAGCGGATCGACGCCCGCGCCGCCGACGCGGCGCTGCGCCGGCTCGACGTCGACGGGCGGGGGCTTGACGCCATGGACCGCCGTTACCTCCTGTGCATCGCCGAGCACTACGGCGGCGGCCCCGTGGGCGTCGAGACCGTGGCCGCGGCGCTTTCCGAGCAGCGCGACGCGATCGAGGACGTGATCGAGCCCTATCTGATCCAGCAAGGCCTTCTCAAGCGGACCGCGCGGGGCCGGGCGCTCACGCCTGCGACCTATCGGCATCTCGGGATCGAGCTGCCGCGCGCGCTGGCCGAGCAGTTCGACCTCCTCGACCGGGACGGCGACGGGGCCGGGGAGGCCGCCGATGGCTGACGCTTCAGGCCGGATCGAGGACGGGGTGCATCTCTTCCCCATCCGGATCTACTACGAGGACACCGACGCCGCCGGGATCGTCTATTACGCCAACTATCTCAAGTTCGCCGAACGCGCCCGCACCGAGTGGATGCGCCTCATGGGCGCGGCCCACGGCGCGCTCGCCGAACAGACCGGCGCGGTCTGGGCGGTGCGGCGTTGCGTGGTGGATTATCTGCGCCCGGCGCGTCTCGACGACATGGTCGAGGTCCGCACCCGGCTCTGCGCCGTCGGCGGCGCGAGCGCGGACATCGAGCAGGCCGTCTTCCGCGGCGACGAGGCGCTGGCCCGGCTCGAAATCCGGCTCGCCTTCGTCACCCTGGCCGGCCGGCCCTGCCGGCTGCCGGCCGCGCTCCGCGCCAGGATGCAATCCTTCGTTCAACCGCAATCGAGACCGTAGCTTATGGAACAAAACGCTGTCGAAGCCCTCGCGCTTTCCGGGTCCGTCGACGCCTCGACCCTGTCGATCTGGGGGCTGTTCATGCACGCCGACCCGGTGGTCAAGGCGGTCATGCTGCTTCTTCTGGTCGCTTCGTTCTGGTCGTGGACGATCATCTTCGAGAAGGTCATGCGGTTTCGCCGCCTGCGCGCCCAGGCCGAAAGCTTCGAGGAGTCCTTCTGGTCCGGGGGCTCGCTTGAAGAGCTTTACGACCGGGTCGGCAAGCGGCCGGATCATCCGATGGCGGCGATCTTCACGGCGGCGATGGCCGAGTGGCGGCGCTCGATGTCGCGCGGGGTCGCCAACGGCAAAGGGCTCGCGGTCGGCCTCCAGGAGCGGATCGGCCAGGCGATGCAGATCACCCTCGACCGCGAGGTGGTGTTTCTCGAACGCTACATGGTCTTCCTCGCCACCGTGGGCTCGACCGCGCCCTTCGTCGGCCTGTTCGGGACCGTGTGGGGGATCATGAACTCGTTCCAGTCGATCGCGGCGAGCAAGAACACCTCGCTCGCCGTGGTCGCGCCGGGCATCGCCGAGGCGCTGTTCGCCACCGCGTTCGGGCTTGTCGCCGCGATCCCGGCGGTGGTCGGCTACAACAAGCTGTCGTCCGACCTCGACCGCTATCAGGGCCGGCTCGAGGCGTTCTCGGCCGAGTTTTCGGCGATCCTCTCGCGCCAGCTCGAAGAGGACGAGGCGGTCTGATGGCGGTCGTCGTCGAGCGCGCGGCCCGACGCCGCAGGCGACAGCGTCGTCTGATGGCCGAGATCAACGTCACGCCGTTCGTCGACGTGATGCTCGTGCTTCTGGTGGTGTTCATGATCACCGCGCCGTTGCTCACGGTCGGGGTGCCGGTCGACCTGCCCAAGACCCAGGCGCGCGAGATCACGGGCGAGGACGAGCCGATCGCGGTCTCCATCGACGCCGAAGGCAAGATCTACCTTCAGGACACCGAGATCACGCTCGCCGAGCTCGCGCCGCGTTTGCGCGCGGTGACCATGGAGCGGCCCGAGACCCGCATCTTCGTGCGCGGCGATCGCTCGATCCCCTACGGCCGGGTGATGGCGGTGATGGGCGTGCTCAACGCTGCGGGCTTCCGCAACGTGGCCTTGATCACAGAGCGGCCCAAGACCGGGCCTGCGGGAACGGCGGCGAGGTGAACGGTGCGGCGCGGGGCGATCCTTTCGGGCATCTTGCATGCCGCGATCGTCGCCGCGGTCTACTTCGGCGTGCCGTCGTTGTTCAGGCCCGAGGTCGCCAACGAGGAGCCGATCCCGGTCACCCTTTATACGGTGGCCGAAGAGACCAATCTGCCCGCAATCGCCCCCGAGCCTGCGCCCGAGCCCGAGAAGCCGGCCAAGACGCCGCCGGCCCCGACCGAAGAGCCGGCTCCGCCGCCGCCCGAGGTCGCGGTCGCCAACATTCCGCCGCCGCCGCCCGAGCCTTTGCCGCCGCCGGTGCCGACGCCCGAACCTTTAGTCGCGCCGTCGGTCGAGCCGCCTGCGCCGGCCAAGGTCGAACCGTCGCCCAAGCCCAAACCGGTGGAGGCGAAGCCTGCGCCCAAACCGAAACCGAAGCCCAAACCGAAGCTGGCCAAGCGGAAACCGCCGCCGCCGCCAAAACCGAAGCCCAAACCCAAGCCGAAGGCGCTCGCCAAAGCGAAGACGCCCGCGCCCAAGGCCGCGCCGCCGCCGGCCAAGCCCGCGCCCAGGATCGCGGAGAAGCCGAAAAAGAAGAAACCCGCGCCCGAGCTGTTCGAATCGCTTCTCAAGAACCTTGCGGCCAAGGAGCGCGCGGCGGCGAAGAAGAAGGCGGAAGCGGCGAAGGCGAAGAAGAAAAAGGCGACGCCCGCGCCTGCGCCGCTCGCGCGCGGCGCCGCCGACGAGCCCTTGTCGCTGAGCGTGATCGACGCCATCCGCCGTCAGGTCGAGGACAAGTGGTCGGTGCCGGTCGGCGCGCGCGATGCGGGCAACATCGGGGTCGAGATCCGAATCTTTCTCGATCCCGACGGCACCGTGAAAAGGGCCGAGATCGTCGACCAGGCGCGGCTCAACCGTCCGGGCGAAGAGGTCTTTCGCACCGTCGCCGAAAGCGCGATGCGGGCCGTGCGCCGGGCGAGTCCTTTGCGCAACCTGCCGCCCGAGAAGTACGAGCAATGGCGCGAGATCACCTTTCTGTTCAAGCCGCCGGCGTAACGGTGTATACGCACCCTCCGTGCGGCCCGGGCCAACGAACGCGAAGCGCACCGAGCGAGGCTAGATAACCGACCATGACCCCGTCTGCACGAATGCTACGGACTCCTTTCATTTTCTTGTTTGCGGCCATCGTCGCCGCCGTCGCGTTCGCGGCGGCCGCCGACTCGGCCCGGGCGCAGCTTCGGATCGACATCACCCGCGGCAACGTGGAGCCGATGCCGATCGCGGTCACCCGCCTGGTCGGCGAAGGCGCCGAACGCCAGCTCGGCCAAGACATCGCCGGCGTGGTCGCCGCCGACCTCGAGCGCTCGGGTCTGTTCCGGCCGATCGACCCCCGCGCCTTCATCCAGAAGCCCGAGGCGATGCTGCGCCGCCCCCGGTTCGGCGATTGGCGGCAGATCAACGCCCAGGCCCTGGTCAACGGAACCATCGCGCGCGAAAGCGACGGCCGGCTCAAGGTCACCTTCCGGCTGTGGGACGTATTCGCCGAAACCCAGATGACCGGGTTCATCTTCCGCGCTCCGCCCGAGAGCTGGCGGCGGATCGCCCATAAGATCGCCGATGCGATTTACAAACGCCTGACCGGCGAGGACGGCTACTTCGACACCCGCATCGTCTATATCGCCGAAAGCGGGCCGGCCAACCGGCGCGTCAAACGGCTCGCGATCATGGATCAGGACGGGGCGAACCATAAGTTCCTCACCGACGGCTCGTCGCTGGTGCTGACCCCGCGGTTCTCGCCGACCGCGCAGGAAATCACCTATCTCGCCTATTTCCACGGCCAGCCGCGGGTCTACATCCTCGACATCGATTCGGGACAGCAAGAGGTGGTGGGCGACTTTCCCAACATGACCTTTGCGCCGCGGTTCTCGCCCGACGGCAACAAGATCGTCATGAGCCTTGCGGTCGAGGGGAACTCCGACGTCTACACGATGGATCTGCGGACCCGCGAGGTCCGGCGGCTGACCCGGCACCCGGCGATCGACACCTCGCCTTCTTACGCGCCCGACGGCCAGCGGCTCACCTTCAACTCGGACCGCGGCGGCAGCCAGCAGATCTATGTCATGAACGCCGACGGCTCGGGGATTCGGCGGATCAGCTTCGGCCGCGGCCGTTATGCGACTCCGGTGTGGTCGCCGCGCGGCGACCTGATCGCGTTCACCAAGATTTTTCAAGGCAAGTTCTACATCGGCGTTATGCGTCCCGACGGCAGCGGCGAGCGTCTTCTGTCCGAAGGCTTTCTGGTCGAAGGGCCGAGCTGGGCCCCCAACGGAAGAGTGCTTTTGTTCTTCCGCGAAAATCCGACGGCGGAGGATGGGAAGGGCTTGAGCAAGCTCTATTCGATTGACCTAACGGGTTACAACGAACGCGAAATCGTCACGCCGCTCGATGCGTCGGACCCGGCGTGGTCCCCCTTGATTCCCTAGGTGGCGCACAGTATAGTCGCGGGGCGAATTTCTGGTCTAATCCGGCCGCGGGCCGGCATATTCGGCAGTCGCCGGTGAGCGTTCGATTTCCGATTTTCGAAAAATCTCGACAACCTTAAGACGAACCCCAAAGAATACATCCCACAAGATCCCGGCAGAGGAGAGTTACTCGATGCGAATCAAGTTCGTCAGCCTTTTCGCGGTGCTGTTCCTGGTCGCCGCGTGCCAGACGACGCCCCAAGAGGCGGCGTCCACTGCCGGCGAAGGGGGCACAAGCGCGCCCGGGCAAGGAACGACCGTGACCACCGCTCCGGTCACGTCTGAGGCGCCGTCGACGCCGTCGACGACCGCCCCGGCCACGACGGCCGCCCCGGCGCCGGGCACTCAGGAGGATCTCGTTCTCAATGTCGGCGATCGCGTCTTCTTCGATTTCGATAAGGCGATCCTGAAGCCCCAGGCGCAGCGGACGCTCGAGCGGCAGGCCGCGTGGCTCAAGAAGTACCCGAACGTCACCGTCACGGTGGAAGGACACGCCGACGAACGCGGCACTCGCGAGTACAACCTCGCGCTGGGAGAACGTCGCGCGACCGCGGTCAAGAACTTCCTGGTCGCGCTGGGCATCGATCCGAGCCGAATCTCGACGATCAGCTACGGCAAGGAGCGACCGGTCGCGCTCGGTCATAACGAGGCCGCCTGGGCGCAGAACCGGCGCGCGGTGACGGTCGTCAACTGACGACGGCCAAGCGCCGTGAAGGCGACGGCGCTTTCCCGTTTCGCAGGCGATTGCGGTTCGCTCTCCGCTCGTTCCGGCGAACGCGCGGCGTTGGTGGGCCGCCATCGTTTGGCCATCATTCGCGCGTTCAATACGCCGTGCGCCCCGCGGCCGGCGAGGGCGCAAGCTTTGCGCTGCGCGCGCCGGGCGGAACGCGCGAGCGTAGAATGCGAACACGGGCGACGATGGGCGTCATGAACCAACTTCGCTACTTTTTTGCCATCATGGTTGCGCTTACGGTTTTCGGCGGCGGTTTTGCGGCGACCGCCCAGGAAGCCGACCCGCGGGCGCTGTTCAAACGGATCGAGGCGCTGCGCAAGGACGTCAGCGACCTTCAAAGCGTGGTCTACGGCGGCAAGGCCCCGCCGCCCGCCGGAACCGTGGCCGCATCCGCCGCGCCGGGCGACGCCGAGCGGACGGCCCGGCTCGAGGTCCGTCTCAGCGAGGTCGAGGACCAGATGCGGGCGCTGACCGGCGAGGTCGAGCGCGTCGCCCACGACATCAGCCAGGTCGCCGAGCGGCTCGATAAGCTGGTCGCCGACGTGGACTTCCGCCTCACCGAGATCGAGAAAGCCCAACGGGCGGCGCTCGCCGCCCAGGCGACCCCCGCGCGCCCCGCCGCCGCCCCGGCAGCGTCTGCGGCGGCCGCGCCGGGTCCGCTCGCGCCGGGAGCCTCTGGCGCCGCGCAACCGCCGGCTTCGTCCGCCGGGACGACAAGCGCCGCCCTGACGACGCCCGCTTTGCCGCCCGGCACGCCCGAAGAGCAGTACAAGTACGCTTACGATCTTCTCCGTCGCGCGGACTACGCCGAGGCCGAGCGCGCTTTCAAGGCCTTCGTCGAGGCGCACGCCGACCACAAGCTCGCGAGCAACGCCTTCTACTGGCTGGCCGAAACCTATTACGTCCGCGGCGACTACGGCCAGGCTGCGACCTACTTCGCTCGCGGCTATCAAGACTATCCCGACAGCGTGAAGGCGCCCGACAACCTTCTCAAGCTCGCCATGTCGCTCGCCCGGCTCGACCGCAAGAAGGACGCCTGCGTGACCTTCGAGGAGCTCGCCGCGCGTTTTCCCACCGCATCGCAGGCGATCAAGCGACGCGCCGCGAGCGAGCGCAAGCGGGCCGGTTGTTCCTGAGCCGTCACCTCTGCGTCTGCTGTGAGCGCTGAATCGGTTTCGGACGTTGCGTCTGCGGCGTCCCCGGTCGGCAGCGACGAGTTCGCGGCGCTCATCGCGCCGCTCGGGCCTTTCGAACCCGCGCCGCGGCTTGCCGTTGCGGTCTCGGGCGGGGCCGACAGCCTCGCCCTCGTTCATCTCGCCGACGACTGGGCGCGCGCTCACGCGGGCAGGGTGGTGGCGCTGATCGTAGACCACCGCTTGCGCCCCGAATCGACGGCCGAGGCCCGCCGCGTCGCCGCCTCTCTCGCGGCGGGCGGGATCGAGGCCCAGGTGCTCACGCGCAAGGGCGGTCCGCTGGACCGCGCCGTGCAAGCGGAAGCGCGCGCGGCCCGCTATCGACTGCTTGCGGCGTGGTGCCGGGCGGCCGGCGTCCTGCACCTTCTCGTCGCCCACCAGCGCGACGACCAGGCCGAGACCTTCGCGATGCGGCTTGATCGCGGAAGCGGGCTCGACGGTCTCGCCGGAATGCCGGCGGTCGACGAACGCTGGGGCTTGCGCGTTCTCAGGCCGCTTTTGACCGTTCCGCGAGCGCGGCTTGCGGCGACCTTGCGCGCGCGCGGGCTCGGGTGGATCGAAGACCCCTCGAACCGCGACCCCCGATTCGCCCGCAGCCGAGTGAGGGCGTTGATGCCGGCGCTGGCCGAGGCGGGGCTCGATTCGGCGCGGCTGGCGCGGGCGGCAACGGGCTTCGGCCGGCTGCGCGCGGCGTTCGACCGGATGCTCGCCGAGGCCCTTGCGGCCACGGTCGCGGTCCATCCGGCGGGGTTCTGCCGGGTCGATCCCGCGCTCTTTCGCGCTCTTCCCGAGCCGCTCGCCGCGCGCGCTCTCGCCCGTCTTCTGGTCACTGTCGGCGGGCGGATCTATCCGCCCCGGGGGGCGCGGCTGGCTCGGCTCGCGCATGCGCTCGCCACGGGAGAAGCGGGCATGGGCCGGACGCTTGGCGGTTGTTTGGTTCTGCGCCGCGGCGGCGGCTGGTTGGTCTGCCGCGAGCCCGCCGCCGTGCAAGGCGCGATGACCCTCGACGCAGGCGAGGCCGCGCTCTGGGATGGGCGCTTTCGGGTCGCGTTCGCGGGTGAAAGCGGGGCGCGTTCGATCACGGTCCGCGCGCTCGGCGCAGAGGGCTGGAAGGCCCTCGTCCGAGCCGCGCCCGACTGCGCCGAATCGCCCGTTCCGCCGGTGGTTCGGCCTAGCCTGCCGGCCTTTTTCCACCTTGACGAAATCCTCGCTGTGCCCCACCTAGGGTTTGTAAGCGGCGCGGGTGTTTCGCGGCGGGTTTCGGCCGATTTTCTGCCCGCGCGCCCGATCGGGCCGCCGCGCTTTGCGTTTGCAGGCGCAGAGCGGTAGGATAGGCATGCAAAGGAGGCATGCGAAGGACTGTCTGCCACGCAGGCTTCGCGCGGCGTAGCGGGCGCCAGGGAGCCGTCGGCGCTGCAGGCGAATTCGGAGACGCCTGAGACGATGGGCCGGGCGCGGACCCGGTAGAGAGGCCGGGTACAGAGAGGACTCTTCATTGAATAATTTCGGTCGCAACCTTGCACTCTGGGTGATTATCGGCTTTCTCCTGATTCTGCTGTTCAACCTGTTCCAGAATCCGGGAGGCCGTAGTCCGCAGACCAACCTCGCCTTTTCCGACTTCCTGACCCAGGTCGACGAAGGGCGGGTTGCCGACGTGACCATCCAGGGCAACACGATCACCGGCCATTACGACGACGGCCGGGCGTTCAGCACCTATGCGCCCGACGATCCCACGCTGGTCCAGCGGCTGACCGCGCGCGGGGTGCGGATCAGCGCCGTGCCCGACGACGAGAACGCGCCGTCGCTGTTCGGCGTCCTCGTGTCCTGGTTCCCGATGTTGCTGCTCATCGGGCTCTGGGTGTTCTTCATGCGCCAGATGCAATCGGGCGGCGGCAAGGCGATGGGCTTCGGCAAGTCGCGGGCCAAGCTCCTGACCGAGAAGGTCGGTCGCGTCACCTTCGACGACGTGGCCGGCATCGACGAGGCCAAGGAAGAGCTCGAAGAGGTCGTCGAGTTCCTCAAGAACCCGCAGAAGTTCCAGCGCCTCGGCGGCAAGATCCCGAAGGGCGTGCTGCTCGTCGGCCCGCCGGGCACCGGCAAGACGCTGCTCGCGCGCGCCATTGCGGGCGAGGCCAACGTGCCCTTCTTCACCATCTCGGGCTCGGACTTCGTCGAGATGTTCGTCGGCGTCGGCGCGAGCCGCGTGCGCGACATGTTCGAGCAAGGCAAGAAGAACGCGCCGTGCATCATCTTCATCGACGAGATCGACGCGGTGGGGCGCCACCGCGGGGCCGGGCTCGGCGGCGGCAACGACGAGCGCGAGCAGACCCTCAACCAGCTTTTGGTCGAGATGGACGGCTTCGAATCGAACGAAGGCGTCATCCTGATCGCGGCGACCAACCGGCCCGACGTGCTCGACCCGGCGCTTCTGCGGCCCGGGCGCTTCGACCGCCAGGTGGTGGTGCCGAATCCCGACATCCTGGGCCGCGAGAAGATCCTCAAGGTGCACATGCGCAAGGTTCCGCTCGCGCCTGACGTGGACGCCCGCATCATCGCCCGCGGCACGCCCGGTTTCTCGGGCGCCGATCTCGCCAACCTGGTCAACGAGGCCGCCTTGCTCGCCGCCCGGCTCGGCAAGCGCATCGTCACCATGGCCGAGTTCGAGGCCGCCAAGGACAAGGTGATGATGGGCGCCGAGCGCCGCTCGATGGTCATGACCGACGAGGAGCGCCGGCTCACCGCCTATCACGAAAGCGGCCACGCCATCGTCGCGGTCAAGACGCCGGCTTCCGACCCGGTGCATAAGGCGACCATCATCCCCCGCGGGCGCGCGCTCGGCATGGTCATGCGGCTGCCCGAAGGCGACCGCATCTCGGTCTCGCGCGAGAAGCTCTACGCCGATATCGCCGTCGCCATGGGCGGGCGGATCGCCGAGGAGCTGATCTTCGGCAAGGAGAAGGTGACCAGCGGGGCCGCCTCCGACATCCAGATGGCGACCAAGATCGCCCGCGCCATGGTCACCCAGTACGGGATGAGCGAGAAGCTCGGGCCGCTCACCTACGCCGAGAACGAGCAGGAGATCTTCCTCGGCCACTCGGTGACCCAGACCAAGAACATCTCCGAGAACACGGCCGAGGCCATCGACGCCGAGATCCGCCGGATCGTCGACGAAGCCTACGGGCGGGCGCGCAAGATCCTCGAGGACAACCTCGACCAGCTCCACACGCTGGCCAAGGCGCTGCTCGAGTACGAGACGCTGACCGGCGAGGAGATCCGCGCCCTGCTGAAGGGCGAGCCCATCGTCCGGCCGAGCGCGGACGAGCAACCGCCCAAGGACGCGGGCCGGCGCTCGTCGGTGCCGTCGAGCGGCAGCAAGGACTCGAGGCCGACCGGCGACCTCGAGCCCGAGCCTCAACCCGGCTCCTGATTCCGTAAAGCGCAAGGACGGGGCGCGGCCGCGTGGCCCGGCGCGAGCGCATCGACGATCTTCCGGGGCGCATCGACGCGCGCGCGCGGATCTATCTGCAACCCATCGGTCTGATCTATGGCGCGACCGCCGCGCATGCGGTGGCGGCCGGGCGGGCGCGCCCGCTTGCGGGCGGCCGGATCGCGTTCACCGCTTGCGAGGCGCTGATTCGCGAGCAAGCCGCCGTCGCCGTTTGCGCCGCGGGCGTCGAAGCGCTTGCGGCCTGGATCGACGGCCTTGGCGACGGACCCGCCGCCGCGCGCCTTCGCGAGACCTGGGCGCGGCTTCAAGCGCCGCGGCCGCCGGTCGCTGGCGTCCCCATGGACCGGCCGGCGCTCATGGGGGTCATCAACGTCACTCCCGACAGCTTCTCCGACGGCGGCGACCATGCCGAGACCGCGGCGGCGGTCGCCCACGGCCGGGCGCTCGCCGAGGCGGGCGCAGCGATCCTCGACGTGGGCGGCGAATCGACGCGCCCCGGCGCCGAGCCGGTTCCGGCCGAGGTCGAGCTCGCGCGCGCCGTGCCGGTGGTCCGCGGGCTTGCGGGCCTTGGCGTCCCGATCTCGATCGACAGCCGCCGCGCGGCCGTGATGCGCGCGGCGATCGAGGCCGGGGCCGCAATCGTCAACGACGTCTCGGCGCTCGGCTTCGATCCCGAAAGCCTCGCCACGGTCGCGGCCGCCGGAGCGCCGGTGGTGCTCATGCACAGCCAGGGCGACCCGCGGACCATGCAGCGCGCGCCGGCTTACGACGACGCCCCCCTCGACGTTTACGATATGCTGGAATCGCGCATCAACGCCTGCCTTGCGGCGGGAATCGAAAGGGCGCGCATCCTGATCGACCCGGGGATCGGCTTCGGCAAGTCGCCGACCGGCCACAATGTCGAGATTCTGCAAAGCCTCGCCCTTTACCATGGCCTCGGCTGCCCGGTCGTGCTCGGGGTCTCGCGCAAGAGCTTCATCGCGCGCCTGTCGGCGGACGAGCCGCCGAAGGCGCGGCTTCCCGGCAGCCTCGCCGCCGGGCTCGCGGGCCTCGACCAGGGGGTGCAAATTCTCCGCGTCCACGACGTCGCCGAGACCGCGCAGGCGCTGGCCGTCTGGCGGGCGCTGCGGACCTAGCGCGCGGACGGCGGCATCTGTAATTTGT
>CAYYWV010000039.1:0-9284 GCA_964475385.1 uncultured Alphaproteobacteria bacterium | reverse complement strand
TCTGTAATTTGTTAAGCGAAAATCCGTTGAATCGGCGTCCGTTCGCCTGAACGCCCCGAATGGCGCAAGCTGCGGGGCGGCGATTGGATAAGGGGGCAGGACCATGACCCGTAGGTACTTCGGCACCGACGGCATTCGCGGCACGGCGAATCAGCCGCCGATGACGCCCGAGATCGCGCTCCGCGTCGGCCTCGCCGCTGGCTGCCAGTTCAAGCGCGGCGACCACCGCCATCGGGTCGTGATCGGCAAGGACACGCGGCTTTCAGGCTACATGCTCGAGCCGGCGCTGACCGCGGGCTTTATCGCGACCGGGCTCGACGTGATTCTGGTCGGGCCGATGCCGACGCCGGCGGTCGCCATGCTGACGCGGGCGCTGCGCGCCGATCTCGGGGTCATGATCTCGGCCTCGCACAACCCGTATCAGGACAACGGCATCAAGCTGTTCGGCCCCGACGGCTACAAGCTGTCGGATGCGGTCGAGCATGCGATCGAGGCCCGCATGGATGCCGATCCCGCGTCCGCGCTCGCCGCGCCCGAGGCGCTCGGCCGGGCCAAGCGGCTCGACGACGCCGAGGGCCGCTACATCGAATTCGTCAAGCGCAGCTTTCCCCGGGACTTCGGGCTCGAGGGCCTCAAGATCGTGGTCGACTGCGCCAACGGCGCGGCCTACAAGGTCGCGCCCACGGTGCTTTGGGAGCTCGGCGCCGAGGTGATCCCGATCGGGGTGCGGCCCGACGGCTTCAACATCAACGAAGGCTGCGGCTCGACCCGGCCCGACTGCATGCGCGAGCAGGTGGTGGCGCAGGGCGCGCACCTCGGCATCGCGCTCGACGGCGACGCCGACCGGCTGGTGCTCGCCGACGAGACCGGCGCCCTGGTCGACGGTGACCAGCTCATGGCGCTGATCGCCAAGAGCTGGCAGGCCGAAGGCCGGCTCAAGGGCGGCGGCGTGGTCGCGACCGTGATGTCGAACCTGGGGCTCGAACGCTATCTCGAAGGCCTCGATCTCAAGCTTCTGCGCACCCCGGTCGGCGACCGTTACGTGGTCGAACGCATGCGCGCGGACGGCTTCAACCTCGGCGGCGAGCAGTCGGGCCATATCGTGCTCGCCGATTACGCGACCACCGGCGACGGGTTGCTCGCGGCGCTCCAGTGCCTCGCCGTTCTGGTCCGCGCCGACCGCCCCGTCAGCGAAGCGGCGCGCCTGTTCGAGCCCTTGCCCCAAACCTTGCGCAACGTCCGCTACCAGGGGGCCTCGCCGTTGGACGCGCCGGCGGTCGAGGCCGCCATCGCCGCCGGGCGCGACCGACTCGCCGAGCGCGGCCGCGTGCTGGTCCGCGCCTCGGGCACCGAGCCCGTGGTCCGCGTGATGGCCGAGGGCGAGGACGACGATCTGGTCCGCGCGGTGGTCGACGAGATCGCCGACGCGATCGAGTCCGCCTCCGCCTGAGGCGCTTTCCCGCCCTTGCTTGGCCGCGCGTCCGCCCGTACCTTTGGGCGCCCCTTGGCCGACCACCGCGAGGTTGCGTTCATGAAAGAGCTGTACTTCGAAGACTTCTCGCCCGGCGATCGGTTCGTCTCGGCCGGCAAGACGATCTCTGAATCCGAAATCCTCGACTTCGCGTTCCGGTTCGACCCGCAGCCCATTCACATGGACGCCCGCGCCGCCGCCGGCTCGCCCTACGCCGGGCTGATTGCGAGCGGCTTCCACACCATGGTCATCGGCTTTCGCATGCTGTGGCAGACCGGGGTGTTCAACGCTTGCAGCCTGGGCTCGCCCGGCATGGACGAGGTCCGCTGGCTGCGCCCGGTGCGGCCCGGGGACACCCTGCACACGGTGGCCGAGATCGTGGAGACGCGCCCCTCGCGCTCCAAGCCCGACCGCGGCGTTTGCCGGGTCCGCTACACGGTCTACAATCAGAACGACGAGCCGGTGATGTCCATGATCACGATCCAGATCCTCGCCCGCCGGCCCGGGGCCGAAGGCGGCGCGGAGACAGAGACGGTGGACGTGTGAGAATCCCGCTTTATCAGATCGACGCCTTCACCGACCGCCCCTTCGGCGGCAACCCGGCCGCGGTCTGCCCGCTCGAGCGCTGGCTCGACGACGAGACGCTGCAAGGAATCGCGCGCGAGAACAACCTCTCGGAGACCGCTTTCTTCGTCGAGAAAGGGACGGGTGGGGCGCGCTTCCACTTGCGCTGGTTCACGCCCGCCGCCGAGGTCGATCTGTGCGGGCATGCGACGCTCGCCACCGGCTACGTGCTGTTCAACGAGCTCGGCGTCGAGGGCGACGCGCTGCGCTTCGATTCGCGGAGCGGTCCGCTCGCGGTGCTGCGCGAGAACGGCCGGCTCGCCCTCGACTTTCCGGCTGAGGCGCCCGCGTCGGCTGAGGTTCCCGGACTCGCCGCGGCGCTCGGGCGGGCGCCCGAGGCGATGCTCGCGAGCCCGAGCGGCAACGCCATCGCCGTCTATGACAGCGAGGCCGCGGTGCGCGCGCTCGCGCCCGACTTCGCCGCCATCGCGGCGCTCGACGCCAAGGGCGTGATCGCGACCGCGCCCGGCGAAAGCGCCGATTTCGTCTCGCGCTACTTCGCGCCCCGCGTCGGCATTCCCGAGGATCCGGTGACCGGCTCGGCGCATTGCGATCTCACGCCCTACTGGGCCGAGCGCCTCGACAAGACGCGGCTTCTCGCTCATCAGGTTTCGGCCCGCGGCGGCGTGCTTTACTGCCGGCTCGCGGGCGACCGGGTGATCATCGCCGGCGACGCGGTCAAGTACCTCGAAGGAATCATCGAGATCTGAACGCGGTTCCGCGTTGACGCCGGGGCCGAGACGCCTAAACTGCGCCCGGGCGCGCATCGGCGCCCCTCTTTCCGGTCCTTCCGGTTGTCGCGTAAGCCCATGACATCCCGATCCCTCCATCCCAAGCCCGCGGTCCGCCCGCGGAATCCCAACTTTTCGTCCGGCCCTTGCGCCAAGCGCCCGGGTTGGACGCCGGCCGCGCTCGCGGGGGCGCTCGTCGGCCGCTCGCATCGCTCGGCGCCGGGCAAGGCGCGGCTCGCCGAGGCGATCGCGCGCAGCCGGGCGATCCTCGGGGTTCCCGACGACTACCTCGTCGGCATCGTGCCGGGGTCCGACACCGGCGCGGTCGAGATGGCGCTGTGGTCTCTCCTCGGCGCGCGCGGGGTCGACGTGCTGGTCTGGGAGAGCTTCGGCGCGGGCTGGGCGAAGGACGTGACCCGCCATCTCGGGCTCGAGGACGCCCGCGCGCTCAAGGCCGAGTACGGCGATCTTCCCGATCTCGCCGCGGTCGATTGGGAGCGCGACGTGGTCTTCGTGTGGAACGGCACCACATCGGGCGTACGCGTGCCCGACGGCGACTGGATCGCGCCCGGGCGCGAAGGGCTCGCGATCTGCGATGCGACCTCGGCCGCGTTCGCGATGGCGCTGCCGTGGGACCGGCTCGATGTGGTCACCTACTCCTGGCAGAAGGTTCTGGGCGGCGAAGCGGCGCACGGCGTGCTCATCCTTTCGCCGCGGGCGGTCGCGCGGCTCGAAAGCCACGTCCCGCCGTGGCCGCTGCCGAAGCTGTTCCGCCTCGCCGAGGACGGCAAGCTCAACGCCGGCGTCTTCAAGGGCGCGACCATCAACACCCCGTCGATGCTGTGCGTCGAGGACGCGCTCGATGCGCTCCGCTGGGCCGAAGGGATCGGCGGGCTCGACGCCCTGATCGCGCGCTCGGAGGCCAACCTCGCGGCGGTCGCCGCCTGGGTCGAGGCCACCCCCTGGGTCGATTTCCTGGCCCGCCGGACGGAATGGCGCTCTTGCACCTCGATCTGCCTGCGCATCGTCGATCCCTGGTTCGAGTCGCTCGATGCGGACGCCCGCCGCGCGGCGGTCGGGCGGATGGTGGCGCTGCTCGACGACGAGGGCGCGGCCTACGACATCGGCGCTTATCGCGCCGCGCCGCCGGGGTTGCGCATCTGGGGCGGGGCGACGGTCGAGACCGCCGATATCGAGGCGCTTTTGCCCTGGCTCGACTGGGCCTTCGCCGAGGTCCGCGCCGGGGCGCGTTGATCGGAGGGAGACGAAGAACGATGCCCAAGGTTCTGATCGCCGACAAGCTGAGCCCGGCGGCGGCCGACATCTTTCGCGACAACGGCGTCGAGGTCGAGGTCGCGACCGGGCTCTCGCCCGAGGAACTGATCGAGCGCCTCGCCGACTGCGACGGCCTCGCCGTGCGCTCGGCGACCAAGGTGACCGCCGAGGTGCTCGCCCGCGCCCCGCGCCTCAGGGTGGTGGGCCGCGCCGGGGTCGGCGTCGACAACATCGACGTCGCGGCGGCGACCCAGCGCGGCGTCGTGGTCATGAACACCCCGTTCGGGAACTCGATCACCACCGCCGAGCACGCGATCGCCATGATGATGGCGCTCGCGCGGCGGATTCCGCCCGCCGACCGTTCGATTCGCGCCGGAAAGTGGGAGAAGTCGCGCTTCGTCGGGGTCGAGGTCGCAGGCAAGACCCTGGGGTTGATCGGTTGCGGCAACGTGGGCTCGATCGTCGCCGGCCGCGCCCAGGGGCTCAAGATGCGGGTTCTGGTCTACGATCCCTTCGTCTCGCCCGAGCGCGCCGAGGAGCTCGCGGTCGAGAAAGTCGATCTCGACGAGCTTCTCGCCCGCTCCGACTTCGTCTCGTTGCACGCGCCGCTCACCGACCAGACCCGGGGCATGATCGACGCCGCCGCCTTCGCCCGCATGAAGGACGGCGCGCGCCTCGTCAACTGCGCCCGCGGCGGGCTCGTGGTCGAGGACGATCTGATCGCGGCGCTGGAGTCGGGCAAGCTCGCGGGCGCGGCGCTCGACGTCTTCGCGACCGAGCCGCCGCCCGCCGACAGCCCCCTGTTCGCGCGCGACGACGTGATCGTCACCCCGCATCTCGGGGCCTCGACCGCCGAGGCGCAAGAGAACGTGGCCCGCCAGGTCGCCGAGCAGATGTCGGACTTCCTCAACCTCGGGGCGGTGACCAACGCCCTCAACATGCCCTCGGTGACCGCCGAGGAAGCGCCCAAGCTCAGGCCCTATATGAAGCTCGCCGAGCAGCTCGGCAGCTTCGCCGGCCAGCTCACCCGCACGGGTCTTCGCGCCGCCACGGTCGAGTACGAGGGCCATGTGGCGACGCTCGACACCCGGCCCTTGACCGCGATCGTGCTCCAGGGCCTGCTCACGCCCCTGATGGACTCGGTCAACATGGTCAACGCGCCGGTGATCGCGCGCGAGCGCAACATCGCCGTGAGCGAGGTCAAGCACGCCCGCGCCGGCGATTATCAGACCCTGATCTGCCTCACCGTCACCACCGAGACGCGCAGCCGGTCGGTGGCCGGCACCCTGTTCGCCAACGGTCGGCCGCGGGTGGTCCAGATCAAAGGCATCAACATCGAGGCCGAGCTCGGCCCGCACATGCTTTACATCACCAACGAGGACAAGCCCGGGATCATCGGCAAGCTCGGCATGACGCTCGGCGAAGCGGGGGTCAACATCGCGACCTTCCACCTCGGCCGGTCCGAGCGGCGCGGCGACGCGATCGCGCTGATCGAGGTCGACGAGCCGCTCAGCGAGGCCGTGCTCGAGAAGGTGCGCGCCATCGACGGCGTGCGCCAGGCGGTCGCCCTGCGCTTCTGATCCCACCCGCGGCCCAAGCTGATATACACTCGGAAACCGCCATGAACGAACCCGTCCATCGCGGCCTTTTGCCAGCGGGCCTGCGCGACGTGCTGCCGCCCGACGCGGCGTATGAGGCCGCGGTCGCCGAGCGCCTGCTCGCCGCCTTCGCGGCCGAGGGCTATGAGCGGGTCAAGCCGCCGCTGGTCGAGTTCGAGGACAGCCTGTTCGCCGGCGCGGGCGCGGCGATGGCGTCGCTCACCTTCCGCCTCATGGACCCGGCCTCGCAGCGCATGATGGGGCTGCGCGCCGACATCACGCCGCAGGTCGCGCGGCTTGCGACGACGCGGCTCGCCCGCGCGCCCCGTCCCTTGCGCCTGAGCTACGCCGGCGAGGTGCTGTCGCTCGCTGCGGGCCAGCTTCGGCCCGAGCGCGAGTTCGCGCAGGTCGGGGCCGAGCTGATCGGCGCCCGGGGGCCCGCGGCCGACGCCGAGGCGATCGTGATGGCGGCCGACGCGCTGGGCGCGGTCGGGGTGCGCGGGCTTACGGTCGATCTCACCGAGCCGACGCTGGTCTCCGCCGTCTGCGAAGGGCTCGGCATGGACGCGGACGCGGCGGCGCGGGCGCGCGAGGCGCTCGACCGCAAGGACGCCGCCGCGGTCGCCGCGGTCGGCGGGCCGGGCGCCGATCTGTTGGGCGCGCTTTTGCGCGCGGCGGGGCCTTGCGAGCGGGCGCTCGATGCGCTTGCCGCCATCGCGCTTCCGCCCCGCGCGGTCAGGCTGCGCGAGCGGCTGGCCGCGGTGATCGCGCGCATCCGCGAGGCCGCGCCCGGGCTTGCGCTCACCATCGACCCGGTCGAGCATCGCGGCTTCGAGTACCAGACCGGCGTCAGCTTCACGCTGTTCGCCGACGGCGTGCGCGGCGAGCTCGGCCGCGGCGGGCGCTACCGGGTCGACGGCGACGAGCCCGCGGTCGGCTTCACCTTGTTCATGGATTCGGTCATGCGCGCTCTGCCGCCGCCCGAGAAGCCGCGCAGGCTCTATCTGCCCGCCGGGACCGACCGGGCGACGGCGCAGCGGCTGCGCGCCGAGGGCTGGGTCGCCATCGCCGGGCTGGAGCCTTGCGAGAACCTGCGCGCCGAGGCCGCGCGGCTCGGCTGCGGCCACGTGCTGATCGACGGCCGGCCGGTCGCGGTCGACGGCTGAAGGGGGGATCGAAGATGGCGAACGTGGTCGTCGTAGGCGCCCAGTGGGGCGACGAGGGCAAGGGCAAGATCGTCGACTGGCTGTCGAGCCGGGCCGACGTGGTGGTGCGCTTTCAGGGCGGGCACAACGCCGGCCACACGCTGGTCATCGACGGCGTGACCTACAGGCTTAGCCTGCTGCCCTCGGGCGTCGTGCGGCGCGGCAAGCTGTCGATCATCGGCAACGGCGTGGTGGTCGACCCCTGGGCGCTGATGAAGGAGATCGAGTCCATCGCCGAGCAAGGCGTGCGCATCACGCCCGACAACCTCAAGATCGCCGAGACCGCGCCCTTGATCCTGCCGCTGCATGGCGAGGTCGACCGGGTCCGCGAGGAGGCCCGCGGCGCGCGCAAGCTCGGCACCACAGGGCGCGGCATCGGCCCGGCCTACGAGGACAAGGTCGCCCGCCGCGCGATCCGGCTCTGCGACCTTGGCGACGAGCCGGGGCTCGCCGAGAAGGTGGACGAGCTTCTCCTCCACCACAACGCGGTCCGTCGCGGCTTCGGCATGGGCGAGCTCGACCGCGCGGCGGTGATCGCCGAGCTCACGGCGATCGCGCCTCGCGTGCTTCCCTTCGCCGCGCCGGTGTGGGAGATCCTCGATTCGGCGCGCCGCCGCGGCCGCCACATCCTGTTCGAAGGCGCGCAAGGGGCGATGCTCGACATCGACCACGGCACCTATCCCTTCGTCACCTCGTCGAACACGGTCGCCGCCCAAGCGGCGGTCGGCTCCGGCTTCGGCCCGCGGGCCATCGATTATGTGCTCGGCATCACCAAGGCCTACACCACGCGGGTCGGCAGCGGCCCGTTCCCGACCGAGCTCGACGACGAGATCGGCCGCGGGCTCGGCGAGCGCGGCCACGAGTTCGGCACCGTCACCGGCCGGCGGCGGCGCTGCGGCTGGTTCGATGCGGTGCTGGTGCGCCAGGCGATCAAGGCGAGCGGGATCGACGGCATCGCGCTGACCAAGCTCGACGTGCTCGACGGCATGGAAGAGCTCAAGGTCTGCGTCGCCTATCGCTATGGCGGCGAGACGCTGCACCGCCTGCCGGCGGCGCGGACCGCCCAGGCGGGGGTCGAGCCGGTCTACGAAACCCTCGGCGGCTGGCGCGAAAGCACGCGCGGCGCGCGCTCCTGGGCCGATCTTCCGGCCCAGGCGATCAAGTACATCCGCCGCATCGAAGAGCTGATCGAGGCCCCGGTGGCGCTCTTGTCCACCAGCCCCGAGCGCGACGATACGGTGATGGTCAAAGACCCTTTCGCGGGCTGAAGCCTATCCGAAGAGCGGCGGCGCGCCGCAGGCGTCAACCCACCGGGGCCGGGACCGGGAGGCGTTCGCGCAGGGCGCCGCGGCGCACGGCCTTTTGGACCTTCTCGAAAGCGCGGACCTCGATCTGGCGAACGCGCTCGCGGGAGATGCCGTACTCGTGGCTCAGCACCTCGAGCGTCAGGGGCTCGTCGGCGAGCCTGCGGGCCTCGAAGATCCGCCGCTCGCGCTCGTTCAGGCAGTCGAGCGCCTTGTCGAGAAGGCCGCGGCGGATCGACAGCTCCTCGGCCTCGGCGAGCGTGGCCTCCTGGCTCGCGCGGTCGTCGACCAGCCAGTCCTGCCACTGGGCGCCGTCGCTTCCGTCGACCGAGGCGTTGAGCGAATGATCAGGGCCGGCGAGCCGCCGGTTCATGCTGACGACTTCGTCCTCGGTCACGTTGAGGCGGTCTGCGATATGGGCGACGGTCTCGGGCGCGAGGTCGCCGTCCTCGATCGCCTGGAGCGCCGACTTCGCCTTGCGCAGGTTGAAGAACAGCTTCTTCTGGGCCGCCGTGGTGCCCATCTTCACCAGCGACCAGGAGTGCAGGATGTACTCCTGGATTGCGGCGCGAATCCACCAGATTGCGTAGGTCGCGAGTCGGAACCCGCGGTCGGGGTCGAAGCGCTTGACCGCCTGCATCATGCCGACGTTGCCTTCGGAGATGAGCTCGCCCACCGGCAGCCCATAGCCGCGGAACCCCATCGCGATCTTGGCCACCAGCCGGAGATGGCTGGTCACCAGCCGGTGCGCGGCCGCGAGGTCTCCGCGCTCGCGCCAGCGCTTGGCGAGGTCGTACTCTTCCTTCGGCGCAAGCATCGGAAACTTGCGGATTTCTCGGAGATAACGACTAAGCCCGCCTTCGGAAGGAGCGGGCGGACAGAACGGCTCCGCCATGAAGCGCGACCTCTCTCGTGAATCAGTGCAATCGTTTGTGGAAGGAAAAGGGTCTGGCGACCCAGCTCAGACGATTATCCTTTTTCGTTAAAATGAGCTTAAAAAATGGCGATTTCAAGGCAGCCTCCGACCTTTGAGCAGTGGCGAAGGTAGCGAATCCAACCTGAACCGAAGCTGAACC
>CAYYWV010000038.1:1717-23286 GCA_964475385.1 uncultured Alphaproteobacteria bacterium | reverse complement strand
GCGGCGATTTGCATGGCCCTTTTATGCCACCGCGCGGCCTCCGCCGCCAGGGGGTATAGGCCGGATATGCAAGGCTTCGCCTTGTCTCGCGGGAGCGCATTTGCCATGGTTCGCCCAAGTTCGGCGAAAGAAAGAGGTTCAGGTGAAACCGGCCAACAGCGTGCTTTCGACCCTCGGCACCACCGTGTTCGAGGTCATGTCGCGGCTCGCCGTCGAGCACGGCGCGATCAACCTCGGCCAGGGCTTTCCCGACGAGGACGGCCCCGAGGACGTGCGCCGCGCCGCCGCCGAAGCGGCGATCGCCGGTCCCAACCAGTACCCGCCCATGATGGGGTTGCCCGCGTTGCGCGAGGCGCTCGCCGCCCATGCGCGGCGTTTCTACGGCCTCGATTACGACCCGGCGCGCGAGATCATGGTCGCCTCGGGCGCGACCGAGGCGTTAGCGTCCTGCCTGTTCGGGCTGATCGAGCCCGGCGACGAGGCGGTCGCGTTCGAGCCTTTGTACGACAGCTACCTGCCGATCCTGCGGCGCGCCGGCGCGACCGTGAAGCTGGTCCGCCTCGAGCCGCCCGACTGGCGGATCTCGCGCGACGCGCTTGCCGCCGCCTTCGGCCCGCGGACCAAGCTGGTGCTGCTCAACAGCCCCATGAATCCGGCGGCCAAGGTGTTCGATAGGGACGAGCTCGCCCTGATCGCCGAGCATCTGCGCGCTTACGACGCGGTCGCTGTCTGCGACGAGGTCTACGAGCATCTGGTCTTCGACGGCCGCCGCCACCATCCGCTCGCGACCCTGCCGGGCATGCGCGAGCGCTGTCTTCGGGTCGGCTCGGCGGGCAAGATCTTCTCGCTCACCGGCTGGAAGGTCGGCTGGGTCGAAGGGCCGGCCGCGCTTCTCGCCCCGGTCGCCAAGGCGCATCAGTTCCTGGTCTTCACCACGCCGCCCAACCTTCAGGCCGCGGTCGCCTTCGGGCTCGCCAAGGACGACGCCTATTTCGCCGGCCTCGCAAGCGCGATGGCGGCCAAGCGCGACCGGCTCGCCGCCGGGCTCGCGCGCGCCGGCTTCGGCGTTCTCGAGACCGAGGGCACCTACTTCGTGAGCGCCGATATCCGCCCACTCGGCTTCGACGGCGACGACGTCGCCTTCTGCCGCCGCATCACGACCGAGGCCGGGGTCGCCGCCGTGCCTTTGAGCGCGTTCTACGACGGCGGCGACGTCCGCCATTTCGTGCGCTTCTGCTTCTGCAAGCGCGATGCGGTGCTCGACGAGGCCGCCGAGCGTCTCGTGCGCCACTTCGGCGTCGGCGGCGCTTGACGAGAGCGTCGGAAAGCGACTACATCAGCGACGACGGCGAGCGTAGCTCAGTAGGTTAGAGCGCCAGATTGTGGATCTGGAGGTCGTGGGTTCGAGACCCATCGCTCGCCCCAGTTTCTCAATCCCCGATTCTTTCAACCCCAATTCTTTCAGCGGCTCGCAAGCCCGATTTCGGCGGCTTTCCGGTCAGTCGCCGGATAGGAGCAGCGCACCGCGGTTCGCGCCGGTTTCGCCGCGCCGCCTTGCGCTTCGTCGGCACAAGGCCTTGATTGCGGTTACTGCTTGCGCTTGGACGCGCGCGGGACTCACGGTTCTTTTCTATCCGCCAGCTCGGGAATCAAATGGCCGGGCACGCTGCGCGCCTGCCCGCGGAAAATGGCGACCGCGCGCCCTTCGGCGTTGGTCACGGTGATGTCGAAGATCCCGGTCCGCCCCTCGTGGGCGGTCTCTTGTGCGGTGGCGGTCAGCTCTTCGCCCAGCGCCGCCGGCCGCAGGTAGCTGATCGAACAGACGTTGGCCAGCATGTTCTGGTTGCGGTTGTTGCAGGCGAGGGCGAACGCCGTGTCGGCAAGGACGAACAGCGCGCCGCCGTGACAGATGCCGTGGCCGTTGAGCATATGCTCCTGCACGGTCATGCGGACGGTTACCGCCCCCGGCGCGGTGGAGACCACCTCGATCCCGTGGGCGGCGGCCAGGCGGTCGCGGTCCATCATTGCGGCGACGGTCCGCTCGGCGATCTCTTGGGGCGACGGTTTGTGCGCCATGGGCCGCTGAGTCCGGTGTTCAAGAATGCGGTTCAAGAATGCGACTGGCGGCGCTTTCGCCGTCGGATTGGCGCGATTCGAGAAGGGGCAAGGCGCCGGATTCCGGGCGGGTTTCGTCCTTTTGAGATCGACGCGAGGGTGCGTTTCGCTCGCCGCTTGGGGCGCAGCGTTTTTCGTGTGAATCGATCCTGCGGCGCCGACTCGAACGCGTCATGGTTTACCGTCCGAAACCCGCGATCCGCTCGGCCGCCGCCGGATCGGTGAAGGCGGCGACTGTCGCGTCCGTCTCCAGCGCCATTGCGCCCTCGATGTCGAGGCCGCCCGCGCGGGCGAGCGCGCGCTTGAGATCGCGGACCTGTGCGGGCGGGAGGTTTGCGATCCGCGCGGCGACCGCGCGGGCCTCGTCGCGCAGGCGCGCCTCGGCCACCGTCCGCCAGGCGAGCCCCCAGTCCGCCGCCTGGCGGCCGTCGAAGCGCTCGCCCAGAAGGATCAGCTCGCGCGCCTTGTGAATCCCGACCATGCGCGGCAAGAGCGCGGTCACCGCCCCGGTCACGAACAGGCCGAGCCCGATCTCGGGGAAGAAGCCGCGCGCGGTCTCGGCCCAGATCGGCAGATCGCAGTTGATCGCCCATTCGAGCCCGCCGCCCACCGCCCAGCCGTGAATCGCGCCCACGACGACCTTGTCGCCGAGGACGATCGCGCGGGTGATGCGCTGGATCGCCTCGATGTGGGCGCGGGCCTCGGCCTCGGTCCAGCGCCGGGCCTGGAACGCCTTGAGGTCGTCGCCGGCGCAGAAGGCGCGCCCCGCGCCCTCGAGGATCACGACCCGGGTCTCGGGGTCGGCGTTGGCCTCGGCAAGCGCCGCTTCGAAAGCTTCGAGCAGCGCATCGTCGATCGCGTTCAAGCGTTCGGGCCGGTTGAGGGTGATGGTGCGGACGCCGTTGTCGCACCGCGTAAGCACCGCTTCGCTCATGGCTTGTCCTTTCGAATGACCCGTCGGGTCTTGCCCTCGCTGCGGGGCAGGCTTCCGGGAGGAAGGATCGTCACCCGCGCGCTTGCGCCGATGGCGCGCTTGATCGCCGCGGCGACGGCCTCGGGCGTCGGCGCGCCGCCTTCGGCGCTGTCCTTCGCGGCCTCGACCTCGAGCGGCAGGACGTGGTGCGGCCCCGGCCCGTCGAGAACCACGCGCCACTCGCCCGATAGGCCGGAAAAGCCGTTGACCACCGCGGCCACCGCGGTCGGGAAGACGTTGACCCCGCGCACCACCACCATGTCGTCGACCCGCCCGATGACCCGGAAGCGCGGCGCGGTCCGCCCGCAGGCGCAAGGGCCGAGGCCCGTGAGAACCACGATGTCGCCGGTGCGGAAGCGCACCAGAGGCTGGGCCTCGCGCGCGAGGTGGGTGAGCACGAGCTCACCTTCCTCGCCCTCGCGCCAGGGGCGCGGCGCCGCGCCGCCGGGCTCCGCCAGCTCGGGGAACAGCGCGTCGAGGGCGACGAAGTGGAGATCGTTGTTCGTTTCGCACTGGCCGGCGAAGTTGCAGAAGACGTCGGAGACCCCGTAGTTCGCGTTGCGCGCCTTGAAGCCCCAGGTCTCTTCGAGCCGGGCCCGGAAGTTGGGATCGTCGAGCCCCGCCTCGCCGCCGAACAGCCCGAGCTTGAGGCCGAGATCGCGCGGCGCGAGCCCGGGAAAGGACTCGGCGATGACCCGCTCGAGCACCGCGGGGTAGGAGGGCGTGCACGAGATCGCGGTGATCGCGAGCTCGCGGATGGCGCGAACGAGCTGCTCGCTCGCGCCGACGCCGAAGGGGACGACCGCGGCCCCGGTCGCTTCCAGGCTCGCGTGGTCGGTGTAGCCGCCGATCCAGAGCCGGTAGTTGAGGCAGTGGACCACGCGATGGCCGGGGCCGAGCCCCGAGGCCCGCTGGGCGCGCGCGCCGACCAGCGCGGTCTGGCGCGCGTCGGCCTCGGTCAGCGCAAGGTTCATCGCCTGCCCGGTGGTGCCCGAAGTGCGGTGAACGCGGTTCACCCGCTCGGGCGCGATCGCGAGATAGTCGCCGAAGGGGGGATGGCGCGCCTGGCTCTCGCGCAGCATCGCCTTGTCGCAGAAGGGCAGGTCCGCAAGGCCGGCAAGGCTGTCGGGCGGCGCCGCACCGCCCCACAGACGTTGGAAAAAGGGCGAGCGCCTTGCAACGAAGGCGGCCTGGGCGCGCCATCGTTCCTCTTGCAGCGCCTCGATCTCGTCGGAGGCGAGGAAATCAGCCGACACCATCGCGCGGCAGCATAGCACTCAAGGAGATGGGGGGATAGGGAAGGAAACGGCCGGAAGGGTCGCCGCGGGCCGATTCTTAGTGGGTGGACAAGGGCTTGGCCGTCGCTAGTATGAGCAAGCCCGGCGGGGGCTCCGCGCGGTGGGTCATCCAAGGGGGAGGCAGGGTGAGCGACGCCACCATCGGCAAGATGTTCGGCAGCGCAGGCGAGATCGCCACGTTCATGGGGTTTCCGCCCTGCGGCGATCTGGCGGGGCTTGCAGCCGACGTTGCGGTCGTTGGCATTCCTGCGGCGACGCCCTACCGCTCGGTCGGCGCTTACTGCGCCGAAGCGCCCCGGGCGATTCGCCGCGCGGTCGCCGGTTACGCCGCCAGCCGCACGCATCAGGATTTCGACCTCGGCGGCCCATTCCAGAGCGCTCCCGAGGCCCGTGTCGTCGATGTCGGCGATCTACCCTGGGACGAAGCCGATTTCGCCGCCAACCGGGCCCGCATCGCGAACACGGTCCGAAAGATCCTGAACGCAGGCGCCGTGCCGGTCGTGCTTGGCGGCGACGATTCGATCCCGATCCCCGTGTTTCAGGCGTTCGAGAACGGCGGCCCATACACGGTGGTGCAGATCGACGCCCACATCGATTGGCGCGACGCGGTGGACGGCGAACGGATGGGGCTGTCGAGCACCATGCGCCGGGCCTCCGAGATGCCGTGGATCAAGCGCATCATTCAAGTGGGCGCGCGGGGGATCGGCAGCGCCCGGCCGGGCGATTACGCCGACGCCCGAGCCTGGGGCGTCGACTTCTTCCTCGCGCGCGACATCGCCCGGCGCGGAATCGGCCCTGTGCTCGACTGCGTGCCGGCGGACGCTCCGGTGCTCTTCACCCTCGACTGCGACGGGCTCGATCCAGCGATCATGCCGGCGGTCATCGGCCCGGCGCCGGGTGGCCTCGGCTACTGGCAGGTGGTCGAGCTCTTGCACGGGATCGCGGCCAAGACCCGAATCGCCTGCTTCGATATCGTCGAATTCATGCCTGCGGCCGACCCTCAAGGGTTGGCGGCGCTCACCGCAGCGCGCATCGTTTGTAATGCGATCGGCCTGATCGTCCGTCAGCAGGCGGACGCGACTCAGCCGAAGAGGAAATAGAGCGGCGCGAGGATCAGCGCCCAGCCCATGAGCGAGGCCGCGATCCAGATCGTCACCGCGATTCGCAAAGGCAAGCGTTTGACATCACGCGAGGTGACGGAGGGGGCGGGAATGAAAGGCGTGGACACGGAGGAGGGCGGGGACGCCTGGTCCAGCTCGGTTGCGGTCATCGTGCGGCTCTGCCCGGACATGACCCGTCATGTCGACGGATGTTAGCAATTGTTTAACATTCTTAGTTGTATAGTCAATAATAACCTTCAAGTAGTTGAAACTAAAGAAAGAAAAGATGAGAACAGCAACGATCGCCCTGCGCGTTTCTCCCCAAGTAAAGGCCGCGGCCCAGCGCGCCGCCGCCGCCGACCACCGTTCGTTGGCGTCGCTGGTGGAAAAGCTTCTGGTCGAATTCTTGGTCGCTGAGGGCTATCTCGAAGAAAGCGCGCCAGCCGAAGACGGCTAAGCGCGCTTTGCGCCGCCTCGAGCGCCTTGCGGCGTTCAGCTTACAAACGCCTTCAAGCTCTCGCTCTTGTGCTGATTCGTACCCTGCTGAGTAGGCTTGACGTCGATGATGTTGGCCTTGCTGAGCAAGCGGATTGCATGGCCGATATCCTGGAAGGGGATGAAGACGCGGCTGTCGTTTAACATGTCGGCGACACGTTGGCCGTGGGCCACATAGAAATAGCCGCGCATCTTGGCGCCGTTGATGAAGGTGACCTCGACCTCGGTCTTGTCCTTTTGTGGCCCCGGCCTGTTTCCGTAAAGCATGTTTCTTTCTTCCTGGATCTGACTTTCAGGTGATGGACTGGACGGCTCGGAGTTACTCCTCGCTCCCGTAGCTGTGAACGTGAAGCTTTTCAGGGTTATCGGCAAGAAGCTGCAACGCCACGGTTCCCGCTGCGGTGCGGATCAAGAGCTCGACAAACCAGTGGGCGCCGTCGCCCGCGTCTATGGGCTGGCCGGCCTCGATTCGGGAGACCTTCTCGATGTCGAGGCTGACGCTGCGGTTATCGTTAAAGGTGATCGACGCAACCGCTGTGTTTCCATTGGCCATTGTTCATTCCTACATAATCGCTGTCGTTTGAGAGCTCGCGTCCTCGGGCTTAGTTCCCGCCGTCATCGGCCGCTTCCACCGCTGTCGGGTTGGAGCCGCTCTCGATCCTCGGAGAGTCCGCGCCTTCGCCGACAGGGGGGGCGAGCCGGGCCGCGAATGAGCTCGGCAGCCTTTTCGCGACCTTCTCGGGCGGTTCGGTGAACTGAAGCCCGAGCCGGTTGTCGCGCTTCCAGACCACGCGCGCGGCGAACTGCCCCAAGCGTTCGATCCGCAGGACCACGTAGCGGTTGCAAGTGAACGCCTCGGGCACGCGGAGCTTGGCGCCGTTGACCGAGACGTCGAGCACCACTACATCGACGGCGCGTTTAGCATCGATGATCGTGCCTGAAAAAAGGGTCGCCCGGCGCCGAAAACGGCGCTGGTCCTTCGCTTTCGAGAACGACTGGGGCCTGTTCTGCACGCTCACGTCTTCACGCTTTGCCGCGCGCGGGACACGGAGATGGCGCGCGTGCCGGGGCGAGCATAGGCCGCGATCATTGCAAAACGATTAAGCCGGCGGCCTCACGAACCGGGATGGACTGTCCGCGCGCTAACCTCACGGCAAGGTTTTCGGGGAAAACTGAGTTTCACCGGCTCCGACAGCCGTTTGCCGGCCCCTGTGCAATCGACCGGATGTCCGCCGAATCATGTCCGAAGCCTGCGTCCCTACCGCCGCGTCTCCCGAAACGGCCCCCGACCAAGAGACGATTCGCGCCCGTCTCGCCGGCACCAACATCAACGAAGAGAGCTTCCTGGCGACAGATTATCTAAACCATTTCAATGAGATCATCATGCTTCTTGAGATGGTGCCCGATATGCCGGAGTGCCTTGACGACTGTAAGGCATGGCAACCTCGCGGCTATGCCGAGCATTTCCGTGAGAGCGGCTTTTCGGATAAGGCGCTCGCAATTCTCGCCTACGAGCACGCGCCGCCGCAGTTTCGCGCGCCGTTCGACGATACGGTCTCGACCATGAATCGGCTGATCGCCTTGGGGATCGAGCGGATCGATGCGGCGCTCGCCACGGGCGATCGGGCGGCCGCGGCGCATGAAGCGGAGCGGACCACCCGCGCGCTCCAGAAGCTGGTCGACGTGGCGAGCGCCATTATCCACGGTGGCGCGCCGACCCTCGATCAGGATGAGATCGACTCGTTGCTCGCCCACTGAAAGCGCCGGACGAAACCGGCCGCCGCCTTCGCGCGCAGTTCAGGCCGCTGAGCTCACCCGAATTCCGGCGCCTTCCAGCAGCATGACTTTGTTCAATAATTTCACACAGGCGTAGATCGCTTCGATCGACGGGGCGGGGGTCTTCGTAAGACGCCCAAGTTCGAGCACGGCGCCGATCAGCGCTTCCACTTCGAGAGAGCGGCCGAGCTCCACGTCCTGTAGCATCGAGGTCTTGTGCGCGCCCACGCTCTCGGCGCCTGCGATCCGCTTCTCGATCGTGTGGCGGAACGTGATGCCGAGCTTGTGGGCGATGTCCTGGGCCTCTTGCATCATGGTCGCGGCGAGCTTCCGGGTCTCGGGGAAGCGGCAGATCTCTTGCAGCGTCGCGTGGGTCAACGCGCTGATCGGATTGAACGACAGGTTGCCCCACGCCTTGAGCCAGATCTCGGCCCGAATATCGTCGAGAATCCGCGACCGGAAGCCGGCGTTGACCAAGGTATCGTAAAGCCTCTGGATTCGCTCGGTATGGCTGCCGTCAAGCTCGCCCACCGGGAAGCGATCGCCTTCGACATGACGGATCACGCCGGGCTCGACGACGGCCGCCGCCGGATAGGCGACGCAGCCGATGATTCGATCGCTGTCGATGTTCTTCTCAAGGATGCCGTTCGGATCGAGCGAATCAAAGCGATAGCCCTCGAACGGACCGCCGTGCTTGTGGAAGTACCACCACGGAATGCCGTTCTGGGTGGTGACGATGATGGTCTCAGGCCCCAGCAATGAGGAGACCTTGGGGGCGACCGATTCGAGGTAGTGGGCCTTGACCGCAAGAAACACGATGTCCTGCGGCCCCGCTTCTGAAACGTCGCCCGTCGCCACCGCGTTCGTGACGACGCGCTCGGCGCCGTCCTCCTCTATGAGCTTGAGCCCGTTTTTCTGAATAGCGGCGAGGTGGGCGCCCTGGTCGATCAGGGTCACCTCTTCGCCGGCCAGCGCGAGCCGCGCCCCGATCAAGCCGCCGATTGCACCAGCGCCGATAATGCAAATTCTCATTTTTCCCTCCTTACATCCCTATGGAAGGGAGTTGTGTCCATTCCCGCGCTCGCGTCATGCGATCGCTTGTTCCTTCTGTTCGAAGACGTTGCGAAGCGTTCCAATTCCCTCGATGACGACCTCGACCGTGTTGGTCGGCTGTTTCATCGAACCGACGCCAAGCGACGTTCCGCAGGCGATGATATCGCCCGGGACGAGCGTCATATCGCGCGAGATTAAGCTGACAAGCCGTTGGGGTGGAAAGATCATATCGCTGACGGGGTAGTTCTGCCGTTCCTCGCCGTTCAGGATCGTCCTGATCCGCAGTTCGGTCGGATCAAGACCGGCGGCGACCACTGGCCCGAACGGTCCGAAGGTGTCGAAGCTCTTCGCCCGCGTCCATTGAGCGAAGGTCGAGTCCTTGTTGATCAGCTCGACGGCCGTGACGTCGTTGATGCAGGTGTAGCCGAAGATATGGTCCGCCGCCGCGCTTTCGGGAACATTCTTGCAAACCTTGCCGATGACGATCCCGAGCTCGCCTTCATAGACGACCTTGCCCGCATACGAAGCGGGGCGGCGAATGGTTCGCTCGCTCGCTAGAAACGCATTGGGGGCCTTCAAGAAGTAAAGCGGCTCCTCGGGTTCGGGCAGGTTGAGCTTCTGCGCCAGCGCATGGAAATTGTTCCACAGCGCGACCATCTTGCTGGGCTCTGTCGGGGTCAGAATTGCGACCGAACCGAGCGCGACGGTCTCGCCCGTCGCCTTCGGGGTTCCGAACATGTCGCCATCGTAAATCTCGATGGTCTCGCCATGAAGAAGGCCGAAACCCGCCCGTCCGGATCGTTCAAACCGTATCCAATGCTTGACCATGGGTTCCTCCCGTTTGCTTTGTTTATCCGGGCCTTGTGTTGCGGCCGCTGGAGCCCACCTCGATTCCCCGAACGCCGCGCCGGATACTGGGAGGCGCTTTTTTTGGCGTCCTGTCCGCTGGGTCGAAACAAGACGCGATTTCTGTACAGTTATAAAGGCGGTGAAGGGCGACGCGTCAATGGCGGCGCTAACGCCCGAACGTCGGCGAAGCCCACCCCGTTCGCCGACCTCCTTGCCAGGGCAGACGATTTTGTGTATTGCTTGCCGGCCCTCTCGAAAGGAATACGGGCCGGTGATGGAGTTCACCGAAACCGCCCTTCCGGGCTGATGACTCCTGCCTCGTCGGCGACCGTTTCGGTCGCGATCGGGATGTGGGAGAACAGCCGGGAAAGGCGGTGTTTGTCGTGGACGATCCGAGCCGTATAGGGTTCGCGCTTCCCGTTATCCCCCAAAGCCGCCCCGAGCCGTTTGCTCGGCGGGCGCGGGCTTCCCGCAGTCCGGTCTTCGCACGGCAGGGCTGAGCCCATGGAAGAGCGGATCCTTTACAATCTTCTTCAGGTCGCCGTCGTGGTCGGCTTCTCGCCGCTCGTCATGGGCGTTCTCGACCGCCTGAAGGAGATCGTTCAGGCCAAGCGCGGCCCCAGCGTCTTCCAACCCTATCGCGATATCTGGAAGCTTTTGCACAAGGACGAGGTGGTCTCGAACGAGTCCACCTGGCTGTTCCGGGCGGCGCCTTATGTAGCGTTCGCGGCCCCGGTCTTCGTGACGCTCCTGATCCCGGTGCTCACGCGCTATCCGCTGTTCTTCGCCTTCATGGGCGACATGCTCGGCGGCGGTTTCGTGCTCGCGCTCGGCGGATTCTTCGTCGCGCTCGCCGCGGTCGATTCGGGCAACCCCTACGGGGCCATGGGAGCGAGCCGCACCCGCATGGTCGGCTTCCTGGCCGAGCCGGTCTTCATCATCGTGTTCTTCACGGTCTCCTTCGTCGCGGGCTCGACGATCCCCTACATCGTCCAGACCGTTTGGGTGAGCCCGCTCAGCAACTTCTTCGCGCCCTCGCACGTGCTCGCGATGCTCGCGTTCTTGATGCTGATTCTCGCCGAGGACGCGCGGATCCCGGTCGACAACCCGTCGGGCCATTTCGAGCTCGCCATGATCGACAAGTCGAAGGCGCTCGAGTACTCGGGCCGCGGCGCGGCGCTCATGAAATGGGCCGGCGCGATGAAGTTCTTCGTGCTCGCCAATATCTTCCTCAACGTTTTGGTCACGCCCTGGGGGCTCGCCGAGACGATGGCCCCCGCCGAGGTGTTTCTCGCGATCCCGCTCGTCCTCGCCAAGGTCTTCGGGTTCCTCTTGGCGCTGGTCGTCATCGAGTCCTCGCTCGCCAAGCTCCGCCTGTTCCGCATCACCGAGTTTCTCGGGGCCGCCTTCGTCACCTCGGTCGTCGCCTTGGCGACCAGCGCATCGGGGATCTGAGAGCCCATGAACGCCGCGCTGAGCCCCTATCTCGTCCATATCAACGCCATGACGGGCGGGCTCTTTCTGCTCGCCGCCTTCGCGATCGTCGCGACCCGGCAGATGGCGGCCTGTCTGCGCTGGTTCGTGGTCCAGGCGCTCCTGCTCACCGCGTCGGCCGCGGTGATCGGCTTCGGCCTCGGCTCCCGTCATCTCGCCGCGGTGGCGGCGATCACCGTTCTCACCAAGGCGGTCATGACGCCGTGGCTGTTGCGCCGGACCCTCAGGCGCGAGCTCTACAGCCGGCGCGAGATCTCGCAGGTCTTCAACATTCCGACCTCGCTCCTGATCGCCGCCGCGCTCACGCTTCTGGCCTACGCGATCATGGCTCCGGTGACCGAAGCCGAGCCCGGCGCGTTCACCGACATCAACCTGCCCATCGGCCTCGCCGGGCTGTTTCTGGGCGCGTATGCGGTCGCCGTCAGGCGCGAGGCGCTGGCCCAGCTCATCGGCCTTCTCGGGATGGAGAACGGCGGCTTTCTCGCCGCGATCTCGATCGCGCACGATCTGCCGTTGATCGCCGAGCTCGCGGTGGCGTTCGACGTTCTGGTGACGGCGCTCGTCATCGGCCTGTTGACCCGGCGCATCTACGAGCGCGTCGGCGGCACCTCGGTCGGGCTTCTCACGGTCTTGCGCGAGAGGTAGGGGGATGGAGCTGATCGCCGTCCTTCTCGTCCCCGCGCTCGCCGCCGCTCTGTCGCTCGCCGGCGGCCGCAAGTGGGCCGCGGCCGTGACTTTGGGCGGCGCCCTTGCGGTGACGGGGCTTGCGGCGCTCATCGCCGTTCGGGTCGTCCGCAATGGCGCGCTGAGCGCGTTCGGGGGGTGGTTGTTCAGCGATGGGCTCGGGGCGCTTGTCCTTCTGCTCGTGGCCTTTGTCGGGCTCACTTCGGCTCTGTTCTCGGGCGGCTATCTCCACGCCCGCCACGGGCCGGACGATACGGCGCGGCCGGCCTACTACCCGCTCTACAACCTGTTTCTTTTGTCGATGCTGGCGGTCCCGATCCTCGCCAACCTCGCGCTGGTGTGGATCGCCGTCGCTCTCACCACCCTGGTCTCGGCCTTCCTGGTCGCCCACGACGACACCGCCGAGTCCCTCGAAGCCGCCTGGAAGTACGTGGTCCTGACCACGCTCGGCGCGGTGATGGCTCTGCTCGGAATCCTCTTTCTTTACTGGAGCATGCGGCTTGCGGGCGGCGGCGCGTTCACCTGGGAGGGCCTGCGCGCGGCCGCGCCGCGGACGCCCGCGCCGGTCCTGTGGATGGGGTTTCTGCTCGTCCTGGTCGGGTTCGGAACCAAAACCGGGCTTGCGCCCATGCACACCTGGCTGCCCGACGCCCACAGCCAAGCGCCGGCGCCGGTCTGCGCGCTTCTGTCGGGGGTCGAGACCACGACCGCGCTTTACGCCGTGCTCCGCCTCCTTCCGGTCATGGAGGCCGCGGGCGACGGCCAGGCGCGCGCTTGGTTTCTCGTTTTCGGACTGATTTCGGTCGGCGCGGCGGCGCTGCTGCTGGTCTATGTCCGCGACTACAAGCGGATGTTCGCCTTCTCGACCATCGAGCACATGGGGATCGTCATGGTCGCCGCCGGCCTCGGCGGGCCGGCGCATTTCGGGGCCGCCTTCCAGATCACGACCCACGCGCTCGCCAAGTCGCTCAGCTTCTATGCCGCGGGCGCGATCCTGCTGGCGGCCGGAACCCAGGAGATCGCCCGCATCCAGGGGCTCGCGCGGACCGCGCCCGCGGCCGCCGGCGCGCTTTTGCTCGGCGGCCTCGCGATTGCGGGCGCGCCGCCGTTCGCCGTCTTCATGAGCGAGTTCGCGATCTTCAAGTCCGGCCTCGGCGCGGGCCAATACCTCGTCGTCGGCCTTCTCGCGCTGTTCGTCGCGGTCGCCTTCTGCGCCATGATGCGGCACGTCGGCCGCATGGTCTTCGGCCCCGGCGGCGGGGACGCGCCCGTGGCGGCGGCGTTGCCGGCTTCCTGCCTCGGCGCGCTCGCGCTCGCGGCCTTGCCGGTGCTGGTGCTCGGGGTCTATCTGCCAACCGGCCTCCATCGGCTCCTTGCGGCCGCGGCCGCGGCGCTTGGAGGGGGACCGTGAGCGGCCGCGCGCCCGGCCGGCCGGCGCTTGCGGCGCGGCTTCCCGCCGCCCTGCGCGAAGGGCTTCGGGTCCGCGCTTCCGACGACGGTCGGCGTTTCGAGATCGCCTGCCCGGCCGAGAAACTGCGCCCGCTTTGCCGCTGGCTCTTCAAGGAAGAGGGCTTTTGCTTCGCGACCCTCGTGGTCGAGGAGACCGACGCCGCGCTCTGGGCGCTCTCTTACGTGTTCTACGAGCCCGAGGGCGGCGTGTGGGCGATCGTGACGGTGACGCAAGCGATCGAGGACCGGCGCGTCCCTTCGATCAGCGAGCAGGTGCACGCCGCCGACTGGCACGAACGCGAGGCCGAAGACCTGTTCGGACTCGTTTTCGAGGGCCACCCGAGGCTCGGCGAGTTCGTCCTTCACGAGGACTGGCCCGAAGGCGCCAACCCGATGCGCAAGGCGTTCGACGGGCGAAAGCGCATCCTGCCCCGCGAGGACATCGCCTGGGAGCCGCCCAAGGTGGTCGAGGCCACGGGCGCCTTCGCGATGCCGGTCGGCCCGGTGTTTTCCGACTTCGCCGAATCGGCGCATTTTCTTCTCGAGACCGTGGGCGAGGACGTGATCGCCGCGATCCCGCGCTTTTTCTACAAGTACCGAGGGGTCGAGAAGATCGCCGAAGGCCAGACGGTGGACGACGCCCTGCTTCTCGCCGAGCGGTTCTCGGGCGCCTCGGCGTTTGCGCACGGGCTTGCGTTCTGCCAAGCGGTCGAGACGATCGCGGGCCTCACACCGCCGCCGCGCGCGCGGGCGCTTCGCGCGCTTTTCGCCGAGCTCGAACGGCTGCGCCATCACGCGGCGGCCATCAAGGGGGTGTGCGAATCGACCGCGCTCGTGGTGGCGGCGAGCCAGGCCGCGCTCATCGAGGAGGATTTCTTGCGCCTGAGCGGAGCGGTCCTCGGCCATCGCTACCTGTTCGGCCTGGTCCGCCCGGGCGGGCTCGCGCGCGATCTTTCCGACGCCGACTGCCGGCGGCTGGTCGATGGAACCCGGGCCTTGGCCGCGCGGCTCGCGGAGCTTGGGCGCATGCTCGAGTACGCCTCGAGCTTTCTCGACCGGCTCGAGGAAGTCGGGATCGTGACCCGGCGCGACGCCGCCGACTACGGGCTCGTCGGCCCGATCGCGCGGGCCTCGGGCCTGCCTTGGGATCTCAGAAGGGCGGCCCCTTATGCGGCCTACGACGCTTTCGATTTCGCCGTTCCGATCGAAGAGGAGGGCGACGGCTACGCCCGTCTGCGAGTCCTGTTCCGGGAGGCGGCCCAGTCGGCGGCCCTGATCGAAGCGGCGGCGGCGTTGCCCGACGGCCCGGTCCTGGCCCCGCTCGCGCCCGGAGCGGGCGTCGCGCTCGGCGCCGTCGAGGCCCCCCTCGGCGCAGCCTTCCATTGGCTGCGCCTCGACGAGAACGGACGGATTGCGCGCTACCGGCTGAGCCCGCCGTCCTTCGCCAACTGGCACGGCTTCCACCTTGCGGCCGAGAACTTCGCCTTCCAGGACTTCCCGATCATCATGGCGAGCTTCGGGCTCTCCAACGCCGAGTGCGACCGATGACGAAGTGGGTTCTCAAAGGTCTGCGCACCGGGATTCAGAGCACGCGCTATCCGGCATCGCCCGAGACGCGCGAAGGGGTGAGCCCCGGGCGGCCCATGGACACGCCGCTTGGAGACCGCGACGCGGCGGCGCGGCTGGCCGCGCTTTGCCCGACGGGGGCGATCGCCGAAACGGCGGACGGGGCCGCGGTGGACTTGGCGCGCTGCGTTCACTGCTATCGTTGCGCGCGCGACGACGCGCCCGCCGTCATCCGGTGGGCGCAGGACTACGAGTGGGCGTCGGAAACGGAGCGCGTTGAGGCCGCGCGAGAGCGCCTCGGGCGGGCGTTCGGCCGCTCGCTCCACATCCGTTTCCTCGACGCCGGCGCGTGCGGCGCTTGCATGAGCGAGGCCCGCCACCTCAACAACCCGTACTACAACATCCATCGGCTCGGGTTCTTCATGACCCCGACGCCGCGCGCCGCCGATATCCTTCTGGTCGCAGGCCCGCTCACCGACGCCATGCGGCTGCCGCTTCGAAAGGCTTACGACGCGATGCCCGAGCCCAAGCGGGTCGTCGCCATCGGGGCCTGCGCGCTCACGGGCGGGGTCTTCGGACCGAGCTTCGCCTGCGCCGGCGGGGTGGGCGAGATGTTGCCCGTCGACGTCGTCGTACCCGGCTGCCCGCCGCCGCCGCTCGCCATTCTTCACGGCCTTCTCGTCGCCGTCGAACGCAAGCCGCCGGCGGGCGGCGGCGAGGGGTAGGGGCGCGTGCCCGGCCCCTTCGCCTTTCTGATTTTCGCTTACGCGCTGTGCGCGCTGGGCGCGGTCGCCTGCCTTTTCGCGGGACGCGGGGCGCGGCAAGCGCTGTTCGTCGGCGCGGTCGCGGTGGAGGCCGGGCTCGCGCTGGTTGCAAGCGTTCTGGTTCTGACCGCGGCGGAGCCCGTTCCCGCCTTGGCCCTGTGGACGCTGCCGTCGCTCGGACGCTTCGTCCTCGCCCTCGACCCGATCTCGGGCCTGTTCATCGCCGTCACCGCGCTCGTGTTCCTGATCGGCGCGCCTTATGCGGCCCGGCCCGGCGCGGACCGGGAGGAGCGCCTGCGGCCGGGCCTTTTCGCGGCGCTCTACCAGCTCCTGCTCGCCGCGATCCTGGTTCTTCTGGCGGCGGGCGACGCGCTGTCGTTCCTGGTGAGTTGGGAGACGATGTCGCTTCTTCTCTACGGGCTCGTCGTGTTCGGCCACGACCGGGCGCAGCGGCCGGCGTATCTGATGCTCGCCATGGGCGAGGTCGGCATGGTGGCCGGCGCGCTCGGGCTGCTGCTCTTGGGGCGCACCGCGCCTGCGCTCGACTTCGCCTCGCTGCGCGCGGCCGCAGGCGGCCTCGGCGACGGGCTTTCCTGGACGGCCTTCGCGCTCACCTTCTTCGGGTTCGGGGTCAAAGCGGGTCTGGTTCCGGTGAACCAGTGGCTTCCCGACGCCTACGCCGCGGCGCCGCGCGGCTTCCGCCCGGTGCTTGCGGGCGCGACGACCAATCTCGGGATCTATGCGGTCTTGCGGATCGATCTCGACCTGCTGGCCCCGGCGAGCGCTGGGCCGGGCCTCGTGATTCTCGTGGTCGGCGGCCTCACGGCGTTGATCGGCATTCTTTACGCGACCGTGCAGCCCGACATGCGGCGGATGCTGGCCCACAGCTCGATCGAGAACATGGGGATCGTGACCGCCGCCTTGGGCGCGGGCCTCGTGTTCGCGGCCGGCGGCCACGGGGCGGCGGCGGCGATCGCCTATGTGGCGGCGCTCTACCACATGACCAACCACGCGTTCTACAAGGCGCTCCTGTTCACAGGGGCCGGCAGCGTCGAGGAGGCGACGGCGACCAGCGACATGGACCGCCTTGGCGGGCTGATGCGCGGGATGCCGGCGACGGCCTTCCTGTTCCTCATCGGGATCTTCGCGATCGCCGCGCTGCCGCCGCTCAACGGGTTCGTGAGCGAGTGGCTGACGCTCGAGACCATGCTCCGCGCCGCGGTCCTCTCGTCGACCGCGGTCAAGGTCGTGTTCGCCCTCTCGGGCGCGGCGCTCGCGCTGACCGCCGGGCTCGCGGTGACCTGCTTCGTCAAGGCCTTCGCCATGAGCTTTCTGGGGCCGTTCCGGTCGCAGGCGGCGGCCGAGGCGCGCGAGGCCCCGTGGGCGGCGCGCGGCCCGCTCGCGGCGTTCGCGGTCCTGTGCGTCCTTCTCGGCGTGCTGCCGACCTACGCCATACCGGTCTTCGGGCGCGCGGCCTCGCCCCTGACCCAGGAGTCGGCGGTCGAGGCCCTGGTGCCGCCGTTCTTCGCCCGCGGCGAGGCCGCGCAAGGATCGCTGCCGCGCGCGTTCCGCTCGGAGTTCCGCGACCTCGGGGCCGAGATCGGAAAGGACGCGCTGCCCGGCCGAGGGCTCGTCGTGCTGCACCGGGGCGGCGCGCGCAACCCGGTGGTGTTTGCGATGTCGACCACGTATGCGGCGCTCACGCTCGCCGGGCTTCTGCTCGTGGTCTGGGCCGGCTTTCGGCTTGCGACCCGGGGCCGGGCCGTGACCCGCCGGGCCGCCTGGGACGGCGGGCTGCGCCGTTTGCGGCCCGACTACACCTACACGGCGACCGGCTTCTCGAACCCGGTGCGGGTGATCTTCCACGCGATTCTGCGTCCCCGGACAGTCGAGGACTCGACCGAGGCCGTCGCCGCGCACTTCCGAACCGCGGTCCGCCGCGTGGTCGCCGAGACCCACCCGACCGAGCGCTGGTTCCTGGAGCCTGCGGTGGCGGCCGTGCGCGGCCTCGCCAATGCGCTACGGGCGATGCACCACGGCCAGGTGAACGCTTACACGGGCTATGTGCTCGCCGCTTTGCTTATCGTTCTCGTTCTCGGGCTGGGACTGGCGGGAAGCGACGAAATATTAGCGGTCCTGGCGCGGTAACGGGCGCGCCTCAGCGCGCTTCAGGTTGTGCGCGAGCCCTTCGCCGCGGCGAGCCGCGATCCACGATGGGCAAGCGATTTGGCCGCAAAGGGATCGGCGCTCAGCCTTGCCCGTCCCGGTCGATGAAGCGTCTTTTCAGCTTGGCGGCGAACCGCCCGGGGTCTTTTCGCGGGTCGACCTCGCGAGCGATCTCTTGGATGTCCCGTCGGGCGGCTTCGAGCTTTGGCTTGCCTTGACGCCACGCTCGCGCGGCGCGCGGCTTGACCTCCTTCTCGAAGACCTCGGCCGCCTTGGCGCGGGCCCGCGGATTAGAGGCGAGCTGTTTGGCGATCCATTTGGCGGCGCCGAAGAGCCTTGGATTGGCCACAGTCTTGCCTTCCTTTCCCGACCGGATGTGGTCGCCTGGAGTTTCGCTTTCATGGAATCACTTCGGCCGCTCCCTCACCCGGTCGCCTGCGGCATCGTAGAATAGGGGCGGCCGGGAGGGGACGGGCCAGTGCGTCAAAACATGAAACATGAAACGCGCTAATTTCACCGAACGGGCGCGGGCATTCGTCCTGCCTGCGGGCGCACACTGTTGCCGGCGAGAAGATTACGTCGTCTTGTCCTTGGTATCGTCCGCTGTCTTCGCGCTTCCGCCGCCGCAGCCGCCACCGCCCTTGCCGTGTCTGCCATGGCCGAACAGATGCATCGCACCGAAACCGCCAATCAGAAGAACCCACATCCAATTATCGGCCAGCCATTCCATTGTTTTCTCCCTCGTGGCCCCTCCACGCTCCGCGCCGGGACGCGATCCGACGCGCCGGCGAAACCGCCTATTCCCCCGACGGCTTGTCCCGTTGGCGGCGAGGTTCTAGCAGGCGTCTTCCGGAACGCCGTTTCGGGGGCGACATGTGGAACGAAATGGGGTGAAGCGGCGCGGCGTGCAAGGGCCGAATCGCCGTCTTCGTTTTTCGTCGCTTTCCGCGGAGCGGTCCCGTCGTCCGTGACCGCCGCAACGAGCATTAATGTCTTGAAAAATGGAGGCCCGGGCCGGAATCGAACCGACGTACACGGATTTGCAGTCCGCTGCTTAGCCACTCAGCCACCGGGCCGATGCTGATCGGGTATACATAGGAGGGTGGCGATGGCTAGGTCAAGCGCAACCCTTTGCCGTACCGGGAAACGCACAGCTTCGGGACCACTTCGGCCGTTGTGTTCGCATCCCGGGGCAAGTATAAGTCGGCCTGACGTCGAGCCGGTCCCGCGCCCCGGTTCGGATCCGGTCTCTTCAGCATCCGGAGGACAGAGCGAATGACCGATTTCGCCGCCATGCGCCACAACATGGTCGAAAACCAGATCCGGACGAACCGGGTGACCGATCCCCGCGTCATCGATGCGATGGATACGGTCCCGCGCGAACTGTTCGCGCCCAAGGCGATGCGCGCGCTCGCCTATATCGATGAAGACATCCAGGTCGCGCCGGGGCGGTATCTTCTTGAACCCATGGTCATGGCGCGGCTGCTTCAGGCCGCCGAGATCGGCGCCGACGACGTGGTGCTCGACATCGGTTGCGCGACCGGCTACGGCCCGGCGCTGCTCGCCCGTCTTGCGGCGAGCGTGGTCGGGCTGGAGTGCGACGCCGCGCTCGCCGACAAGGCGAGCGCGCTGCTGGCCGAGCTCGGGGTCGACAACGCGGCCGTGGTGACCGGGCCGCTCGAAGAGGGCTATCCCAAGCAAGCGCCTTACGACGTGATCCTGATCGAGGGCGCGGTCGACGAGGTGCCTCGGGCGATCACCGATCAGCTCGCCGAGGGCGGACGTTTGGCGACCGTGGTGAACGCGGCCGGGCCGGTCGGTCGGGCGACGGTGCTTTTGCGGATGCACGGCGTGATCTCGCGGCGACCGGTGTTCGATGCGGCGGTGCCGCTTCTTCCCGGGTTCCGCAAGGAACCGGATTTCGTGTTCTAAGACGTCGCCGCGGCTTGTGGGCGAGGCGTGGCGGAAAGGGTGGGGGTTATGAAAAGAGCGTTTCTGAGCGCGACGATGGCTGCGGCGATGATTGGGTTCGTTGCGCCGGCGGCGGCGGAGACGCTCGACGACGCGCTCGCCGCGGCCTACGCCAACAATCCGACGCTTCTCGCCCAGCGGGCGGCCTTGCGGGCCACCGACGAGGAGGTGCCTCGGGCGCTCGGCGGCTGGCGGCCGACGGTAAGCATCACCGCCGATGCCGGAATCGAGGACGTTTCGTCCGATTCGACGGACGACACGCTCAACCCGCGCACCATGACGTTCTCGCTGAGCCAGCCGCTGTTCCGCGGCTTTCGGACGGTCTCGGGCGTGCAACGCGCGGAGAACCTGGTCAAGGCCGACCGCGCCCGCCTCGCCGAAGTCGAGCAGAACGTGCTTCTTCAGGCGGCGACCGCCTATCTCGACGTCTACCGCGACCAGGCGGTGCTCAAGCTCGCGATCAACAACGAGCAACGGCTACGCGAGCAGCTCAAGGCGACCCGCGATCGTTTCGAGGTCGGCGAAGTCACGCGCACCGACGTCGCCCAGGCCGAATCGCGGCTTTCCAACGCGACCGCCGACCGGGTCCGCGCCGAAGGAGATCTCGCCTCGTCGCGCGCGGTCTATCTCAACGTGATCGGCGCGCTTCCCGGAGAGCTCGCCCAGCCCCGCGCCGTTTCCGATCTGCCCGAGACCGAAGAGGCGGCCCAGGCGCTGGCGGCGGATCAGAACCCGATTATACAGCGGGCGGTCTACGCCGAGCGCGCGGCCAGGCTCGATGTACGGATCGCGACCGGCGCGCTTCTGCCCAAGCTCACCCTCAACGGCACCTACGTTATGGCCGAGGACACCTCGACCATCATCGCTTCGCAGGATACGGCGACGCTCACGGCTCAGCTTTCGATTCCGCTTTATCAGTCGGGGGCCGAATACGCCCAGGTGCGCGCCGCCCGCGCGGTCGCCTCGCAGCGTCGTCTCGAGGTCGAGCAGAGCCGTCGCGCCGTCGCTCGGGACGTGACCCGCGCCTGGGAGGCGTTGCAGACCGCGCGCGCCCGCATCAAGGCGTTCGAGACCTCGGTGCGGGCCGCCGAGATCGCGCTCGAAGGCGTCCAGGAGGAGGCGAAGGTCGGCTCGCGCACCACGCTTGACATCCTCGACGCCGAGCAGGAGCTGTTCACCGCCCGGGTCGATCTCGTCCGCGCGCGCCGCGACGAGGTGGTGGCGAGCTTCACCCTCAAGGCCGCGATCGGCGATCTGACCGCCGCGCGGCTGGGCCTCAACGTCGCGCTTTACGACGCGCGGCGCCATTACGACCGGGTCCGCGACAAGCTGTGGGGCTTCGGTGGCGGCAACTGACGAGGCCGCCGGCAGAATGGTTCCATATGGCCGGAATATGCTCTAGTGTTGCCGGCGATGCGCGCGACGATTGAGGATCATCGATGAGCGAGGAGAAGTCCCAGAAAGAGCCCTCGATGGAGGAGATCCTCGCCTCCATCCGTCGCATCATTTCCGAGGACGGCGAGGGGGACGAGACCGCCGCCGAGACGCCCGCGGCCCAGGCCGCCGCGCCGGCGCCAAAGCCCGAGGAACCGGCCAAGGAAGCCGACGCCGGTAAGGACGGCGCGGCCGAGGCGGACGACGTGCTTGAGCTCACCCAGATGGTGACCGAGGACGGCACCACCGTCGATCTCTCGGCGGAGCGGGCGAAGGCCGCGCCAGAACCCGAGCCGGAGCCTGCGCCGGAGCCGGAGCCCGCGCCGGCGGCGGCGGAGGCCGAACCCGAGCCTGCCCAAGAGCCTGCGCCCGAGCCGGAGCC
>CAYYWV010000038.1:0-1617 GCA_964475385.1 uncultured Alphaproteobacteria bacterium | reverse complement strand
CGCCCGAACCTTCGCCCGAACCCGAAATTCCGCCCGACGAGCTTGCCCTTGCCGAAAAGACGCCGCCCGAACAAGCCGCCCAGCCTGGACACTTGATCTCGGACGAGGCCGCCGCCAAGGCGACCGCCGCTTTCGCCGAGCTCGCCCGGGCGACCGAGCCCGAGCCGCCCGAGGTCGCCGAGCTCCGCTTCGGCGATTCGGGGCGCACGGTCGAGGATCTGGTCATGGACCTTATCCGGCCCATGCTGCGCGAGTGGCTCGACGCCAACCTGCCGCCGCTGGTGGAGCGTCTGGTCCAGCGCGAAATCCGCAACCTCGCGCGCCGGGCCGAGCCCGACTAGGCCATCCCGCCCGGCGCCGCCGGACCCTTCCCTGCCGCACCGATACCCGAGAACAACCAGGTTCAGCCATGCTGGACAAGACCTACCGCCACCAGGAAACGGAAGCCCGGCAGTACGAGGCCTGGGAGAAGGCGGACGCCTTCGCCTGCGGCAAGCGGCCCGACGCCAAGCCCTTCGCCATCGTTATTCCGCCGCCCAACGTCACCGGCAGCCTGCACATGGGCCACGCCCTCAACAACACGCTCCAGGACATCCTGGTGCGCTGGCAGCGGATGCGCGGGCGCGACGTCCTGTGGCAGCCGGGCACCGACCACGCCGGCATCGCGACCCAGATGGTCGTCGAGCGCCAGCTCGCCCAGGAAGGCAAGACGCGCCAAGAGCTCGGCCGCGAGGCCTTCGTCGCGCGGGTCTGGCGCTGGAAGGAGGAATCGGGCGGCGCGATCATCAACCAGCTTCGCCGCCTTGGGGCCTCGGCCGACTGGTCGCGCGAGCGCTTCACCATGGACGAAGGGCTTTCGCGCGCGGTCCGCAAGGTCTTCGTCGCCCTTTACAAGGAAGGGCTGATCTACCGCGACAAGCGGCTCGTCAACTGGGATTGCAAGCTGCACACCGCGATCTCGGACCTCGAGGTCGAGCAGCGCGAGGTCAAAGGCCATCTATGGTACTTCCGCTATCCCATCGAGGGCGCGAAAGACCGCTGCATCACGGTGGCCACCACCCGGCCCGAGACCATGCTCGGCGACACCGCGGTCGCGGTCCACCCCGACGATCCGCGGTACAAGGATCTCGTCGGGCGCTATTGCATCCAGCCTTCGACCGGGCGGCGGCTGATCATCGTCGCCGACGAGCTCGCCGACCCCGAGCAGGGCTCGGGCGCGGTCAAGATCACGCCGGCGCACGACTTCAACGACTTCGAGGTCGGCCGCCGGCATAACCTCGAGATGATCAACATCCTCGATCGCGACGGGCGCATCAACGACGCCGCGCCCGAGCGCTACCGCGGGCTCGATCGCTACGAGGCGCGCGAGAAGATCGTCGCCGAGATGGAGGAGAAGGGGCTTCTGGAACGGATCGAGGACCATGTCCACACCGTGCCCTACGGCGACCGCTCGGGCGTCGCGATCGAGCCCTGGCTGACCGACCAGTGGTTCGTCGACGCCGCGACGCTGGCCAAGCCCGCGATCGAGGCGGTCGAGCGGGGCCGCACCCGCTTCGTCCCCCGCCAGTGGGAGAACACCTACTTCGAATGGATGCGCAACATCCAGCCCTGGTGCAT
>CAYYWV010000037.1:0-23373 GCA_964475385.1 uncultured Alphaproteobacteria bacterium | reverse complement strand
TCAGCTCGATGCTCTTCGCCAACGTCGTGTCGTCTTCCACAAGCAATACACGCATTTCTGATTTCCCGGAAAAATCGACGGCCGAAAGAGACCAATGAATATTAACGTTACCGGAGGCTCCGTAAAGGAATAGTTAACGATGTGCGCCGGCGCAAGGCGTTTTCTTGCCGTGGAATCAAAACTTTGCAGACCGCGCGGGAAGGAGCGGGAAGAACGGTCCAACGGTTCGGCCCGGGCCTTCGCCCGCGGAGCGGGATGGGTTTGCTTTACCGATCGTTAATCGCGTCCGGCGATGATCGGGGCGTGCCCGTTTGGGCGTTGTTTTCCCCTGGCTTCCGGACGTTGCCGACAGCACTCGAAAGAGCCCTCGTCGAGGTCGACCGCACCGCGCCCTTCCGGCTTTACGGGCGGGTCACGGCGGTCCTCGGCCTTCTGGTCGAATGCGCGGGCCTTCAGCGCAGGCTTTCGATCGGGCGGCGCTGCGTGATCACCGCGCGCGACGGCCGCCGGGTGGTCTGCGAGGTGGTGGGGTTTCGCGACGACCGCACGCTTCTCATGCCTTTCGGCTCGGTCGATGGCGTCGGGCTCGGCTGCAAGGCGCTGGTCGCCGAATCCGAGCCCGTGGTCTACCCGAGCCCGGCCTGGCTCGGGCGCGTTCTCAACGCTTTCGGCGAGCCGGTCGACGGCAAAGGGCCGCTCGAGCGCGGGGTCGACGCCTATCCCTTGCGCAACCGGCCGCCGCCGGCGCACAGCCGCCGCCGGGTCGAGGGCAAGATCGACCTCGGCGTGCGCGCCATCAACACGCTTCTCACCTGCTGCCGCGGCCAGCGCATGGGGATCTTCTCGGGCTCGGGCGTCGGCAAGTCGGTGCTGTTGTCCATGCTTGCGCGGTTCACGGGCTCGGACGTCAACGTGATCGGCCTGATCGGCGAACGCGGCCGCGAGGTCCAGGAGTTCATCGAGGACGACCTCGGCCCCGAGGGCCTCGCGCGGAGCGTGATCGTGGTCGCGACCTCGGACGAGTCCGCGCTCATGCGCCGCCAGGCCGCCTATCTCACGCTTGCGCTCGCCGAGTACTTCCGCGACCGCGACCGCGATGTCCTGTGCCTGATGGACAGCGTCACCCGCTTCGCCATGGCCCAGCGCGAGATCGGGCTGTCGGCGGGCGAGCCGCCCACCACCAAGGGCTACACGCCGACCGTGTTCGCCGAGCTGCCCCGGTTGCTGGAGCGCGCCGGGCCGGGCGCGGGGCGCGGCACGATCACCGGCCTGTTCACGGTTCTGGTCGAAGGCGACGACCACAACGAACCGATTGCGGACGCGGTCCGCGGCATCCTCGACGGCCATATCGTGCTCGACCGCGCCATCGCCGAGCGCGGCCGTTTCCCGGCGATCAACATCCAACGCAGCATCTCGCGAACCATGCCCGACTGCAACAGCCCGGCCGAGAACGCGCTCGTCAACCGCGCCAAGCAGCTCATGGCGACCTACGAGGACATGGCCGAGATGATCCGGCTCGGCGCCTACCGCGAAGGCTCGGACAACGCGGTCGACGAGGCCATCCGCTACCGCGACGCGCTCGAACGCTTCCTCGCCCAGGATAAGGACGAGCGCTGCGACCTTGCGACCGGCTACGCTCAGCTCGCCGAGATCCTGGGCATGGAGGCGCCGTGAAGGCGCTCAACACCCTCGTTCGCTTGCACAAGCAGATCCTCGACGAGGCGCGCGCCGCGCTCGTCGCGCTCGAAGAGCGCCGGGCCGCGCTGCTCGCCCGCCAGGCCGCGCTCGACGAGACGCTGGCCGCCGAGCGCAAGGCCGCAGGCGCCTCGTTCGAGGCCCGGGCGACCTTTATCGCCTTCGCCCGGCGAATTGCGGACGAGCGCGCGCGCATCGACGACGATCTCGCCGCCCTTGCGGTCGAGATCGAGCGTGCGGCCGACGCGGTCTCGGCCGCCTTTCAGGATCTCAAGAAGTACGAGATCACGCTCGAGCGCCGCATCGCCGCCGTCCGCGCCGCCGAGGCGCGCGCCGAGCAGGCGCAGCTCGACGAGATGGGGCTCGTCCGCTTCCGCCGCCGCGAGGCGTAGCGGCCCTTACGCCGCGCCCGTAGCGATGCGGGCGAGAAGCGACGGGTTGTCCCAGTTGGGCTGGCGGTCCTCCACATCGACCCGGTAGCCGGGGTCGCGCTCGCCGCCTTCCGCGATCAACGAGACCCGCATCCAGCGCGGGATCAGCTCGCTGTTGAGATCCTCGACCATGGCGACGGCGAGCGCTTCGACGCCGCTCCATGCGCCGTCGCCGAACGCGTCGAGCCAAGCGGCGAAAGCCGCGGGCGCGAGCACCGTCCGGTCGGGGACGTACCGCAGCACCACGCGCAGCGGCGCGTTGAGGCCCCCGGGCGCAAGCGCTCCGGTCAGCGTCACCACATAGTCGTGCCGCCGACCCGGGTTGCGCTCGCCGACCAAACGGTTGCGGCGCTCCAGAAGCGCGCGTTCGCGCTCGTCTACGATGGCGTGCGGGCGCGCGATCGCGGCCGCATCGACGAGCGCTCCGCTGCGGCGTTTTTCGGCGGCGTTAAACGACCAGGCCATCGCCGTCCTCCGCATGCGCTCTCATTTCCGCGAGCGGCGAGACCGGAAAGCGCTCGGCGACCTGGAAGGCGAGCGCGCCTCCGAGCCCGGCGATCGCGAGGCCGTTCTCGAAGATGGCCGCGATGTCGCGCCGCATCTCTTCCGAAAGAGCCGCGCGGCTGCGCAAAATCAGGTCGAAGCGGCGCGCGCGCAGGAAGCCGTCGAGCTGGACCTCGCCGAGGCGGCTCAAACCGAACTCGACGACGAAACGCGTGCCGGTCCCGTTCCGGTCGGCGCCGTCCTCGCCGCCGCTTCGCCGATGGAACAGGCGCACGCGTTCGACGGTTTCGCCGCTCAGGATCGGGATCATCGTCGCCTGCCAGTGGGCGGACTGGGGCGTCGGGTTCTGCTGGCCGATGCGGCCGAGCTGGGCGAAGTCGCTCGCCAACCGACGCACGAGGTCGCCCTGGCCGTGATCGCCGAGCCGCTTGAGGGGCTCTTGCCCGAACCAGCCGGCGAGGTCGCCGCCGCGCAGCGCGGCGAGGAAGAACAGCGCCACCTGCGCGAGCCTGGGACCGGGCTGCGGGATCGCGCGCTCGATGACCGCCCGGGCCTCGGCGGGCGCGATTGCGCGCAAGCCGTCGAGCGCCGCGCGCAGCGCCGGCCATTCGCGCGTCGGACCGAGAAGCGCCGCCGGAAGCGCGTCCACGGAAGCGGGGTCGGCCGGGGGGTCGACCTCGACCGGGACGAGAAGAAGCCGCGCGCCGGCCGCGAGCGGTTGCGCAAGCTCGAGGCGCAAGACGCCCATCGGCGTTTCGATCAACGGCCGGCCGCTTGCGTCCGCGCCGATCACGCTTGCGGTGAAGGCGGCGGGCGCGATGCCGTCGTTTCCGAGAGGAGCCGCCGTTGGCGGGGCGGCCCGCGGCGCGGCGGCCGTTCCAGGGACGGCGGGCATGGACGCGAGCGCCCGGGCGGGCGATAGCGCGGCCGCCGAGGGGGCAGAAGGCGCGGGCGGCAGACCCGCCGCCGTCTGCCCCTTCGGCGCGGCTTCAGCTCCGGTCGCTTGCCCGTTCGGGCGACCCGTGGCCGGGGCGCGAGCGTAGACAGGGCGCGGAATGCGTGGGCCGTCGGTCTTCTTCGCCGGGGACGCCGCCTGGTCCGCCGCCGGCCCGGGAGGGGGCGCGGCGCTTTGCGCCGACGGCTCGGCCGACGAGGGCGACGAAAGGGGCGTCTGCGGTGGGTCCGCCGGCGCCGGCGCGATCGCAAGGACGCGAAGCGTAAGCGGCGCCTTCCGGGCTTGCGCTCCTGCGGTGGCGCTTGCCGCCGGGGACCGTTGACCGCCCGCTTCGGAGGGCGTTGGGCGCGGAGCGGCCGCGCCGGATTCCGGTGCGGCGGGGGGCTTCGCGTCGGAAAGGGGCGCGTTCGGCGCGGGCTGCGACCCTTGGGTCTGAGGCATGTTCGGCGGTGAAGGCGGCGGCCCGGCGGGCCGGGCGATGGGGGTCGCCGTGACCACCGCGCCCGCAACCACCGCGCGCGCCCCGGCCGGAGAGGACGGAGCGCTCCTCGACACAGGCGCGCGGTCTTCGAGAACGGGCGCGGGCCCGCCTTCGCGCGCGTCGCTTTCACCCGCCGCGCCGGTCGTTGCGGGCGCGGCCGTTGGCGCGCCGCGGGAAGCGGCGGGCGGCGGCGACGACGGCGGCGGCGCGCCGTCGATCGTCTCGATGATCGCCGAGACTGGCGCGCCGGCCTCGATGCGGAGCGTGACTCGCGCGCCGCGGGGCAGAGCGATGCGGGTGACGAGGGCGAGCGTTCCCGCCTCGGTCCGCAGAAGGACGCGCCCGGCCCCGTCGCGTCCCGTGACCACGCCTTCGACCGTTGCGCCGCCAAGCCGTTCGGCGAGCGCTGGCGGCAGCATGATCGGGACGGCGAGGGGCCGGACGCCGGGCGGGACCGTCTGCGCGGCGGGGGGCAGCATGGATCTAGCGTTCCTTCGCGAGCAGCTCGGCGAGGTCTTCGACGTCGGAGGCGGCGAGGCTCGTCGGGTAACGGACCAGCATCGCGACCTGATTGCGGATCGCGTCCTTGACCCGGCGGTCGCGGCGAATGATCCCGGCAAGCGGCGGCGAGAACCGCAGGAAGTTCTCGCAGACCTTGCGCAACGTGTTGTACGTGCGCTCGCCGTCGGCCCGGCTGGTCGCCATGTTGACGACGATGCGGAGATCCACGCTCGGTCGTTCGAGCCGCATGATCTTGATGAAGGCGTAGGCGTCGGTGAGCGCGGTGGGCTCGTCGGTGCAGACCACGAGGCAACGGCTCGAATTGATGGTGAGCAGCCGCACCGCCTGCTCGAGCCCGGCGCCGAGGTCGACCAGCACGTCGTCGTAGCCCTCGGCGACGGCGATCAGGTCGTCGCGCAGCGTGGTGAGCCGCGAAGGGTGCAGCGCCGAAAGATTGCCCGAGCCCGAACGGCCCGTGATCAGGTCGAATCCGCCGTCGTCGAAACGGGTCACGGCCTCTCCAAGCTTCAGCCGTCCCGCGATCACGCTGCTGAGATCGCGTTCGGGCGCGAGCCCGAGCTGGATGTCGATGTTGGCGAGCCCGAGATCGCCGTCGAACAGAAGCGTGCGCCGCCCGGTTTTGGCGAACGCATGCGCAAGCGTAATCGCAAGCCAGGTTTTGCCCACGCCGCCCTTGCCGGACGCGATGGTGATGATATTGCCGGGCGCCGCCTGCGGCATGGGTCTTTTCGGTGCGGTGGAATGGGCAGTCATTGAATGACCTCGCACGACCGGGTGAGGGGATCTTCTGGATCTGGGCAGCAAAGGAGGAGGCGGGCGAGCCCCGCCGGATCGAGAGGGCGGAGCCCTCGCGAGACATGCGGGCTCAGGCTCACGTCCGAGAACGCAAGCCCGCCGCTTGCGGCGGCCGCGAGCGCAGCGCCGAGCCGGCGCGCAGCGTCGAGCCGGGTCAGCACCAGCCGCCGGCAGCCGATCGCGCCGAAGGCCTCGCCGATCTCGGCCGCATCATCGGCGTTGCCGCCGGCGGCGAGCGTGAGCACGGGCTCGGCGGCCGCGCTTTCGATCAGCTCGGCCAGGCCGACGAGCGCGGCGCGGCTGAACGGGTTGACGCCCGCGGTGTCGATGAGCACGAGGCCCTCGGCGTCTCCGACCGCGGCCTCGAGCTCGCGCGGCGAGGCCGCGGTCTCGAGGTCGATGTCGAGAAGCCGGGTCAGCGCGCGAAGCTGATCGACGCCGCCGGCGCGGAAGTTGTCGGTGGTGATGACCCGCACCCGCTCTTTGGCGAGCACGACGCGGGCCGCGATCTTGGCCACCGTTACGGTCTTGCCCGCGCCGGGCGGCCCGACCAGCGCGAGTGGCGCGCGTTCCGGCGCGAGATCGAGCGGCGCGAAGGCGAAGCACTCGGCGAGCGCGCCGGCGAGCGCTTCGCCTGCGGTCGGGCCAAGCGCGTTGATGGCGGAGCAGACCCGGGCGCGCGCGTCGTCGGGAACGCGATGGTAGGCGAGCGCTTGGGCGATCGCGCCGGCCACGCCGTCGCCGGCCGTCTCGGTATCGCCGTCGGTCAAGGGCGCGGCCGCCGCCTCGGCCGAGATCGGGTCGACGCGATCGACCGCGGCGGTCACCTGGACCGCGCGGCGGCCGTTCGCCGGCCGGGTCGAGACGATCACCGCATCCTCGCCGAACTCGGCGCGGATCATGCGCATCGCCTCGCTCATGGTGGGGGCGGTGAACGACTTCAGGCGCATGGGACGAGGCTCCGGGCGGTCATCAGATCTGGCCCACGGTTCGGATCTTGGCTTTGGCGTGGATCTCGTTCTGCGACATCACCATGGTCGTCGGACGGAACCGTTCGACGATCGAGCGCACGAAGGGGCGAATCGCCGGGCTGGTCAGCAGCACCGGGCTCTCGCCCATCAAGGCGTGGCGCTCGAAGGTCTGGCGCACGCTGTTGATGAACTCCTGCAGCTTGCTGGGCGGCATCGAAAGCTGGCGCTCGTCGCCCGAGCCGACGATCGATTCGGCGAAGGTCTGCTCCCACTCGGGGCTGAGCGTGATCAGCGGGATGATGCCGTCGGCCCCGGCGGCGGCGTTGCAGAGCTGGCGGGCGAGCCGGGCGCGCACGTGCTCGGTGATCAGGGTGATGTTCTGGGTGAAGCCGGTGGCCTCGGCGATGCCTTCGAGGATCGTCGGTAGATCGCGGATCGAGACCCGCTCGGACAAGAGCGCTTGGAGCACCCGTTGAATCGCGCTGACCGAGACCTGTGAGGGCACGATATCGGCGATCAGCTTCTGGTGCTCTTGATCGAGCTCGTCGAGCAGCTTCTGGGTCTCGCTATAGGACAAGAGCTCGGCCATGTGGTCCTTGATGACCTCGGTGAGATGCGTGGTCATCACCGTCGGCGCATCGACCACGGTGTAACCGCGGAAGGCCGCTTCTTCGCGGTTGGCCTCGTTGATCCACATGGCGGGGAGCCCGAAGGTGGGCTCGGTGGTCTCCTCGCCGGGAAGGCTGATCTTGTCGCCGCGCGGGTCCATGACCAGGAGCATGTTGGGGCGCACGTCGCCGTGGCCGGCCTCGATGTCCTTGATGCGGATCACATAGGCGTTGGCCGCAAGCTGCATGTTGTCCTGGATCCGGACCGAGGGCATGACGAAGCCCATCTCGGTCGCGATCTGGCGGCGCAAGGCCTTGATCTGATCGGTCAGCCGATGCCCCTGCTCGCTGTTGATCATGCTGAGCAGCCCATAGCCGAGCTCGAGCCGGATGAGATCGATCCGCAATGCGGTCGAGATCGGCTCCTCGGCCGGCGGCGCCGGCGCGTCGGCCTCGATCGCCGCCTCGGCGCTCGCCTCCGCCTGGCGGCGGGAAAGTTGCCAGGCCATTACGCCCGAGATCCCGGCCAGCGTCATGAAGGGCACCGCCGGGATGCCCGGCAAAAGCGCAAGCGCCGTCAGCATGGCGCTGCTCATGCCGAAGGCCCGGGGGTAACGGCCCATCTGACCGAACAGCGCCTTGTCGACTGAGCCCTCGACCCCGGACTTCGAGACCAGAAGGCCAGCCGCGGTCGAGACGATGAGCGCCGGGATCTGGCTGACCAGGCCGTCGCCGACCGTAAGCACCGTGTAGGCCGCCGCCGCTTCGCCGAAGCTCAGGTCTTGCTGGGCGACGCCGACCAGGATTCCGCCGACGATGTTGATAAAGGTGATCAGAAGCCCGGCGATCGCATCGCCGCGCACGAACTTGGCGGCGCCGTCCATGGCGCCGAAGAAGTTGCTTTCGTCTTCGAGCCGCTTGCGCCGCGCGCGGGCCTCCGCCTCGTCGATCAGTCCCGACGACAGATCGGCGTCGATCGCCATCTGCTTGCCCGGCATGGCGTCGAGGCTGAACCGGGCCGAGACCTCGGCGATCCGGCCCGAGCCCTTGGTGATAACCACGAAGTTCACGATCACCAAGATCGCGAACACGATGATCCCGATGACGAAGTTCCCGCCCATGACGAAGCTGCCGAAGGCCTGGATCACCTTGCCTGCGGCCTGCGGCCCTTCGTGCCCGTGGGCGAGGATGAGCCGCGTCGAGGCGAGGTTGAGCGACAACCGCAGCATGGTCGCGATCAGAAGCACCGTCGGGAAGGAGCTGAAGTCGAGCGGACGTTCGATGAACAGAGAGGTGAGAAGGATCAGCCCCGAGAAGGTGATCGAGATCGTGAGCATGATGTCGAGAAGCCATCTCGGCATCGGCAGGATCAGAACCACCAGGATGAAGATGACGCCGAGCGCGAGCAGGACGTCGCCCTGGCGCATGGCGACGTTGAAACGGCTGAGCGCGGACCCGGCTGGAACCGGCGTGTTTTCGCTCATGGACGCGCGCCTATCCGGAGCCTAGAACGCGGCGCGCGGCGCTTCGCCCGGATGGGGCACGCGGGCGCCTTCCTCGGCGTACTGCTTGAGCTTGTTGCGCAGCGTGCGGATCGAGATGCCGAGGATGTTCGCCGCGTGGGTCCGGTTGCCGAGGCAGTGGTCGAGGGTTTCGAGAATCAGGTCGCGTTCGACCTCGGCCACGGTGCGCCCGACGAGCCCGCTCGTCCCTCGCCCGGCGGCGGTTGCGGCGACTCCCGCGGGGTCGGACGGAGCGGCTGCGCCCACGCCGGAGTTGAGCAGGATCGCCTCGGGTCCGATCTCATCGCCTTTGGCGAGCAGCACGGCGCGGTGCATGGTGTTTTCGAGCTCGCGGACGTTCCCGCGCCAGCCATGGCGCAGCAGCATGTCGCGCGCCTCGCGCGACAGGGGCCGTTCGCGCAGGCCGTTGGCGCGCGCATACTTGTGGATGAAGTGCTTGCACAACACGGGGATGTCGGCGGGGCGTTCGCGAAGCGGCGGCAGATGCAAGGTGACCACGTTGAGGCGGAACAGAAGATCCTCGCGGAAGCGGCCCTCAGCGACCTCGACCTCAAGATCGCGGTTGCTGGTCGCGATGCAGCGGATATCGACCTTCACCGGGGCGCTGCCGCCGACCCGGTCGATCTCGCGCTCCTGAAGGGCGCGCAGAAGCTTGGCTTGGAGGCGCGGGTCCATCTCGCTGATCTCGTCGAGCAAAAGCGTGCCGCCGCTCGCTTCCTCGAACTTGCCGATCCGCCGCGCGACCGCGCCGGTGAAGGCCCCCTTCTCGTGGCCGAACAGCTCGGATTCGAGAAGGTTCTCTGGGATCGCCGCGCAATTCACCGAGACGAAGGGGTGCTTGGCGCGCCGGCTCTTGCGGTGGACGAAACGGGCGAGAAGCTCCTTGCCGGTGCCCGATTCGCCGGTGATCAGGATGCTTGCGTCCGAGGGCGCGACCTGCTCGGCGAGCGCGAGCACTTTGCCCACCCCGGGGTCGCGGTAGATGATGGTATCGCTTTCCTCGGCGACCGCTTCGAGCACGGCGGCGATCAGGTCGGGCTCGGGCGGCAGGGGGATGAACTCGCGCGCGCCGGCCCGGATCGCGCGCACGGCGGCCTCGGCGTCGGCCTCGACGCCGCAGGCGACGACCGGGACGCTGATTCGTTCGGCGGCGAGGCTCTCGATCAATTCGCGCACGTCGAGCTTGACGTCGATCATGGCGAGATCGGCGCCTTGGCCCGAACGCAGGGCTTCGAGCGCGGCGGCCACGCTGCCCGCATGGGCGACCTTGGCGCCGCGCTCCATGGCGATCTTGCTCGCCGTCCCGATCTCTCCCCCAAGCGAGCCGATTATCAGTAACCGCATCGAACTTCTCCCAAGAAACGACCGCTTAAACGCGCGGCTAATCGAAGTAGTGGACATGCTGCGCCGGCGGCAGCAGCGTGTTGATAAGCATCTCCAGGCGGCGCGGGTTCTCGCGCCGCCCGATCGAGGTCACCCCGGTCAGGAAGATCGTGTTGCGCAGGATCTCGTCGGCCGATTCGCGCTCGAGCTTGGCGGCGAGCGGCGCGAACACCATGTTCGACAGCACCGCGCCGTAGAAGGTGGTGAGCAGCGCGACCGCCATGCTCGGGCCGATGGTCGACGGGTCGTCGAGGTTGCCCAGCATCTGCACAAGCCCGACGAGGGTGCCGATCAGCCCCATCGCGGGCGAGACCTCGGCCGCGCGCCGCAGAACGCCGACGGTGCGCGCGTGGCGCGCGGCCATGGCGTCGACCCGGTGGTTGAGCAGCGATTCGATCTCGTCGACATTGGCGCCGTCGATGACCATCGAGATGCCTTCGTTCAGAAAGGGCAGGGAGCGCAGCTTGGGCAAAAGGCTCTGAAGAGCGAGCGCGCCCTTGCGCCGGGCGAGCTCCGACAGCTCGATCATCTGGGTCGCCGCCACGGTCGTGTCGATCGGCTTGCGCGACAGCGCCTTGGCGACCGCCGCGCCCGCGCTCATCACGTCGGCGATCGTGTACGACATGATGGTGACGGCGAAGGTGCCGCCGATCACGATCAGGATCGACGGCACATCGATGAAGGCCATCGGCGTGCCGCCAAGGACGATCGCCGCGCCGATCAGCGCGAAACCCGCGACGAGACCGAGAATGGTCGTAATGTCGAGCATGACGGGTCAGGATCTCCGGCCCTTGTCGATCCGCCTCTCGATCAACGATCCGCTTTGATGATCTCGGTCATGGTCACGCCGAGACGATCCTCCACCACGACGACCTCGCCGCGCGCGACGAGGCGGTTGTTGACGTAGATGTCGATGGCCTCGCCGACCTTGCGGTCGAGCTCGACCACCGCGCCGCGGCCCAGCTTGAGAAGCTGCGAGACTTGAAGCTGGGCCTTGCCGAGCACGGCCGAGACCTGCACCGGCACGTCGAACACGGCCTCGAGGTCGGCCGCGGTCCGCGTCACTTCGGACGCCGGCCCGCCCGGCTCTGCGGCTTCGGCTTCGTCGCCTTCGGCCGCGGGCGTCTCGGCGGCGGCCTCGGCGGCCGCGTCCGCTTCGCCTTCGGCGTCGTTCTCGAGCTCGGCGAGGTCCAGTTCCTCCTTGTTCGGCATTCCGTTCTCCTATTACGCGGGATCGGGGGTTGCGCCGCCCGTCGCGGCCGGCGCGGCCGCGGACGGATCTGGCGAATCGGTTGTTGCGGTCGCGGCGCGGGACTGGGCGGCGCCGCCTGGCGCGCCCGCGGCGGCGAGGATTCGGGCGATCGCGCCTTCGAGGCTTTTCCAGACCGCAGCGGTGTCGCGTTCGACCCCGCCGTCGGCCCATTCCATACGGCAGTCGCCGTCGGCGAGCGCGGCGTCGGGGATCAGCACCATTCGGCCGGAGAAACCGCGCGCGGCGGCAAGCGCGTCGATCCGCTCGCGAAGGGCGTCGATCATGCCTTCCGAGACCCGGACCACGACGCGGGGCTCGTCGACGAGCTGCTCGAGATGCTCGCCGATCAGGGCCTCGATCTCGGCCATCGGCGCCGCCGCCATCAGCGCAGGCGCAACCTTGCGCGCGATCGAGAGCGCGAGCTCGGTCGCCATTTTGATGCAACGTTCGATCTCGGCCCGCTGGGTCCGCTCGATCGCCCCCATTCCGGCGGCGATGACCTCTACCGCATCGGCGTAGCGGCGCTCGTTCCGCGCGCGCTCCTCGGCGACGCCGGCGGCGAAGCCTTCTTCGTAGGCTTTGGCTCGGGCGGCCTCGAGCTCGCGCGGGGTCACGAAATCGCGGGCGTCGGCGGTCTCGTCCGAGCCTTCGATCGTAAACACCGCGTCGAACGCGAACTTGACCGGTTGCGCCATTGTCCCGTCGCCTGGCCGGTTAATAGACAAGCTCGTCGTCGCCCTTCTGGTCGGCGATCAAGATCTCGCCCTTGTCGGCGAGCTCCTTGGCCGTCTTGACCAGCATTTGCTGGGCCTCGTCGACGTCGCGCAGCCGCACCGGGCCGAGCGCCTGCATGTCTTCGCGCAGGATCTTGCTCGCGCGCTCCGACATGTTGGAGAAGAACAGGTCGCGCACCGCTTCGGACGCGCCCTTGAGCGCGATCGCGAGCTTGCTCTTGTCGATGTTGCGCAAAAGCGTCTGCACGCCGCTCGGGTCGAGCTTGACCAGATCCTCGAAGGTGAACATCAGCGCGCGGATGCGCTCGGCCGCTTCCTGGTTGCGTTTCTCGAGCGCGGACAGCATGCGCGCCTCGGTCGAGCGGTCGAGGTTGTTGAAGATGTCGGCCATGCGCTCATAGCTGTCGCGCTTGTTGGTCCGGGCGAGGTTGCTCATGAACTCGGTGCGCAGCGTCTTCTCGACGTCGTCGAGCACCTCCTTCTGCACCGGCTCCATGCGCAGCATCCGGGAGATGACCTCCATGGCGAACTCCTCGGGCAGCGCGGCGAGCACGCGGGCGGCATGGTCCGGCTTGATCTTGGAGAGCACGACCGCGACCGTCTGCGGGTACTCGTTCTTGAGGTAGTTGGCGAGCACCGTCTCGTTGACGTTGCCGAGCTTGTCCCACATGGTCCGTCCGGCGGGGCCGCGGATCTCCTCCATGATCGCCTCGACCCGCTCTTGGTCGATGGTCTTGGAGAGAAGCCGCTCGACCGACTCGTAAGTGCCGACCAGAGAGGTCGTGCTCGAGATCTCCTCGGTGAACTCGACGAACAGGCGCTCGACCACGTCGCTCGCGACCGTGCCCAGCGTGGACATGCGTTGCGAGAGCTCGCGGATCTCGTCGTCGTCCATCATGGTGAGCAGCTTGGCCGCCTGCTGCTCGCTGAGCGACAGAAGGAAGATGGCCGCCCGGTCGGGACCGGTCAGGTTGCGATACTCGAGTTTCGATGCCATGTCTCGCGCCCCCGGCTACGCTTCCTGATAGAGCCAGTTGCGGATGATGTGCAGCGCCTCGTCGGGATGGTTGTCGACGATCTCGCCGACCTTCTTGATGGTCGATTCCCTGACCCGGCCCTCGACGTTCTCGACGTCGATCATGTTCTCGCCTTCGGCGTTGGCGCCATCGGTGATCTGGGCCGGCGTTCCATCGGGGCCGGGCAGGGCCTTCTGGTCCTCGTCTCCGGTTCCGGTCGGTCCGGCGGGAGCGGGACTTAGCGCCTGGGTGGCGAGCGGACGCAGCACGAACAGGATGACGAGCAGGCCGATGATCAGCAGCACCACCATCTCGGCGATCTTGAAGTAGTCTCCCTTGCCGAGATCGAACATCGGCGCCGGCGGGGCCTCGGGCGTCTCGGGGGCCGGGAACTGCATGTTCACGAGCTCGACCGTGTCGCCGCGCTTCTCGTCGTAGCCGATGGCCGAGCGGACCAGCGCGGTGAGCTTGTCGAGCTCCTCCTGTGAGCGCGGCGTGTAGACCCGGTTGCCGTTCTGGTCGGTGGTGTAGGTGCCGTCGACCAGCACCGCGACCGAGAGCCGCTTGATCGTGCCGCTTTCGCGGACCATGTTGCGTACGGTTTTCGAGATCTCGTAATTGGTGGTTTCTTCGACCCGGTTGGTGTTGGCGAGGCTCTTCGCATTTGCGGTCTGGCCGGCGTTGGCGTCGGGCAGGTTGTTGGCCACGCTGACCGTTTGCGAGCCGTCGCCTTCGAGGTTCTGGGTCTGCTCCTCGACCGTCTGGGTCGAGCGCGCGACCTGGCCGTCGGGGTCGTAGATCTCGGCGCTGGTGGTCACGCGGTCGAAGTCGACCTCGGCGCTGACCTCGGCGCGCACGCTGTTCGGCCCGAGCGTCCGTTCGAGCAGGCGCTCGATGGTGTTCTTGAGATGCTTCTCCAGGTTCGCCCGGTACTCCTGGGCGGCGCTCAGGGTGATCGCCGCGGCGTCGTCCTCGGCCCCGCCGCGCGCGAGCAGATTGCCGAAGTTGTCGACGATCGCGACCCGTGTCGGCTTGAGCCCCGGCACCGCGGCCGCGACCAGGTTCTGGATCGCCACCACCTGGGCGCGGTTGAGCCGGCTTCCGGCCTCCTGGGTGACGACGATCGAGGCGGTCGGCTCCTGGCGGTCGCGGGTGAACAGCTCGCGTTTGGGCAGCACCAGGTGCACGCGCGCAGACGCGATCGGCGTCAGCGATGCGATGGTGCGGGCGAGCTCGCCCTCGAGCGCGCGCAGAAGATTGATGTTCTGCATGGTGCGCGTCGCGCCCAGGGTGTCGGTCTTGTCGAAGACCTCGTAGCCGACCGAGCCGCCGCTCGGCAGTCCTTCGCCGGCCATGGTCATGCGCAAGCGCAGCGCCTGATCGCTGGGAACGAAGATCTGAGTCCCGCCGCCGCGGATCTCGTAAGGCACGTTCAAGGCGTCGAGCTTGGCGACGATGCGGCTCGCGTCGTTCGCTTCGAGCGACCCGAAAAGGAGCGCCATCGGCGGCTCGGTGAGCCGCATGATCAGGAAGATGAAGAATCCGATCACGACGCTGATGACCATCAGCAGCGTCATGAGCCGTACCGGGTTGATTCCCTGCAATGCCCGCGCGAGCCCGCTCACGTCTGAAACCCCTTGTCGATTCTCGTGGCTGCCGCGGACGGCGTGCGCGCACGCCGTCGCCGCGCCCCGAGACGCTAGCAATCCGGGGTGAAGGAGACGTTAACGGGCGGCAATTTCTGCCTAGTGATGGGCAGGATTTTCCGGCGCGACGGAGGCGGCGGCGGGCGGGTCGCGGCCCCTCCGCCCGAGTCGCGACGAGATCGATCCCCTATGGCCGGATCTTTACCGCGGACGCGACGAAGATCGGTAATCTTGAAGCCGTGTCACGCGCAGGCCCCGCAGCCCGTGCTTTTCCATGGCGCGTTCCCAGGACAGAAACTCCTCCACCGAGAGGGTGTATCGATTGCACGCTTCCTCGAGGCTGATCACGCCCGACCGCACTGCGGCGACGACGGCGGCCTTGCGGCGCACCACCCAGCGCTTGGTATTGGGCGGCGGCAGGTCGTCGATCGACGTCGGCACTTCGAACCCGCCCGCGCTGCTGCCTCGGCTCGTGCGCATCCCTTCGTTCATTGGTTCGGACTCCAAGCTACGTGCTGGTCGGGTTTCACCCTAGGGCTGCGCGCTTAAAAATTCGCTAAAACCGATAGTTAACTGTTGGCAAGGAAGAGGTTAACCGAGACCGAACGGCGCGGCCGGCGCGCCCCGGAAGACGCGCCGGCCCGGTTCGCCGAAACGCGGGTTCCGCTTCTACTAACGGCGGATTCGGATCAGCTCGTCGAGCATGTCGTCGGCGGTGGTGATCACCTTGGAGCTCGCCGAGAAAGCGCGCTGGGTGATGATCATGTCGGTGAACTCCTTGCCGATGTCGACGTTGGCCGCCTCAAGCGCCGAAGGGGCGACCAGCCCGGCGCCGCCCTTGCCCGGTTCGCGCAGATTGAACTGGCCCGAGCCTTCGGTTTGGGCGAACACGTTGCCGGAGCGCGCCTCGAGCTGCGAGACGTCGGCGAAGGTCGCGATCGGCAGCTTATAGAGGCGCTGGGTCTCGCCGTTCGAGAACGAGGCGACGACATAACCTTCCTTGGTGATGCTGATGCCGTTGAGTTCGCCCACCGGGGAGCCGTTCTGGTTGACGAAGGCGACGTTATAGTCGCCGTCGAACTGGCTCACGCCGTCGGTCCGGCCCGTTCCGATCGCGCCCGCGGTGCCCCAGTCGAAGGTGATCGAGCTGTTCGAAGCGCCGGTCGCCCACTGAACCGTGATCGCTCCCGAAAGACCGGCCGAGACCGAGGCCAGGCTGCCGTCGCCGTTGAAGGTCAAGGTGCCGGTTGCGATCTGGCCGTCGACCAGCGGCGCGCTGACGGTGACGTCGCTCGCCGGGTTGGCGTAGATCTCGACCTGCCAGGTGTTGGTCGCGGTCTTGAGGAAGGCGATCTGGAAGTCGTGGCCGGTGCCCTGGGCGTCGAACACGCGGACCGCGCGGCTGAAGTGCGCGCTCACGTTGCCCGAGGCCATGTTGTTGGCCGAGGCGGTCGGGTCGTAGGTTCCGGTGAACGCGGTCTGGCCGGCCGAAAGGTTGGCGCCGAGCTCGACCTTGGTGGTCGCCGCGGCGACGCCGTTGATCGAGCTCACGTTGACCGTCTCGAGGCTCGAGATGTCGGCCGCGGCCGTGGTGTTGGTCGTGTTGCCCGGCGCGCCCGGCAACAGCCCGTTCGGGTCGAGCGGCCAGCCCTGGAGATAGAAGCCGGTGGTGTTCACGAGGTTGCCCAGGTTGTCGCGGCGGAACGATCCCGCGCGGGTGTACAGCGGCTCGTTGCCGCCGTTCACGTCGCTATTGACGACGAAGAAGCCGTCGCCCGAGATGCCGAGGTCGGTGGGCGAGGAGCTCGCCTGCAACAGGCCCTGCTCGGCGATCCGCGCGAAGGGGCGGATCTGAACGCCGCCCGGGGTGTAGGTGGTCTCGGTCGCGGGCGAGGTGACGAGCGTCGCGAACCGCGATGTCGTACCCTTGAACCCGACCGTGTTCACGTTCGAGATGTTGTCCGAGATGATGCCCATCGCCTGGCTTTGGGCGCTGAGGGCGGAAACGCCCGAAAACAGTGAACCGAAAAGGCTCATGTTCTGGTCTCCTTCACTACGTGTGCGTTACGCGGTCTACCTGTGAACTTCATGTGCGTGCCGTCGCTCCCTAGATGGACGGGGGCGATGTGGTTTCGCGAACCGAAACGACATCATCCATCGGCACTTCGACGCCGTTGACCGTGAGAACGGGCTTGCCCGAGCTGGTGTCGACGCCAGTGACCCGCCCGGTGATCCGGGTCGAGGTCTCGACCGGGTCTCCGCGGGCGTCCTTGGCGGTCACAGTGATCGAATAGACGCCGTCGGGCTGGGAAACGCCGTTGTTGTCGCGGCCGTCCCAGACGAAGGTGTACTCGCCGGCGGCGACCTCGCCGCCGCCCGTGTAGACGAGCTGGCCCTGATCGTTGCGGATTTCGATCGTCGTTGAGGCCGCGTTGGCCGAGAGCCCGTAGATGTAGCGCGCCTCGCCGTTCGCAAGCGTCGCGCTGTCGCCCTTGGCGTCGACCGTGGTGCCGAGAAGGCCTACGGCGGCGGCCGTCTGATTGGCCGAGAGCAGGCCGATCAGATCGTCGAGCTTGGTGTTGGTGTTGATCGCCTGCTCGACGCCCGAGAAGCTTACGAGCTGGGCGACGAACTCGTTCGAATCGAGCGGGTCCAGCGGGTCTTGATTGGAAAGCTGGGTCGTCAGCAGGGTGAGGAAGGTGTCGAAGTCCTCAGACAATCTGAGGCCCGAGCTCTTGGGCTGGCTCGACGCGATGGTCACGGCGTTGGGGTCGGGAACGGTCGGGATGCTGTCCATCGGTTGGTCCCTTTACACTTCGATATCGAGGGCGCGGTCCAAGGCGGCCCTGGGGCGCGCCGGGGGCAGGGGGTCCGTCTCGTTTCCGGACTCGCTCCCCGCGCCGAAGTCGAGGCGCGCGTCCGACTGGGCGAAGCCCGATCCGAACCCGCCTGTCGGGTCGTGGTGCTGGCCTGCGCCTTGGCCTTCGCCGCGCAGATTGAAGCTCAAGCTGCCTTGGTTGGTCTGAAGGCCGGCGTCTTGAAGGGCGCGTTCGAGCCCGCGCGCGTCGCGCTGCAAGAGGTGCAAGGTCTCGGGCCGGTCGGCGGTGATCACCGCCGAGACGCGGCCGTCGGCGCTCATGTCGAGCTTCATGGTGATGTGGCCGAGGGCGGCCGGCTTGAGCTGGATGTCGAGCCGGTCGATTCCGTTCCGGATCGCGGTGCGGAGATGCACGACGACCTGATCGACGACCGGCGGCGCAGGCGGATGCTGGGGCCGCGCCGCAGCCTCGGCGCCGCGAAGTTGCGCATGCTGCGCGCCGCCGGTCCGCGCGGCCGCGGCCGGGTTGCCGGTCTGAACGGCGCCGTCGCCTGTCCGTTCGCGACCTTTGGAGAGTCCGCGTTCGGCGAGATCGGAAAGCGCGATCGCGGCCTCCGCTCCGCTCTCTGCATCCACCGCGCCGGGGCCTGGATCGGTCGCCCCCGGGCCGGAAGCGGCGGCGGTAAGCGACGATAGGGGAGTCGTCGCGGCCGACGGCGAGGGGCGCGATGATGCGTTGTCGGCGGGCGTGGCGGAAGAGGCTGTACGGGTCCGTCCGGGGCGCGACGCTTCGTTCGCCGCCGCGCTCACGGACAAGGCGGGCGCACTCTCGCTCGCTGCGACCACGAGCTCGCCCGCAAGCGGTCCGCTCACGGCCGGCAAAGCCTTGGTTCCGGCTTCCGTGGCGCTGGGCGAAGTGCGCACGATTGTTAGCTCTGGACGGGCAGGAGCAGGAGCGCGCGGCGCCTCGGCCTGGGGCGGGGGGAGTGGAACAGACGCTGGGACGTCGGAGCGGACGCCTTTCGCCGCGGTCGCGGAGGAGACCGTCGGTGACGTCGCTTCGGACGCGGAACCCTTGGCGCGCGCGGCGGCGGCCGCCGTCGCGAGGCCTGATGCGGAAGAGCCGTCGTTGGCGAAGGGCGGCGTGACCTCGGCCGGCGTGATCGGCAGTCCGCTCGACTGCGGCGGCGTTCCTCCAAGGCCGAGCGCCGGGGGCGAAACGGTTGCGCTCGGGAGCGCGACGGTCGCCCCCGACTTGGCGGGATCTTCGGCGAAGATGGCCGCGGACAGGGAGCCGGTCGTTTCGGCCGCAAGCGCAGCGGCGGCGGCGTTCCCTTGCGTTGTCGCGGCGGTCCCTTTGTCCGTGACGGCCTGAAGCGCGCGTTCGGCCGCCGCGGCGGCGGGGGGGAAGGCGGGCGGAAGCGGGGCCGCCGGGCCGTTCGCCGCCAACAGGAGAAGCGCGGCGGCGCTCGCGTCATCGCCCAGACCCGGTAGGTCGTCGGAAAGCGTATCTCCCGAAACGCCCGCGGCGGCCGCGGTCTTTGTTTGGAGCCCGGCGAACTTTGCGGCGACGTTCGCAACGGCGTTCGCCATCGCCGCATCGAACGAGGACGCGTCCGTGGCCTTGACCGCTGGCGCGCCGGCGGCGGGCGCGGCTGCGCTCGTTCCCGCCGGCTTGGCGCCGGGGATGAGGCCCTCGAACAGGTTGGCGGTCGCTACGGTCATGCCGTGCTCGGTTCCACAAAGTTCATCACTCCCACCGAAGCAAGTTGCGGGCCAACTCGGGAAATGGACATAACATATTGTTTCAAAATGATATTTTTGTTGAAACGGGAAGCCTGTTCACCCATGGGGCGGGAATTGCCGGGCAATCTCTGCACGCCGGGGGCAGATCGTGCCGGGCGGGCCGAGACGGGCCAAGAGAAGAGGCCGGGCAAAAAAAGAACGCCGGCGCGAAAGGCGCCGGCGGTGGGTTCGAAGGCCGGAGACCGGCTGCGGAGCGTTCAAGCGGTGGCGTAGACCCGCTCGCCCGAGCCGGCCGCAGCCGCCGATTCGTCCGCGGAGGCCGGCTGCGCCTCTCCGCCTTCGGCGGCGACCTTCCGGTCGAGCTCGCACCACGAGCGGTGCAGCGGCTCGAGAAGAGCGATGACGTCGCGGGCGGGCTGGGGATCGTTGCGGACGTCCACATTGATCAGATGGCGCAGCATGAACCGGTACAGCCGATCGAGGTTGGCGGCGATCTCGCCCCCGCGTTCGAGATCGAGGGTCATCAGGAGGTGCTCGATGACGTCGGCGGCGTGCTGGTTGGCGCGCCAGCGTTCTTCGATCTCGCCCCGTTCGATGGCGTCGATCGCCTTGCGCAGAGAATTGATCGCGGCCTCGTAAAGCATGGCGACCCGGCGCGCCGGCGAGGCGGTGAGGATTCTCTGGATTTGATAGGTGTGAACGCCCGTCTGGTTCATTGATCCGGCACTCCCGTTTCGTTTGTCATGGCGGTGGATACGCCTAGCCGTTGTTCTGCTGGGCTTTGAAGAACTGGTTGATGGAGTTGAGCGTGTTCTCCATGGTCGCGAGCGCCTGTTCGGCGGCGATGAACCGAGAACTAAGCGAATCGCGGAGGATGGCGAGGCGGGTCTCAAGCTGGTCGATGCGATCCTGGGCGGCCTTGTTCTGGTTCTTGAGCCCCTCGATCTCGTTCTGGATCGCCCCGTTGGTGGTGTCGACGAAGCGGTCGACCGCGAAGAACAGGTTGGTCGCGATGCCCACGGTGTAGTTGAGCGTGATGCCGGAGACCCCGGCCGCGCCCGTGTAGAGGAGCTTGAGCCCGTTGGCTCCGCTCTTGCTGGTCACGGTCAGCTCGCGTCCCGAGATGGTGACGGTGCCGTCGTCGGCGCCGTTGGACGCGCCGCCGATATTGGCCGAATCGATGATGTTGTTGTCGGGCGTGAAGTTGAGCTTGCTCAACAGATCGCCGGTATCCCCGTCAATCGTGAGCGGCGTCGTGGTCGAATGGACGGCGATATGGGCCCCGTTGGTGTCGTTCACCACTGTGGACGTGACCCCTGAAATCCCCGCCGCGTTGATCTTCGCGGACAGGCTGTCGAGGGTGTCCAGCGTGACGTCGTATGCGACCGGCGTGCCGTTGATGTTGAACGAGCCCGACGTGGTCGCGCCGGCGCTCGTGGCGCTGTTGAGCGTCGCGTTGCGGTCGGTGATCGTGATCGTGTTGTGATCGAACGCGCCGATGGTGCCGATGTTGAGCGTGTAGCCGGTCGCGCTGTAGGCGGTCGTGCCCTTGAAGTCGAGCAGGGTCACGTTGGGGTCCGAGCTCGAGAAGTCGAAGGTGAACAGCCGCCGCACGTCGTCGATGTTGGCGACCAGCGTGGAATCGAGCTTGGTGTCGTCGACCTCCAAGGTGTCGAAGTTGAGCGGATCGCTCTGCTGGCCGTTGTTGACGAAGTTGACGCCGATCTGCGCCAGCACCGAGAACTGATTGCTCACCCCCGCGGTTCCGCTGCCGACGATGTCGGAGAGCTCGTCGCGGATCGCGTTCAGGGTCCGGTCTTGGAACAACGGCCCGCTGTTGTCGCCCTTGGTCCCGGTCGCGGGGTCGGTCTGGTTCTGGGTGTTGATGAACACGCGCAGCGCGTTATAGGCGTCGACGAAGCCTTTGATCGCATCCTTGACCGCGGTGAGGTCTTCTTCGATGTCGATCTTGATCTTGGTTCCGGGCTCGCTCTGGAACAGCGACAAGGTGACCCCCTTGAAGACGTCGGTCACCGTGTTGCTCGCGCGCTCGATCACCAGGTCGTTGTTGACGTTGAGGTCGGCGAGCAGGCCGGTGGTGTCGGTCAGCGTGAGCGTGCTGTTGGTGGTGGTGATGTCCATCCGGTAGCCGGTTCCGTCGGCGACCACCTTGGCGGTCACCCCCGAAACGCTTGACGTAATCCGGTTGGCGATGTCGGTCAGCGAATCGACCGAGGCGTCGTAGTTGATGACGGTGCCGTCGACGCTGAAGCTGCCGGTGGTGCTGGTCACCGAGGCGACGCTGTTGAGCTTGGCCGTCGCGCTCGTCACCACGCTCGATTCATAGCGCGTGGGATTGAGCAGGCCGTCGGCGGTGAACCGCGCCGTCTGCGCCTTCTGGAGCACGGTCGAGAACTGGGTGCCGGTCGCGCCGACCAGGTTCTCAAGCTCCTGGAGGTCGATCGAGGCGGCGGTCTCGGCGCCGGTGAAGGCCGCGGTCACGTTGAACTGAACGGTCAGGCTGTTGCCGTTGGCGTCGGACAGGGTGACCGTCTTGGTTCCCGTGGTCGACCCGTCGAAGGTGCCCGAGAACCCGCCCGCGGTGATCGAAATCGCCGTCGGCGTGGTCAGGTTCCCGAAGCTGAGCGTGGTCGAGGTGATCCCCGAGATGTTTCCTTTCGAATCGGCGATCTTGACGCTCGCGGAATCGATCGCGCCGCCGCCGCCGGTCACGCTCGCCACGTCGGCGTCGACCAGAATGTCGGCCGACTTGTTGAAGTTCGAGTTGAGGACGATCGTGACCCCGAAATTGCTGAAGGTCACGGTTTCGGTTTTGCCCGACGCGATCGCGGTGGACGAGAGCGTCGCGGTGTCGGTCGCGCCGTCGCCGCGGGTGAGCGTCATCACCTTGGTGGCCTGGTCGTAGCTGATCAGGAAGCTGTTGTCGGCCTGGGTGCCGTCGAACAGGATCTTGTCGAAACCGTCGGCCGATTCGATCTTGCTCTGCCCGTTGCCGGTGCCGCTCGGCAACCCGTTGCGGAACCCGCCGGTGCCGTTGGTCTTCGACAACCCGAGCCCGGACAGCACCGTGCCGGTGTCGGTCAGCACGATGTCGGTGCCGGTCTTGTCGTTGGTCAGGATCAGGTAGTTCTCGGTCGAGGAGACCGAGACGATGCTCGCCGTCACGCCCGTCGGTTTCGAGCCCGTGTTGGCGTTGTTGATGCGGGCGCGGATGTCGGACAGCGAATCGCCCGATTGCACGGTGATCGTCGCCTCGTTGGTGCCGCCGCTGATCTGGAAGCTGCCGGAAAGCCCGAGCGCCGTTGTCGTCGAGGTGAAGGCTTGGGTCGAGATCTTGTGGGCGAGCGCGACCCGGCGCACCTCGATGCTATGGCTGCCCGCAGCGGCCGCGTTGGTCACCGTCACCCCGATCAGGTTGGCGGCGGCGGAAGGCGTCACGCCGTCGGTCCGCGAGGTCGAGGCGAAGGCCTGCTTGGTCTTGAACGCGTCGCCCGAGCCGTCGAGCGTCACCGCGCCGCGCAGGTCGGCGACGGCGTTGCGCAGCCCCTGCAACAGGCCATTGAACTCGTTGAGCGCCGTGATCTTGTCGGAGTTCGCGGTGATCTTGTCCTCGAGCCGCACGATCGGCGCGCGCTTGGCCTCGATGATGCTGTCGACCGCGCCGGCGAAGTCGATGCCCGAGGACAGGCCCGAAAAGGATGCCCGGCCGCTGCTGTCGACCGTGAGGTTGCCGAGGTTGAGCGATGAGTCCATGGCGGTCTTACGCGATTTCCCGTTGCATTAGGTTCCAGGCGCTCCGATTCCCGTCTAGACGTGCTTGTCGACCATGGGCGCGAGCTGGTCGCGGATCTCCGCCGCGATGTTGCGGATCTGCTCGGGCGGGAGCTGCTCGATGACCTCGCCGGTGTCCGGATGCTTGATCGTGACGATGATCCGGTTGATCCGCTTGTCGACGTCGAGCGAAACCTCATACGCTTTGCGCGGCGCCGCCGGGGCCGGTGAAGCGCCGGTCTGGGAGACGGTCTTGACGGCGACGTCGGAGCGCGTGACGACGTCGGCCGCCCGTCCCTCCGCCCGCGACGGCGCGGGCGCGGGGCGCGTCCCTGGCGATAATGCCGTAAGCGATAGGACTTCCATCGTTCTCTCCTTTCACTCGTCGAACGGGCGTCCGCCTGCGCGAAAGGAGGGAGGGGGCGCGCCCCCTCCCCAATTTCGGACTACTGCAGGAGCCTGAGCAGGTTCTGCGGAACCTGGTTGGCCTGGGCCAACATC